>CAXQUZ010000090.1:0-62646 GCA_964226865.1 Myxococcota bacterium | reverse complement strand
CGACCTTCTCCAGCAGCGACTCGGCGAACTTGACCAAGTTGGGATTCGCATACTTCGCGATGGTCGACTCGAGATCCTTCCTGGCTACGCACGGCCGCCCGCCTCGACGGCAGCGCCGGGGCCCGCTTCGGCGGCGCGGTCGCCGGCATCGGCGACGTGAACGGCGACGGCTACGACGATGTCGCCATCGGCGGCAGCACCTGGGACGGGCTGCGGGGCTACGTCGAGATCTGGCACGGCAGCGCCACCGGCCTCGGCAGCGCCCCCGCCCGCACCCTCGAGGGCAGCGCGGCCTACTGCAACTTCGGCCAGAGCCTCGCCGGGGCCGGCGACGTGGACGGCGACGGCTACGATGACCTCATCATCGGCGCCTTCGGCTGCGCCGCCAGCCTGGGCAGCGCCGAGCTCTACCGGGGCAGCGCGGCGGGCATCGGCGCGAGCCCCGCCACCACCCTCACGGGGGCCACGAGCGGCGCCAAGTTCGGCCAGTCGGTCGACGGGGTGGGCGATGTCGACGGCGACGGCCACGACGATGTCATCGTGGGCGGCCACGGCACGACCCGGGTGGCCGCCGTGCACCACGGCAGCACCAGCGGCCTCGAGACCACGGCCCGGCCGGCCCTGTCGGGGGGCGTGACCTTCGGAAAGCTGGTGACGGGGGCCGGCGACGTGGACGGAGACGGCCACGACGACGTGCTCATCGGCGATCCCGGGGCCGGCATCGTCGAGTGGCACCCGGGCGATGTCGACGGCGACGGCGACGGCTGGACGGCGCGGGCAGACTGCGACGACGGCGACACGGCCCTCGGCCCGCCCCAGGCCCGCTGGACCGACGCGGACGGCGACGGCCACGGCGACCCGACCGCGCCGCTGCTGCTCTGCACGGATCTTCCGGGCACGGCCCCCCGGGCCGGCGACTGCGACGACACCGACCCCGCCGTGCACCCCGACGCCACCGAGCGGCCCGGCGACGGGGTCGACCAGGACTGCGACGGCCTCGAAGACTGCCACCAAGACCGGGACGGCGACGGGGTGCGCACCGCGGCCCTCGACACCACCGCCGCGGTGGCCTGCACGGCCGCCGGCCTGGCCCTCGCCAGCGCGCCCGCCGGCGACTGCGACGACACCGACGCCGCGGTCTACCCGGGGGCCCCCGAGCGCTGCGACGGCCGCGACACCGACTGCGACGGCGCCCCCGACGCCCCGCCCCCCGCCGGGGCCCCGGCCTGGGTGCCCGACGCCGACGGCGACGGGGCGGGCGCCACCGGCCCGGCCACGACCGCCTGCAGCGCGCCCCCCGACCACGTGGCCGCCGGGGGCCCCGCCGACTGCGACGACACCGACCCGACCGTGCGCCCCGGCGCGCCGGAGCAGGCCGGCGACGGCATCGACCAGGACTGTGACGGGGCCGATCTGGCCGCCGCCACCGACGGGCCCGCCCCCGCCGACACCGGCGGTGCCCCCCCCGACCCCGCCACCTCCGCCGCCAAGCCCGCCGGCTGTGCCACACTGGCGCCCGCCTGGGCTCCCGGGCTGGGGCTGCTGGCCCTCGTGGCAGTGGCTGGCCGCCGCCGGCGTGGGAGTCCGTCCCCCCTCCTGCCGTGATGCCTGGAGCACGCATGTCCCCGCCTGCCCACAGCCCGCTGCGCCGCCTGCGGCCCTTCCGGGACGTCTCTCCCGACGACCTCGCCCAGCTCGTCGCCGCTGGCCGCTGGGAGGAGCTGCCCGCGGGCGCCACCGTCTCCGACCAGGGCGACGACGCCCTGTCGGCCATCCTCATCGTCGAGGGCCGGCTGCGGGTGCGGGTGACCGAGAGCGCCCGCGACCTGGGCGACCTCTGGCCCGGCAGCGTCGTCGGCGAGAACGCGCTCTTCGGGGTGCGCACCGCCCGCAGCTACTCGGTGAGCACCGTGACCCGCAGCCGGCTGCTCCACCTCACCCGCGACCAGCTCCGCAGCCTCACGGGCAACGGGGCCGTCGCCGCCCTGCAGCGCCACGTCATCGAGGTGACCGGCCGCCGCCTCCAGACCGCCGACCTCGACATGCGCAAGGTCTGGCGGGGCGAAGACCAGGCCCGCCACGCCGCCCGCAAGGCCGCCGAGGAACAGGCCGCCGCCGCCGAGGCCGGCGCCCGGCCGGGGCTCTTCGAGCGCCTCAAGACCCTCATGGGGGTGTCGTCATGACCGCCGCCAGCTCTCCGGCCCAGGTGCGGGCCTTCATCGACCGCTATGGCCTCGAGCTCGACGATCTCGTGCCCATGGCGAACCTGATGCGGCGCTGTGCCCGCGAGCGCAGCCTCGCCGCCGGCGACATGCTCTGTGACGAGCGCGACATCGCCGACGGCCTCTACCTGCTGGTGGACGGGGCACTGCGGGTCCAGAAGCGCGACGCCCGGAACGCCTACCGCGACCTCGCCGTGGCCCGGGCCCCGGCCCTGCTCGGCCACATGGGCATGGTCACGGGCCGCCAGCGCACGGCCGCCCTCTGCGCCGACACCGACGGGGCCCTGGTGCTCCACCTCCAGACGGCCCACTACCGCGACCTCTTCGAGGACAACGGCCCCGAGGGCGACCTCCTGCGGCGCCTCGTGCTGGGGGCCATGCTCGACCAGCTCGACCGGGCCACCCGGGACGTGCAGCGGCGGCTGGGCAGCGGCGAGACCGAGCTGCCCGACGGCTGGGCCCCGACCTGAGCCGGCCCCGGGGACCCGGCGCCTGTCAGGGCTCTGTGAGGCGGGGAACCGCCCGGCCGCGCGGGGCTCTGCTGCCCTGCCGCCCACGCCCGGAGTCCCCATGGCCCACGCCCGCCCCCTCGCCCTGCTCTCCGCTGGCCTGATCGCCCTCGTCGCCGGCGCCTTCGCCCTGTCGGAGCCTGCCGCTGCGGGCCCGTCGGCCCGGACGGCCCGGACCGCGGGCCCGGCACGGCGCCTGCCGACCCGCACGGCCACCGCACCGCCGCCCGCACCGGCCCCCCCACCGGCCGTGGACCACGTCGCGCTCGTCGTCCACACCGGCGCCCGGGTCCCCACCCACCACAGCGCCCGGGTCTTCTCGCGCTTCCCCGTGGCCGAGGCCTGGCCCCTGCCCGACGAGCTGCCCCTCGCCAGCCTCGCGGCCGATCCGGCCGTGCTGGCCCTCCAGGAGCTGCTGGCCGCCGACGGTGAGGCGGAGCGCGCGGCCGCCCTCGACGCCCTGGCCGAGACCCTCGACACGGCCCCACCCGCCGACGATGCCTGGGCGCGCCTCGCCCGCCTCGAGGCCGAGCGCCAGCTCGAGGCGGCCGCCCAAGAGGCCGAGCTCGCCGCCCACACCGCCGCACTGCTCGCCTGGGAGGGCACCGGCGGCCCCCTGCCCGCGGCGCCGGCGCCCCGCGACACCGCCCCGCTCGCCGAGGCGGCCGCAGACCTGGCCGAGGACCTGCCGCCCGGGCCCGCCGCCGAGCTCGCCGCCCTGACCGCCGCCGCCCTCTACACCGACTGGGAGGGCAGCTCCTTCGACGAGGACGCCGCCGCCGCGCTCGCCCTGGACGTGCTCCACACCACCGAAGACCGCCACCTGCTCGCGGCGGCCTCGGCCCTGCTGGTCGGCACCACCGTGCCCCTGGACCCGGGCGAGCTGGCCCTGCTCGCCGAGCTGGCCCCGGAGCTGCCCACCGACGAGCGGGGGCGCATGGCCTCCTTCCTGGCCGACCGCCACGCCGCCCGGGGCGACGACGCCGCGGCCCTCGCCGCCCTCGACCAGGCCCTCCAGGCCGATGCCGAGCGGGGCGCCACGGACGCCGCGGCCCTGCACGACCGGCGGCTGCTGCGCGAGAGCCGGGCCCAGCTCCTCGGCCGCACGGGCGGGGTGGCCCGGGACTGGGACGAGGCGGTCTTTGCGGGGGCCCAGCGCTGTGCCGACACCACCGCCCCCGCGAGCCAGCGGCTCCAGCTGCGGCTGGACCCCAGCGGCGCCCAGCTCGAGAGCGCGCCCACCCCCTTCGGCCGCTGCCTCGTCGCCGCGCTCGGCGCCGTGCCGGGGCTGGCCGGGCCCCTCGTCCTCGACCTGGAGCTGGCGGTGGACGACGAGCCGATCTGACCCAAGACACCGAGATGATGAGCATTCTCAGAGATTCCGCGTCCCCAGGAACACGACGAGATCCCAGAAATCTCCCGGGCCCCGTAATCGCCCCCCGGCCCGGCCCTTGGACCTCTGCGCAACCCGGGCCGCCCGGCCCACCGCACCGGAGTCCACGATGTCTGCTCTCTCCTTCGCCCTGCTCGCCCTCGCTGTCGCCGCGCCCGCCGAGGCCGGCCGGGGGGGACGCGGGGGCGGCGGCGGCAACCCGGCCGACCTCGCCGTCTCGATCGACCTGCCCGTCTTCGACGTCGACGTCTCCGACACGGTCACCGTGACCGTCGACAACCAGGGCGGCGGCCACGCCACCGACGTGTGGCTCACCATCGTGCTGCCCCAGACCCACACGAGCCCCACCGTGCACCCCCTCGGCCCGGTCACCGGCCTCGACAGCCGCTGCTACGACGACCACACCCTGCTCAAGTGCGACCTCGGCCGGGTGCGCGCCGGCGACAGCGCCGCGGTGGACTTCGACCTCGCCCTGCCCTGGAGCGCGGCCGACATCGACCTCACCGTCTCCGTCCAGACCAGCGCCGCCGACAGCAACAGCGGCAACGACACGGCCACCGAGACGGCCGAGGTCGTCTACCCGGACCTCGTGATCACCGGCCCGGTCGACGTCATCAACGAGCACTGCACGGGCATCGACCTCGTGAGCTTCACCGCCTGCACCCGCAGCCCCACCAGCATCTCGAGCCACGAGATCACGCTGAACGCCGACCAGAGCATCGGCTTCGCCTACCCGGGCTACACGGGCAGCTGGAGCCAGCCCACCGACGACAGCCTCCACTTCGAGTACTGGGCCAACGGCAGCCAGCGGCTGGTCTTCGACGGGAACGCCGTCGACGCCGACTGCTTCGAGGGGCTCAGCAGCTTCCCGGGCTCGGTCTACGTCGCGCCCTACCGCGTCTGCCTCCAGTAGGGCAGCGGGCGCCGGCGCCGCCCCGGGCCCCCCTCCGGGCTCATGGTTGCGCCTGGCGTCGTTCTCGTCCCGTCAGGAGCGGCGCCCGGCCCCACCGACCGTGCTCCGAACAGACTACGCAGGGGGGGTGGACGCCCCTCTCCCCGATCCCCCCACACCCCCCGATGCCCCGGCCCCGGCCCCGGCCCCGGCGCGGCCCTGGCTGCGGCCCCTCCTCACGCTGGGCCTCTTCGCCGCACTCGTGGCCCTCGCCCACGCCACGGGCCAGCTCGACGAGCTCAGCCCGGCCGGCATCCGGGCGCTCATCGCCCGGGCGGGCCCCCTCGCCGCCGTGGCCTTCGTCGCCGTCTACGTCGGGGGCAACCTGCTCCAGCTGCCCGGCTGGGTCTTCATCGGCGCCGGGGTGCTCGCCTGGGGGCGGCCCGTGGCCTTCGGCCTCAGCTACCTCAGCTCGGTGCTGGCGGCGCTGGTGGCCTTTGTGGGCTTCAGGCGGGCGGGCGCCCAGCCCCTGCGCACGGCCCGGCGCCCCTGGGTCCAGCGGCTGCTCGACGGCATCGAGGCCCGGCCCTTCCGGGTGATGCTCGTGCTGCGGGTGCTCTTCGCCGTCTCGCCGCCCCTGAACTTCGCCCTCGCGCTGACCCCCGTGCGGCTGCGCGACTACCTCGCCGCCACCATGGCCGGCATCGTCATCCCCGTGGGCTTCATGGTGGTGGCCTACGGCTGGCTCTTCGACGCCCTCTGAGTCTCGGCGCCGGCCCCCCCGGCGGGCTACCCTGGCGCCCCGCCCCCACCGGAGTTCCGATGCCGCTGCCGATGCCCGAGTACGACGACCTGGACGCCACCGCTCTCGCCGGCCTCGTCCGAGAGGGCGCGGTCTCGCCCGCCGAGCTGCTCGACGCCGCCATCGCCCGCATCGAGGCCCGCGACCCGGCCCTCAACGCCGTCGTGCTGCAGACCTTCGACCGGGCCCGCGAGCGGGTCGACCGGCTGCCCGACGGGCCCCTCAAGGGGGTGCCCTTCCTGCTCAAGGACCTCAAGATCCAGCTCGCCGGCACGGTCACGACGGGCTCCTGCAAGCTCTACACCGACGCCGTGGCCCAGCGCAGCAGCGTCAATGCCGAGCGCTACGAAGCCGCCGGACTGCAGATCCTGGGCAAGACCAACACGCCGGAATTCGGCATCATGGGGGTGACCGAGCCGGCGCTGCGGGGCCCCTGCCGCAACCCCTGGAACCCGGCCCACACCCCCGGCGGCTCGTCGGGCGGCGCCTCGAGCGCGGTCGCGGCCCGCATGGTGCCCGTGGCCCACGGCGGCGACGGCGGCGGCAGCATCCGCATTCCCGCCTCGACGACGGGCCTCGTGGGCCTCAAGCCCACCCGCGGCCGGGTCAGCATGGCCCCCTTCATGGGCGACGCCTGGCAGGGCTACGTCCAGGAGCACGTGCTCGCCCGCACCGTGCGCGACAGTGCCCTGCTGCTCGACGTGGTCGACGGCCCCGTCCCGGGCGACCCCTACCACGCCCCGGCCAAGGCCCGCCCCTGGGTCGAAGAGGTGGCCACGCCGCCGGGCAAGCTGCGCATCGCCTTCTGCCGCGAGGCCCTCTACGCCGACAGCCAGCACCCCGACTGTGTGGCCGCCGTGGACGACGCCGTGGCCCTGCTGCGCGAGCTCGGCCACGAGCTGGTCGAGGCCCGGCCCCTGGTCGACCGCGACACCCTCGTGCGCTCCTACTTCGTGACCGTCGCCGCCGGCATCAGCTACTACGTCGAGGAGGCCGCCAAGCGCACGGGCAAGCCCCCCCGCTACCAGGACTTCGAGCCGGGCACCTGGCTGCTCGCCCTCATCGGCTGGCGCACCCCCGCCGCGGCCCTCGAGCGCGCCCGCCACGCCGTCCAGAAGGCCGGCCGCCAGGTCGCCGACTTCATGGTCGACCACGACGTCTTCCTCACCTCCACCCTCGCCCGGCCCCCGGCCCGCATCGGCGAGGGCACCCTCAGCCGCAGCGAGGCGCTCCAGGTCTCGGTGCTGCGCCACCTCGCCTTCGGCAAGGTGCTCGACTTCGCCATCGACAGCATGGGCAAGGGCAAGCTGGCCTACACCCCCAACACCCAGCTCTTCAACCAGACGGGCCAGCCCGGGGTGAGCGTGCCGCTGTTCTGGAACGACGCCGGGCTGCCCATCGGCACCCAGCTCGTGGGCCGCTTCGGCGACGAGGCCACCCTGTTCCGGCTCGCCGCCCAGCTCGAGGAGGCCCGCCCCTGGGCCGACAAGCGGCCGGGCATGGTCCGCCCCTGAGCCCGGCCCCGAGGGTCGGCGCGCACGGCCCGAGAATGACCCAATGAAGGCCATCTTGGCGGCTTGTGAAGCCCGAAGGGACGGCGGGCGGGCCCTGGGATAGCCCCGGCCTGTCCCGGAGCCCCGCCTGCCTGCCGCCCGGGCCCCCGCGCCCCTCGTCCGCGAGGTGGTCCAGCTCGCGACGCCGGCCATCCTCGCCGGGCTGGTCAGCACGGCCGTGTTCTTCACCGATCGGCTGCTGCTCGGCCAGCTCGACCCCCTGGCCCTGGGCAGCATGCAGGTGGCGGGGCCCTGGCTCTGGTCGCTCTTCAACGTCTTCGGCGCCCTGCGCACGGGGGCCATGACCATCGTGGGCCGGGCCATCGGCGCCGGCGACCGGGCCCAGGCGCGGCGGGCCACCCTCGGGCTGCTCGGGGCCAGCGCCGGCATCGGCCTCGTGCTCGCCCTCCTCGGGCTGCTGAGCCGCGAGCTGGTCTGCACGCTGATGGCCGGCAGCGGCCCCGAGACCGCCGCCCTGCGCGCCATGGCCCACCGCTACCTCACGGTGGTCTTCCCCACCGCCCCCCTCGTGCTGCTCGGCGAGGCGGGCATCGTGGCCCTCCAGGCCAGCGGCGACACCCGCACCCCCATGCGCATCGGCATCGCCGCCGGGGCCACCAACCTGGGGCTGTCTTGGGCCCTGATGTTCGGGCTGCCGCTGGTCGGGCTGCCCGGCCTCGGCATCACGGGGGCGGCCCTGGGCACGGCGGCCTCCTTCGCCGTGGTGTGTGGGCTGGTCGTCGCGGCCCTGGTCGCGCCGGGCGGGGTGGTCGGGCCCCTCGCTGCCGCCTGGCGGGCGCGCAGCCAGGGCGCCCGGGCCCGGGTCGGTGCCCAGCTCCGGCGCATCGGCCGGGTGAGCCTGCCCGGGCTGGGCGAGAAGCTGCTCTTCCACACGGGCTTCATGGTCTTCGCCGGCCTCGTCGGCCACCTCGGCGAGACGGCCATGGCGGCCAACCAGTCCCTGCTGGCCATCGAGTCGCTGGGCTTCATCGGCGCCGGGGGCTTCGGGGTCGCGGCCGGGGCGCTGGTGGCCCAGAAGCTGGGGGCCGCCGACAGCGCCGGGGCCCGCACGGTGGGCTGGCTCTCGGCGGGGCTCGGGGCCGCCACCCTCGGCGCCGTGGGGCTGGTCTTCCTGCTCGTGCCCGACCGGCTCGTGGGCCTGTTCAGCGACGACCCGGAGGTGGTCGCCCTCGGGGCCCGCTGCCTGCGCATCGCCGCGGTGGCCCAGCCCCTCATGGCCGTCACCGACGCCCTCGCCGGGGCCCTGCGCGGGGCCGGCGACACGGCCAGCCCCATGGCGGTCGCCCTCATCGGGCCCATCGGCGTGCGTCTCGGCGCCTGCTGGCTCTTCGCCGTCGTGCTCGACCAGGGCCTCGCCGGCATCTGGATCGGCACCACCCTCGACTGGGCCGTGCGGGCCAGCGTGCTCGCGGGGCTCTGGGCCTGGAGCGCCTGGGAGGCCCGGGGCGCCCGAAACACGGCCTAGGGGCCCCGCTCAGCGGGCGGCGAGGCGGTCGACCCCCGGCGCCACCTCGGCCACCGCTGCGGCCGGCACCCGGGCGAGGGGCGGGCCCGCAAAGGCCGCGGCGACCCCCGCCCGGCGCTGGTGGCGGCGCCAGAGCCGGCCGGCGATGACCGGTGCGGCGAGCGCGAGCACGAGCCCCCCCACCGCCTGGCCGAGCACCGTGCGCCCATGGCGGGCGAGCAGCCCACAGCCGAGGCTGACGGGCAGGAGCAGGATCCCGAGCAGCGCCCGCAGGGCCCAGGCGCCGCGCTCGTCGAAGCAGGGGGCCCGCCGCACCGGGGCCAGGTTGCGGATCAGCACGTGGGCCCAGGCGGCGAGGTTCTTCTTGAAGAGGTAGCGGGGCGCCGAGACGTGCGCGACGAGGCGGGCCAGGGCGGGGTCATCCCCGGCGTCGAGGGCCTCGTTGATGCGGAAGAGCGCGCCGTTGTGGGGGGCGTTGACCGCCGACCACCACAGGGCGGGGCTGCGCCGGAACACGGCGCTCCAGCGGGGCCAGACGCCGAGCCAGACGGCGAGCTCTTCGACGTAGCGGTTCATGTCGACCAGACCGGGGATGCGCGCGTCGGCGAAGCGCCGGCGGGCATAGGCCTGGTCCTCGGCCACGGTGCGGGCCGCGTGGGTCGGGGTCGCGATGCGCCCGGCGGCCAGGGCGGCCACACAGCGGGCCTGGAGCTCGGCGATGCCCGGGATCGAGCCCACCAGCGGCCGGGCGAAGCCGACGAAGCTCAGGGTGGGGTCGTCGGCGAGGCAGAGCTTGAGGTGGTGGTCGACGGGACGGGTGGCGTAGAGGGCGGGCAGGAAGGGGAAGACCGTGACGAAGCCCGTGCACAGCACCACCACGTCGAAGTCCTCCTCGCGGCCGTCGACGAAGCGCACCCGCGGGCCGCTGGCGCTGGCGACGCCCCGGCGGGCCCGCACCTGGCCCAGCCGCCAGAGGTCGACCAGGGTGGCGTTCTTGTTGAGGAAGGCGCCCTGGAAGGGCCGCTCGGTCTGCCACTCGGGCACCCCCGAGCCACAGGCGCCGTAGCGCTCGATGACGCCGGCGGCGGCGAACTGGGCGCTGTCGGTCGGGTCCATCACCCAGCGCAGGGACGAGGAGAAGTAGTCGTTGAGCGAGGGCACCGGCAGCGGCACGTTCGAGCTGCGGTTGGTGAACCACTGGCCCCGGCGGCTGCTCACGGCGAGGTGGGGGGTGCGCCGGGTGAGCTCGCCGGCGAGGTCGCTGGCCGTCTCGCCGGCACCGATGATGAGCACCCGCTGGTCGGCCAGCTCGTCGAGGCAGGCCCGGGCCTCGACGCTGTGGAGCACCCGCCCCGTGAAGCCCGCCAGCTCCGCCCGGCCGCTGTCGGTGGGCTCCTGGTGGACCCCCGAGCAGACCACCACCCGGGCCACCTGCCAGCTGCGGCCGTCGGTGCCCGTCACCCGCCAGCCGTCGCCCTCCTTCTCGACCCGGGCCGCCCCGACCCCCAGCTCGATGTGGGGCGCGAGACCGAAGCGGGCCACGTAGCTGTGGAGGTAGTCCATGATCTGGCTGTGGCGCGGGAAGTCGGGGAAGTCCGCCGGCATGGGGAAGTCCGACATCTCGGTGATGCCCTTGGACGAGGTCGTGATGGTCGAGGCCATGACCCCGCCCTGGCGCGAGCGGGGGTCGTGCTGCCAGACGCCGCCGATGTGGTCCTTCTTCTCGAGCACGACGGGCACGAAGCCCTCGTCGAGGAAGGCCTTGCAGGCGAGCAGGCCGGACCAGCCGGCGCCGATGATGCAGGTGTCGGGCACGGCGGGGCGGACGGCGGCAGGGGACGGGGCGGGCATGGGCACTCCAGCAGGCGGGGGCCCGGGTCGACTGCACGCAGCGTGCCAGCCCTGCACAGAACCCCCAAGACACCTTGATGCACGACATCTTGGAGAACCCCAGCACCCACCTCGCGTCCCCGGGAGACGCAGCCCAGGGGCGGGCGCGTCCCTGGCCGACGCAGCCCGGGCTCAGGGGCCAGAGACCGCCACGAGCTGGGCACGCGCCGGCCCCTCCGGCCCGGCGCCCCCCACCGGCCGGGCCGCCAGACCCGCCGCCCCGAGGCCCGCCGGGGGGGGCCCGAGGGCCCAGACCGGCCCGGTGCAGGGGTGGCGCCGCCGGGTCTCGGGCACCCAGAGCGCCCCCCCGCCCACACAGGCGGCGAGGCCCTGGGCATCGGGCCCGGGCCAGGCCACCACGGCGAGGTCGCGCCGCCCGGCCTCCCGGCGGGCCAGCTCGAGGGCCCCGCGCAGGGTGGCGTCGGTGGCGACGAGCAGGGCCCCCGGAGGCGCCGCCGCCACGGCCTCGGCCACCGCCGCCGCCCCGTCCCCGGCCACCGGCGCCCGGGCCCGGTTGGCCGCCCCGAGGGCGAGGGCCAGCGCCCCGAGCGCGGGGGCCAGCGCTTGACCGCCCCGGTGCCCGACCGCCCGGCCCACGACGAGGGTGCCGAGCAGCAGCAGCGGCAGGGCCGCCAGCTCGGCGTCGTGCACGCCCCACAGGCAGAGCCAGCCCCACAGGGCCAGGGCCGCCAGCCCGAGGCCGCGGGTGGACTGGTGGGCCAGCCCCCCCAGGGCCGCCAGCCCGAGGGCCAGACCCTGGAGCCCGAGGGAAGCGAGCCGGGCCCCCGGCGCGCCCACCGCCAGCGCGGCCCCCGCCAGCCCCGTCCCCGTCCAGTAGCCCCCGTCCGCCGCGCCCAGCGCCGCCGGCAGCCAGGGCGTCGCCGGGTCGGCCGCCTTGGCCGCGACCGCGAGCACGCTGGCGAGGACCAGCCCCAGCCCCGCCGCCGCCCCCGCCCACAGCTTCCGGCCCTGTCCCGGCCCCCGCAGCGTCCAGCCCAGCGCCACCACCAGCGCCAGGGCCGTCGGCCGGTGGCCCACCGCCAGCCCCGCCAGGGCCAAGGCCAGCGCGGGCCCGGCCCCCCGCCCGGTGGCCAGCGCCAGGGCCCCGGCCCAGAGGGCCAGCTCGAGGGCGTGCACCTCGGGCACGGGCACCGCCGCCCAGTGCACCGGCAGCACGGCCCAGCAGAGCGCAAGCCCCGCCGCCGCCAGCGGCCGCGAGCCCGTGGCCACCAGCCGCCAGGCCAGGGCCCCGGCCGCCAGGGCGAAGAGCCCCACCCCCAGCGCCCCGAGGGCCACCGCTGGCGGCCCGGGCACCACCGCCAGCCAGGCCCCGGCCAGCACCGTCCACAGCGCGTAGCCCGGGAAGTGGGCCACCCCACCGGTCGTCGCGACCACCACCAGCTCGGGGCCGTCGCCGGCGACCACGAGCCCCGTGGGCAGGTGGGCCCCGAAGGCGAGCGCGACCACCGCCGCCGTGCCCAGCGCCGCGCCGGCCGCCGCCCGTGCGCTCATCGAAGCGGCATCAGTACAGGATCCCGTCCACGGCCTGCTCGGGCCCGCGCACCTCGGTCTCGCCCAGCAGCTCGCGCAGGTCGCGCTCGATGGCGACGCAGAGCGCGTTCATGGGCACGTCGTTCATGCTGCGCTCGAAGGGATCCTCGCTCGAGTCGCCCACCCCCTCCATCGTCAGGAAGACCCAGGTGACCATCGCCGAGGCGAGCACCATGGGCACGACATAGACCCAGTCGTGGGTGGTGAGCAGCTGGTCGGGGCCCACCCGGTGGATCTGGTCGGCGAAGACATCGAGCATGCCGAGCGGCACGAGGAAGGCGAAGACCCGGGTGAAGACGCGGCTGTACTCGGCATACTGGCGCGGCAGGGGGGTGTTCTTGATGCGCTCGCACTTGCCCTGGAGGGTGTAGAACTCGGTGATGAGCCCCATGAGCTCGAGCTGGCGGAAGAGGTCGAGCCGGCCGGCCTCGACGAGGGCCGCGAGGCGCTGGCCCTGGATGGCGGCGAGGTGGGTCGCGGGGTTGACCCGGCCGCTCACGGCGGCGAGCTCGTCGGCGTCGAGGAAGGGCGCCAGCTCGGTCTCCCAGTCGTTGCGCATGTGGTCGGCGTGGGCCGTGAGGCGCCGGGCCGTCGCCCGGGCCGGCTTGTCGAAGAAGCGCGAGGTCTTCCGCAGCTGGAGCCGCAGGGCGTTGATGTAGGCGAGGTGGCGGTAGATGAGCTCTTGCTTGACCGCGTGGCTGTCGGCGTGGGGGGCGCCGGCGTCGACATAGGCGAGCACCCCCGCCGCCCAGGAGCGGCTCGCGTTGACGATGCCGCCCCAGATCTTGCGGCCCTCCCAGAAGCGGTCGTAGGCCGAGTTGTTCTTGAAGCCCACGTAGAAGGCGACCGCCGTGCCGATGGTGGAGATGGGCAGGAAGGGCACCCGCAGGAAGGTGAAGCCGAAGAAGGTGTAGAGCACGAAGACCACGACGGCCCAGATCATCGGCAGAGACGCGATGGTCAGCCCGAAGTAGAGCAGCCGGGTGCGGGGGAGGCGGCGGGTCTTGAGCATGGACGGGGCTCCCGGCGGGTGGCCGCGCAGTGGTACCGCCCGCGGCGCCCTCTTGCCAACCGCCCGGGCCCCCCGGGGGCCCCCGGGGCGCCGTGGTAGCCTGGGCCGATGCCCCCCGCCGCGCCACCGCCCGCACCGCGGCCCCGCTCCGGCCTCCACCGGGCCGAGCTGCTGCTCTGGATGCTCGGCCATGCGCTGCTTCAGCTCCGCATGTTGGCCGCCCGCGGCACCATCGAGCGCGACCCCGAAGAGCTGTTCAACGCCGGCCAGGCCTGGCTGGCCCTGCACGGCGACCTCGGCTGGCTCTTCGCCATGCAGTACCGGCCCTTCTGCGGCGGCTGCACGGTGCACGCGGTGACCGCGATGGGCCTGTTCACGGTGCTGCCGCCGGTCGAGGGGGTCTACAAGCTCATCCCCCTGGCCTGGTCGCTCGCCGGCCTGGGCCTCTCCTGGGCCCTGCTCGACCGCCACCGGGGCCGGCCGGGCGCCCGCATGGCGGCGGCCCTGTGGCTGCTGGCGCCGCCCACCTGGGCCCACCTCCAGCTCATCGGCTGGGGCCACCACGCCGAGGCCGGGGTGGCCGTGCTGGGGGCCGCCGTGGCCCTCGCCGCCGGCCGCCCCGGGCTCGCGGGCCTCGTGCTCGGCGCCGGCACCTACCTCAGCTTCTCGGCGGGCTTCGGCGCCGTCGCCGTGGTGGGGCTGCTGGCCCTCCGCCGGCGCTGGGGGGCGCTGGCCCGGGTGCTCGCCGGGCTGCCCCTCGGCCTCGCCGGCTGGGGGCTCCAGCTCGGCCTCGCCGGCGAACACCCCTTCCACACCATCTACGCCGCCGACGAGAGCGTGCCCGACCCCCGGCGGCTGCCCGGCGAGCTGTGGACCCTGCTGGCCCCCCGCCAGCTCGCCGGCCTCTTCGGCGCCGGCCCCCCGGCCCTGCGCGCCCTGCTCGGGCCCGCCGTCGGCATCTCGGGCCTGGGCGCGGCGGCCGCCTGCCTCCGGGCGCGTCCGGGCCCGGGCCCCCTGCTCGGCGCCCTGGGCCTCGCCTTCCTCGGGGTCTACGGGCTCACCGACTTCAGCGTGAAGGTCGCCGAAGCGGGGGTGATGTACCCGGGAGGCCTCCGCTACGCGGCGCCGCTCTTCGGCGTGCTCGCCCTCGCCCTCGCCTGGCAGGCGGCGGGCCTCTGGGGGCGCGGCCGGCGGGTGGCCGCGGCGGCCCTGCTGCTGCCCTGGCTCGGCGCCGGCGCCCTCGGCCGGGTGGCCGTGCTCCAGACCCCCACCGACACGGCCCGCCTGGCCCGGGCGGCCGTCGACTGGCGCTATGTGCGCGAGCGCCTGAGCTACGTCTTCGACGGCCCGGCCCACACCCGGGGCGCCCGATCCCCCGACCCCTGGACGGCGGCCCTGCACCGCTACGGACTGGGCCGCGAAGGACTGGCCGAAGACCCACGAGAATGGTCTGATTCACGACACTTTCAGGAAGGACTGGGGGAGGCAGCCCTGCGGGTCCAGCCCGGCGGCGCCGTGCCCCCGGCCCTCGCCGACCTCTCGGGCATCGCCGCCGAGGCGGGCCTCGCCCGCATCTGGGACACCATCGATCCCGCCGCCTGGGAGCGCCCCCTCGCCGACGACCACCCCGCCCGGGCCTGGGCCACCGGCCACGCCACGGGCCAGCGCCGGGCGGCGGATCCTCCGGGGGCCCCCTCGCGCCGGCGCTGCCCCCGGGCCTCGATGCCGCCCGGACCACCGCCTGGGCCGACGGGCTCGGCCTTGGCCTCGGCGAGGCGGGCGGCCCCGCAGCCTGCGCCCGGCCGGTGGTGGGCCTCGACGCGCCCGTCCGCGCGACCCTCGGGGCCGCCTGCGCGCGGGGGGTCGCCCGGGAGTGGCCCCTCGCCCCGAAGCACCCCTGAGCGGCCCGGCACTCAGAGGCGGGCCGGCCGCAGCCAGGGCAGCAGCCGGTCTTCCCGGGGCTCGTCGGCGTAGGGGTCGACCCCGGCGATGAGCTCGAAGTCGCGACAGTCGGCCTCGCCGATGGGCCCCCGGGCCTCGGCGCCCATCCAGGGCATGCGGCTGCGGGCCCGCACGGCGTGGAGCGCCAGGGCGCGGCGGAAGCCCGTGCTGCGGTTGTCGAGCGAGCGGTGGAGCAGGTGGCCGTGGAAGAGCAGGGCCTCGCCCGCCGCGCAGGGCAGGGGCACGGCCGCGCCCTCGTCGAGGGGGTGCACGGCGGCGTCGACCGGGTCGAAGCGGGGGCTGTGGTGGGGCCGGTGGGGCCAGAGCACCCCGGGCCGGTGCGAGCCGGGCAGCACCCAGAGACAGCCGCCCTCGACCGTCGCCGGCTCGAGGGCCAGCCAGAGCCCGACGAGGCTCTGGTCGCGGGTCGGCACGAAGCGCTCGTCCTGGTGCCAGGCCTGGCCCGGACCGCCCGGGGGCCGGATGAAGAACATCGACTGGACGACCTTCACGTCGGGGCCGAGCACGGCCGAGAAGACGCCCGCCACCCAGGGCTCGTGCAGGTGGGCGCGCACGACCGGCGAGAGCTTGTGGGGAAAGTGCAGGGCCACATGGCGCGCGAGCAGGGTCGCCTCGTCCACCTCGGGCCCCGTCCGTCCGGTCGCACCGGGCACCGGCCCCCGTCCCCCCCGGCAGAGCAGGGTGAGCTCATCGCGCAGCCGCGCGCAGGCCTCCGGCCCGAAGGGGGTCTGCAGGCGAACCCAGCCTTGCTCGTCGTAGTGGGCCTTCTCGTCCGCAGTCAACACGTCGGCTCCCCGGCCCCCGGACGGTAGCACAGCCCCCGCCCCTCCCCGGCGCCGACCAACCGGATAGGCCGCCGCCCCTGGAGCCCCCATGTCCCCCCCCCAGCCCCACCCCCGTGCCCCTGGACGTCGACGCGCGCCGGGATCCCGAAGACCTGGTGCCGCGCCTCGCCCGGATCGCCGACGAGCTCGCGGCCTACCGCGCGGCCGGCCGGCGCCCCTTCGCCACGTCGAGCTTCCAGACCAACAGCCTGGTGTTGCTCCACCTCATCGCCCGCTGGGCGCCCGAGGTGCCCGTCTACTTCCTCAACACCGGCTTCCACTTCCCCGAGACCCTGGCCTTCCGCCGCCAGCTCGCCCGCCGGCTGGGCCTCGACATCCGCCAGCTCTACGCGCCGGTCTCGCGCAACCAGCAGCGCGACGCCGCCGGCCGGCTGCTCTTCACCTCGGATCCCGACCGCTGCTGCCACCTCAACACGGTGCTGCCCCTCGAGCCGGTCATCGCCGAGAACGACCTGTGGATCAGCGGTGTGCGTGCCGCCCAGTCCGCCACCCGCGCCGCCATGGGCCGCACCGCCACCGGCCGCCGCGGCATCGAGCGCTACCACCCCATCATCGACTGGACCAGCCGCGACGTGTACCGCTACATCACCGCCCACGACCTGCCGCCCCACCCCCTCGACGCCGCCGGCTACGCCTCCATCGGCTGCGCGCCCTGCACCCGGCGCCTCGTCGACCAGCCCGATCTGGGCGGCGCCCTCGACGACCGCGACGGCCGCTGGGCCGGCATGAAGAAGACCGAGTGCGGGCTCCACCTCGGCGGGGGCAACTGAGATGCGCGTCCTCCTCACCGGCGGCGCCGGCTACCTCGGCAGCGCCCTCTGCACCCGCCTCGCCAGCCGCTACGACATCGACGAGATCGTCATCTACGACAATCTCTCCCGCAGCCGCGACCTGTTCCTGGCCACCATGCCCCCGGGCAGCGCCGGCCGCCTCCGCTTCGTCTGCGGCGACCTGCTCGACACCCGCAAGCTGCTCAAGACGGTCGAAGACATCGACGTGGTGGTCCACCTCGCCGCCCGGGTGACCACCCCCTTCGCCCACGACGACGTGCACGGCTTCGACCAGATCAACCGCTGGGGCTCCGGTGAGCTCGGCATGGCCCTCGAGCGCAGCGGCCGGGCCACGCGCCTCGTCTACGCGAGCTCCACGGCGGTCTACGGCGACACCCACGGCGGGCCCGCCTCCGCCGTCGACGCCAGCCCCCCGGCCCCGGTCACCGCCTACGGCCACTCGAAGCTCGCCGCCGAGCGGCTCCTCGGAGACCTCGCCGACAGCCTCTCGCTCCACATCCTGCGCATGGGCAATGTGCACGGCCTCGCCCCGGCCATGCGCTACGACTCACTCGTCAACCGGCTGCTCTTCGAGGCCTGGTTCTCGGGCCGGCTCCAGGTCACGGGCTCCGGCGAGCAGCACCGCGCCCTGCTCCACGTCGACGCCGCCGCCCGGGCCCTCGAGGCCGCCGTCGTGGGCGGCCTGCCCACCGGCACCCTCGACCTCGTCGACAGCACGGCCAGCGTGCTCGACGTCGTGCGCGCCATCCGCAGCCTGCTGCCCGAGACCGAGGTGCTCTTCATCGGCCAGCACCTCACCCCCCCCGACTCGGTGGTGGCCCGCGACCCCCGGATCCCGCGGGGCATCCACGAAGATCGCCCGCTGGCCGACCAGATCCGCGACATGGCCGGCCGCTTCTCCTTCGGCGGCACCCACTGAGCCGGCGGCCCTCCGCCCCGCCCCCGGCTGCGGAGAGCCCCACCACTGCGGCCAAGGCGACGCGCCTCCCGGCCCTCCCCCGATCGGCGGCGCCCCCCCCTTCGGGGCGTCGGCGATCGGGCCCATCGATCGCCGGGAGACCCCCGGTCTTCGGCGGGTTTTCGCACCGATTCCACAAGCTTGGGTGATCTCTCGCAGCCCGGGATGCCCAAGCCAGGGCGAGAACATCCCCGGACTGCGCCAGAACATTTTTTGGTTGTCTATGCCCACCACCAGGGAATAGGCGCCCCGGACCGCCAGACCCACCGCCCACGATCTTGCGAAGACTCGTGCGGTTCTGGCCCACGACACGCCCCACAAGCGGTAACGTTCCGCTGACTCCTCTCGGGCCCCGTCTTTTCGATGGGGCAGCCCTCCTGCGCTGAGGCCGGTATGGCACGAACCATCACAGCGACTGCGATTCCCCTGCTCATCCTCGCCGCCTGCAGCGGCAAGGAAGGGGGCCTCTCCGTCTACAATGACAACCCCACGGTGGTGATCACCTGGCCCAGCGACGGCGAGGTCATCCAGGGCACCGACGCCGTGACCCTCACGGGACGCGGGGAAGACTCGAACAGCGACTCCGAGGAGCTCACCTCCGAGTGGCAGATCGACGGCACGGCGGTCTGCGAAGACGTCGCGCTCGCCTCGGACGGCACGACCAGCTGCACGACCGAGCTCCCCACGGGCAGCCACACCATCACCCTGGTCGTCAGCGACCCGGACGGTGGCGTCAGCACCGAGAACGTCAGCGTGGTGGTCGAGGCCGACAACTCGCCGGTGGTCAACATCCTGACCCCCGACGGCTCGGTCAACTACTACCAGGGCACGGCCATCGAGTTCACGGCCTCGGCCGCGGACGCCGAGACCCCGAACGACCAGCTCACCGTCAGCTGGGAGAGCAGCATCAGCGGCGAGCTCTCCATCGACGACTCGGTCGACAGCAGCGGCGAGCTCGCGGGCAGCGTCGCCCTCGAAGAGGGCACCCACATCGTGACCCTCACGGTCACCGACAGCGACGGCAAGGCGGGCACCGACACCGTCGAGCTGAACGTGCGGGCCCCCAACAGCGCCCCGGACTGCGACATCGTCGCGCCCGACGACGGCGGCGCCTCCGACAGCGGCGCCGCGGTGGTCTTCGCCGGCACGGGCTCCGACGTCGACGTCGACCCCGAGTACCTGACGGCCATCTGGAGCAGCGACATCGACGGCGATCTCCACTCGGAGATGCTCGACACCGACGGCAACACCGGCTTCGACGTCGACAACCTCGAGATCGGCACCCACGTCATCACCCTCACGGTGACCGACGAGGTCGGCGCGGTCTGCACCGACTCCATCATCTACAGCATCGGCACCCCGCCCTCGGTCGAGATCACCAACCCGGCCGACGCCGACGTGGTGAACGAGGGTGACCTGGTCGACTTCGTCGGCCTCGTCTCCGACTCCGAGACCGCCCCCCACGACCTCACGGTCCGGTGGCGCTCCGACCTCGACGGCGACCTCGACACCTCCCCCGCCCCCAACGAGGGCGGCGCGGCGGGCGACACCGGCACGCTGAACTACTCGACCGACGAGCTGTCGATCGGCACCCACACCATCACGCTGCGGGCCACCGACGGCGACCTGATGTACGCCGAAGACACCATCTCGCTGCGGATCAACGATCTGCCCACGGCCCCGACGCTGTCGCTCGACCCCGACCCCGCCTACACGGCCAACGACATCACCGTCTCGGTCACGGTCGACGCCACCGACACCGAGGGCGACCCGATCTCCTACGCCTACGAGTGGTGGAAGAACGGCAGCCTCACCGCCATCACGACGGCGACCTTCCCCAGCACCGACACGGTCAAGGGCGACAACCTCGAGGTGCGGGTCTCCGCCTTCGACGGCTACGGCGCCGGTGACGTGGCCACGGCCTCCCTCACCGTCTCCAACACCCCGCCCGTCACCACGACCCCGGTGCTCGGCCCCGACCCGGCCTACGAGGGCGACACCCTCACCTGCACCGCCGGCTCCAACAGCGACGACGACGGCGACAGCGTCACCGTCTCCTACGCCTGGTACGTCAACGGCAGCGGCATCCCGGTCACCACGGCCACCCTCTCGTCCTCCTCCTTCGACTCCGGCGACAACGTCTACTGTGGCGTGACCCCGAACGACGGCACCGACGCGGGCACCCAGGTCACCTCCAACACGGTGACCATCTCGAACACGGCCCCGGTCGTGTCCTCGGTGGCCATCTCGCCCGACCCGGCCAAGGCCGCCGACACCCTGACCTGTGGCTACAGCTACAGCGATGCCGACGGCGACGCCGACGCCTCGACCGTCAGCTGGACCATCAACGGCGCCAGCGCCGGCACGGGCGCCACCCTCTCGGGCGGCTTCGTCTACGGCGACGTGGTGGCCTGCTCGGTCGAGGCCAGCGACGGCTCCGACACGGGCAACACCGAGTCCGGCAGCATCACCATCTCGAACACCGCCCCGGTGCTCGCGAGCGTGAGCCTGACCCCGACCTCCCCGGTCACCGGCGACGACCTGACCTGCACCCCCGGCACGGCGACCGACGCCGACGGCGGCACGGTCTCCTACAGCTACGCCTGGCAGGTCAACGGCGTCACCGTCTCCGAGACCAGCGACACGCTCGGCTCCGGTGAGACGGCCAAGGGCGACAACATCCTCTGCATCGTGACGCCGGACGACGGCACGGACGACGGCGCCGCCGTCAGCTCCAACTCCGTCACCATCGGCAACACGGCGCCGTCGGTTGCCAGCGTCTCGCTCTCGCCCGCCAGCCCCGGCACCGAGGCCACCATCACGGCCACGGTCTCCGGCACCGACGTCGACGGCGACACCATCAGCTACACCTACGACTGGTACGTCTCCTCGGCCCTGGTCCAGTCCGGCAGCTCCGACGAGCTCGACGGCCTGACCTACTTCGACCGCGGCGACTCGGTCTACGTCGAGGTCACGCCGAACGACGGCACCGACAGCGGCGCGGCGCTGAGCTCCAGCTCGGTCACCATCGTCAACACGGCCCCCGAGGCCCCGACGATCGAGATCACCCCGAGCAACCCGGGCATCAACATCGACGACCTCGTCTGTGAGGTCGTGACGGCCTCCTACGACGCCGATGGCGACAGCGTCAGCTACAACGCCACCTGGTACGCCGACGGCGTGGCCTACACGGCCGCCCTCTCGAGCACCACCTGGACCAACGACACCGTCCCCGCCGCCTACACCCACCTCGCCGACAACTGGCAGTGTGTGATGACGCCGAACGACGGCATCGCCAACGGCACCTCGGCCTCCGACACGGTGACCGTCACCGACCAGACCGCCCCCGGCGCTCCGGTCATCGACACCCCCCTCACCTACGTCAACGCCGACACCATCGACCAGTCGGGCACCTGCACCTTCGGCGACCACGACACGGTCACCGTCGAGTGCACCAACGCGACCGACGGCACCCTGTCCAGCACGACGTCCTGCCTCTCCGACGGCACCTGGTCGACCAGCTTCTCGGGCGTCGCCCGGGGCGTGGTCACCAGCTGCGAGGCCTTCGGCACCGACGCCGCGGGCAACGACTCGGCCCTCTCCAGCACGGTCATCACCACCGTCTGCGAGCCCGAGGACGTCTACGAGGACGGCACCGGCTACGGCGACGACATCACCGACCCGGTCGACGAGTGGTCCATCATCTCGGATGATGCCGCCACCACCATCCGGATCGACGGCAACATCCTCGAGGACGGCAGCGACACCGTCGACTGGTACGTCATCGAGACCGACGACGACGCCACCGCCGACAACGCCGCGGGCATCGACCTCTACAACTTCCAGATCCGTCTCTACGACGACTCGGGCACCGACACCGCCTCGACCGCCTACGCGCTCGAGGTCTACCGGGGCTCGACCACCGCCGTCGAGTGCTCGACCACGGGCTACGACTCCTACAACGACTACACCTACGACCGGGCGGACGGCTCCCACAGCCAGCCCGCAGACGCGCGCTCGTGCACCAACAGCTCGGCCTCTCGCAACAACTGCGAAGACATGAGCAACACCTACTACGTCAAGGTGTCCCGCACCGGCGCCATCACCAGCTGTGAAGGCTACGAGCTCGTCGTCACCAACGGTGACTGGTCGATCTGCAGCTCCACTGACTGCCCGTACTGAGAGGAACGCATGACTACGCGACGCGACGTGCTTCGTTCGATGGGGCTGGGAGCAGCTGCTCTCACCGTGGCGGGCGGCTCCCGAGCTGCCCACGCGGCCCAGGCCCGCAAGGCGGCGGCGGCCCTCCAGGAGGGTGCTCCGGCGCCCTGGTGGCTGGTCTCTCCGATCCGCACCGGCTCCACCATTGGCAAGGGCTGGTCGGTGACCGGGCTCTCGCCGGTGCAGCAGGGCGCTGCGGTGCTGTCTCTGCAGCACCGTGACGGCCGCACCGCAGCCGTCCACATCTGCGCCCTCGGGCGCGGTGGGCGGGGTGTGGCCAGCACCTCCCTCTTCGACCTGGTCGTGATGGACGGCCGGGACGGCGACGCCCCCACCGACGAGGATCTCGGCCGGGCGGTGGTCAACCTGTCCCGCCGCATCCACCGCAACGAGCTGGCCGTCGAGGCCGAGCTCCGCCAGGCCGCCGGCATGATGACCCACGGCGACCGGGTGGCCCGCTACGGCGGTGCCCGCTTCGCCCCCGAGGGTGCGGCCGACTGAGCTCCCCCGCTCTCGGCCCTTCGGCGCCACCTCTCCGCCCAGCGGGGGGTGGCGCTGCTGCCTTCAGGGCCCGGCCCCGCCGCTCCGGTCTCGGGCGGCGCTCCCCTCCCCCGCGGAGGCGGCCGCCCCGGCGCGGCTTCAGCGGGCCCGGCGCATCTTGAAGGCCTGGCTGCCCATGGCCCAGAAGGTGCGGGCCAGCGACAGCAGGGGCGCCAGCTCGGGATCCGGCTCGTGCCCCGCGCCCATGCGCGCGAGCTGGTTCTCGTACCAGGTGATGTCGAGCATGGCGACGGCGTCGAGGGCCTTCATGCCCGTGCTCAGGCGGCGCACCCGGCTCTCGGGCGCGGCCCCGGCGAGCACCTGGGCGGGAAAGTCGGGCTGGATGGCGAGGGTGCGGGCCATGCCCACCATGTCGGCGGCCCCCTCGGCGACCGCAGCGGCCAGCCCCGGCGCCGTGCGGAAGCCACCGGTCACGGCGAGGGGCACGTCGACCTGGGCGCGCACCTTCTCGACGAAGGCCAGGAAGTAGCCCTCGCGCTGGCGGGTGCTCTCGCGCTTGGGGGCCCGGTGGCCGGTCATGGCCGGGGCCTCGTAGGTGCCGCCCGAGACCTCGACGAGGTCGATGCCCGCGGCGGCCAGCCAGCCGATGACGGCCACCGACTCGTCCTCGGAGAAGCCCCCCTTCTGGAAGTCGGCGGAGTTGATCTTGATGCCCACGGGCACGGCCGGGCCGACCCGCCGGCGCACCTCGCGGCAGACCTCGAGGGCGAAGCGGGCGCGGTTCTCGAGGCTGCCGCCCCAGTCGTCCTCGCGGCGGTTGTGGTGGGGCGAGAGGAACTGGCTCACGAGGTAGCCGTGGGCGCCGTGGATCTGGACCCCGGTGAAGCCGGCCTGGACGGCGACGGCAGCGGCCTCGCCGAAGCGCCGGATGAGGTCTTCGATCTCGGGCACGGTCAGCGCCCGGGGCACGGCGAAGGCCTTGGCGAGCTTGGGGCCGAAGCCCACCGCCGAGGGGGCCACGGTCTCGGCGCTGAGGAAGGCGGGGGACTGCTTGCCCGGGTGGTTGAGCTGCATCCACAGGGCCGTGCCGTCGGCCGTGCCCGCAGCGGCCCAGGCCTGGAGGGCGGCGAGGTCGCGGTCGTCTTCGATCACGACGTTGGCGGGCTCGCCGAGGGCCCGCCGGTCGATCATCACGGTGCCCGTGATGGAGAGCCCGATGCCCCCGGCGGCCCACCGGCGGTAGAGCCGGGCGTGGGCGGGCGAGGGGGCGTGGGTGGGGGTGCCGAGGGCCTCCGACATGGCCGACTTCAGCATGCGGTTGGGGATCACCGCGCCACAGGGCAGGGTGAGCGGACGGGCGAGGGCTTCGTGAGACATGGCCCCCGCCTATCGCGCCCTCCCCCCCGCGCCCTCAGCCGAGCAGGGTCGCGAGCGCCCGGCGCATGCCCGCGGCGTGGCGCGCCCGCTCGGGGTGGCGGCCGCCGGCGACGACCGGGCGACCCGAGACATAGACCGCGTCGATGGTGTCGGGAGAGCCGCCGAGGACGAGGCTGTCGAGCCAGGCGTCCCCCGTGCGGCCCCAGAGGCTCGGGTGGTCGGCGTCGAGCACGACGAGGTCGGCCCGCTGGCCCACGGCGAGCCGACCGCAGGGCTGGCCGAGGGCCTGGGCGCCGCCCGCTGCCGCCCGGCGCCAGAGGGCCGCCCCCGTGGCGCGCTCGTCGGCCGTGCGCACGAGGTTGCGCCCCCCGCGCACGAGCCGCTGGCCGTACTCGAGCAGCGCCAGCTCGCCGGCAGCGCTGCGGCCGACGTGGCTGTCGGTGCCCACCCCCAGCCGCCCCCCGGCCTCGAGGAAGCCCGCCAGGGGAAAGACCCCGTCGCCGAGGTCGGCCTCTGTGGTGGGACAGAGCCCGAGAACGGCCTTGCTGTCGGCAATCCCGCGCACTTCTTCCGGGGTGACGTGGGTGGCGTGCACGAGGCACCAGCGGGCGTCCACCGGGGCGTGATCGAGCAGCCAGGCCACGGGCCGCTGGCCGCTCCAGTCGAGGCAGGCGGCCACCTCGCGGGGCTGCTCGGCGACGTGGACGTGGACCGGGGCCGAGGGGTCGAGGGCGTGCAGCCCGGCCACCGCGGCCGCGAGGGCGCCCGGGGGCACGGCCCGGAGGCTGTGGGGGGCCAGCCCCACCCGCAGCTCGGGGTCGGACAGGTCGCGCAGCTCGTCGATCATGCCCAACAGCTCGTCGGTCTCGCAGAGGAAGCGCGCCTGGCCAGCACCGGGGGCCACCCCGCCGAAGTCGCCGGTCTGGTAGAGCACCGGGAGCAGGGTGACGCCGAGGCCGGCCGACCGCAGGCCCGCGACGACCGCCCGGGCCATGGCCGTGGACGGGGCGAGCCGGCGGCCGCCCGGGCCGTGGTGGAGGTAGTGGAACTCGGCCACCCGGGTGAAGCCCCCCTCCAGCAGCTCGACCCCCAGCCAGGCGGCGATGGCCTGGACCTCGTCGGGGCCAAGGCGGTCGACGAAGCGGTACATCAGGGCCCGCCAGGTCCAGAAGCTGTCGTGGCCGCCGGCCGGATCTGCCGTCTGGGTGAGGCCCGCGAGGGCCCGCTGGAAGGCGTGGCTGTGGAGGTTGGGCATGCCCGGGACCACCGGCCCACCGAGCACCCGGTCGCCCGCCGCCGGGGCCGTGTCTTCGGCGAGGCCGACGATGGTGCCCCCGTCGACGGTGAGGCGCACACCGGCGGCCCAGCGGTCGCCCAGGAGGGCATGGGGGGCCCAGAGCCCGCTCATGCGAGGCCCCCGACCGTCTCGAGAACGCCCTCGAGCACCCGCTTGAGGTGATCCTTCACCGGCGCCGCCCGGGCCGGATCCCAGCGCTGGGGATCCGCCTCGTCGAGGTAGACCGACCACGCCATCTCGAGCTGGAGGGCGTGGATCCCGTCATCGGGACGCCCGTAGTGGCGGGTGATGTGGCCCCCCTGGAAGCGCCCGTCCACCACCGTCGACCAGGGGCCGTCGGCGAGCAGCGCCGCGGCCCGCTCCCGCAGCGCCGGCGCGCAGGACCGGCCCCCCACCGTGCCCAGGTTCAGGTCGGGCAGCCGTCCCGAGAAGAGCCGCGGCACCGTGCCCCGGATCGAGTGGCCATCCCACAGCAGGGCGACGCCGTGGCGCGCGCGGATGCGGTCGAGGGTGTCGCGCAGGGCCTGGTGGTAGGGGGCCCACCAGCGGGCGATGCGGTCGGCCCGGTCGGGCGGGGGGGCGCCGTCGGGGGCCGCGGTCCACAGGGGCCGGCCGTCGAAGAGGGTCGTGGGGAGCAGCCCCGTGCCCGCCTGGCCCGGGTAGAGCGGCGCGTCGTCGGCGGGACGGTTGAGGTCGACCACGTAGCGGCTGGCGTGGGCCACGAGCAGGCTCGCGCCCATGGCGGGCACGAAGTCGTAGAGCTTGTCGACATGCCAGTCGGTGTCGGGCAGGTCTTGGGCATGGGGGGCGAGCTGGCTGGCCAGCGCGGGGGGCAGCCAGGCGCCGCAGTGGGGCACGCTGACGAGCAGCGGCGCGTCGCCGAGGTGGAGGGTCAGGGGACGCATGGGCGCTCCGGACGGAGGACGGGGGACCGGTCGACCCGACCGGGAGAGGGGGACCGCGACACGAGGGCGGCGAACAGGAGCAGGGCCGACACGGGGCTCAGGGCCCCCCCACCCGCAGCACCACCCGCTCGACCCGCTGGGGGCCCGCCGGCAGCGCCAGCTCGAGCACCACGCTGGCCGCCTCGACCCGGGCGTGGACCCGGGCCCCGCGCAGCCCCCGGCGGTGGAGCACCCCGAGGGCCGCCGTCTTCGCCGAGCCGGCGAGCGAGGGCCGGAGCAGCTCGCCCACCACCACCGCCTCGACCGCGTCGCGGATCTCTTCGGCGAGGCCCCGGGGCGCAGGGGCCGGCGCGGCACGGCGCACGGGCACGGCGCCCATGCGGGCCCCGGGGGGATGCGATCGGCGAGACATGGCGGACTCCGGTGCAGGACGCCCCTCCCGTATCCGATGCACGCACGGGGGCCCTGGCCGACACGCCGCCCCCGGCGGTGCCGCCGCGCGATAGGGTGCCGTCCCTTGCCCGCTGGCGCCGGATCCCCTCGGCTCGGCCCCCCGTCCTCTCGCCGCACAGGCCCCATGACCTGGCCGATGCCCCCCCTCGACGCGCCCTCCCTGTCCCAGCTGCTGGGGCCCAAGGGGCCCGTGCCCGCCACCGCCACCGTCGCCGCGCTCGGCGCTGGGCTCGCGTCCCTGCCCGCGACGGCCGAAGACGACGCCCTGCCCCCCCGGCGCAACGATGCCGCCAGCCTCGAGCGGCTGCTGGAGCGCCTCGCGCCGCTGCTGCCCCCGGCCCTCGAGGGGCGCATGGAGCGGGTCGTGCGGGCGGCCTTCGAGCGCACCGAGCCCTGGCTCGACATCCGCAAGCGCCAGGGCCACCACCGCGGGGTGCTCGACCACCCCCGCGAGCTGCGCCTCTCGGGCCAGGGCGCCCAGCTGCGCTTCGGCCGCGAGCCCTGCCAGGTGCGGGCCGATCCCCTCGAAGAGCTGGCGACGCTCCAGCTCGCCTTCGAGCTGGCCGGGGCCTGGGCCGAGGCCGAGGCGCTGGCCGGGGCCTGGCTGGCCTACGAGCCCGATCCCCGGGCCGCCATGCTGCTGCCCCTGCTCAAGGTCATCTCGCTGCTGCGCCAGGTCGTCGACCACCCGAGCCTCGCGCCGGGCCGGCGCTTCGTGCTGCTGCGCCACGCCTGGTCGCTGCTCTGCGCGCCCGCACGGCGCCCCCGGGTGCTGCTCATCACCGGCAGCAGCGCCCCCCTGCGCTCGGCCGTGGGCCACGCCCTCCTCGCGCGGCTGCGCACGGCCCTGCTCATCGAGCTCGAGCCCGGCGCGCCGGACGGCGAGTGGCTCGGCTCGCTGTCGGGGGGCCTCGCCGACCTCCAGCTCGTGATCTTGCAGGCACCGGTGCGCCCGGCCGCCCTCGATCCGGCCCTGCGCGCGCTCGTCAGTCGCTGCGACCAGACCCACCTCGTCCGGGGCGCCGACCCCTTCCCGGCCGCCCCGGTGCCCGGGGTGCGCCGCGTCGAGGCCGCGCTGCCCGAAGAGGTCATCGCCACGGCCATCCTCGCCTCGGTGCGCTGAGGCCGGGGCCCCGCGCCGCCTCAGCCGCCCCCGCCGGGCGCGCCACCGCCCGGACCGCCACCGCCCGGACCGCCACCGCCCGGACCGCCACCGCCCGGCCCGCCACCGCCCGGACCGCCGCCGCCCGGACCGCCCCCGCCCGGACCGCCGCCGCCCGGACCGCCACCGCCCGGACCGCCACCGCCCGGACCGCCACCGCCCGGACCGCCGCCGCCCGGACCGCCGCCGCCCGGCCCCGCCTCTTCGGTGGGCTCGGGCTCGGGCCGGGCCACGGCGGTCGGCCGGCGCAGGGGCGCCCGGTAGCCCGCCGCCCCCCAGGGCAGCGCGGCGATGACGAGCTCATCGACCACCTGGACGTCGGTGGCCTCGGGGATGCGCCAGCCCACGCCCCCGTCCGGGAACAGCCCGACCACCCCCCGGGTGGTGAGCACCGCAGCGCCCCCCGTCCAGGCCACCACCCGGCGCACCGGGGCGCCCAGCTCGACCGGGGCCCCGCTCTCGGGGGCCTGCACGACCGTGCCCGAGATCATCCACCCCGCGAGGGGCGCGACCGGCGGCGGCGGGGCCGGGGCCGTGAGCAGCGGGCCGTCCTGGTCCCAGGTGACCACCCCCGAGCCGCCGCGCATGTGGCCCGCCTCGAAGACCACCTCGGCCCGCTGGCCCGCGACCACCACCTCGTAGACACTGCGCTCGTTGAGCCGGACCGACTGGACGGGCCCGGGCAGGGGCACCACCTGGGGCCGGTGGCCCTTGGCCGTGTTCCGCAGCAGCCCGTGGCCGAGACCCATCACGATGCTGCCGTCCACGTCGACCAGGATGGCCGAGCCCGGACCGGGCGCGCGGGTCCAGCCCGGCGAGAGGGCCGGCGCGCTGGCCATGGCGTAGAGCGGATCGCCGGCACCGGCCAGCTTCACCAGGTCGTCTCGCACCAGGGTCGGGCCGGCCCGTCCGCTGCGCTCCCCGACGAGCTTGCCGTCGGCATCCGCATAGACGACGCTGCTCTCGGCCGAGAGCTCGCCGGCAGCGGCGAGGGGGGCCCGGTCGACCAGCCGCAGCCCGTCCACACAGTCGGCGCCGGCGCGGCGCAGCCCCTTGAGGGCCATGGTCCAGGCCGCGCGCTGCTCGTGGTCCGACACGACGAGCACGACGCCGCCGTGGCAGGCGGCCGCGCCCGGGTCGCCCACCCAGGCCGCCGGCCCGGCGCTGGCGAGGGGCGTGCGCACCACGGCCACGGGCCCCGCGAGCCCCCCGGCCGCCCGGCGATCGAGCACGACCACCTTGGGCTTGTGGCCCGTCCAGTCCCCGTCGGAGATGTCGTCCTCCGCGCCATTCTCG
This sequence comes from Myxococcota bacterium, assembly GCA_964226865.1. Taxonomy (GTDB): domain Bacteria; phylum Myxococcota_A; class UBA796; order UBA796; family UBA2385; genus CAXQUZ01. The sequence goes on along the minus strand of CAXQUZ010000090.1, from coordinate 33,568 downwards.
GGCGATCCCAGGGCCCAGCTGGCGAGGGCATCCCCCGACCGCCAGGCCGCCAGCCGGGCCGCCTCCAGGGCAAAGCGGGACGCCGCCCCCACCCGCGGGGGCAGGGCCGTGTCGCGGGTGCAGCGGGCGGCATCGAGCCGGGCCACCAGCAGCGGGTCGGCAAAGGGCCAGCGGTCGACCGGAGGCAGGGCGGCACAGCCCGTGGCGGGGTCGATGGCCAGCGGGTCGCGGTCGCCGAAGCCCACCGCCAGCGTCGCCTGGGCCACCTGGTCGCCGTCCTGGGCGACGAAGCGGGGCGCATCCACGGGCAGCCCCCGGGCCTGGACCCCCTGCCCGTCCACCCGCAGCAGCCCCCCGGGCACGGTCGCCCACACCACCCCGGCCTCGTCGATGGCCACCGAGAGCAGGGGCACGGCCGTGTTGTGGACCACGACGGCACCCGCGGCGTCCACCCGCAGCAGCTGGCCCTGGTGGGCCAGGCCCTCGCGCCGCCCGGTCCACACCGCCGCCACCCCGTCCCGGACGATCGCCCCGGCCGCCTCGCCGCCGATGCGGCCCACCGTCTCGAGCCGCGCCGTGCCCAGCAGGATGTCGCCCCCGGGCGCCACCGCCACCATCCACGTCCCCGCGGGATCGGTCGCCGTGAGCTGGGCCGTCTTCTGGATCCGTCCCCGGGAGGCCGCCTGGGCCGGCGCACCGGCGAGCACCGCCGCCACGAGCAGCAAGGGGGCCGCAGCACGCCACAGCCTCCCCCGCGAGGGGGCCACAGGGCGCTGCGGGGGCACGGGCGGTGGGGGCGCCATGGTCCGGCTCCTCGGTCGCGGGACCCGCCCAGCCTACAACGCCCCGGGGGGGCGCGCTTGCCCGCCGGGTGCGGCCGGTCTATCGTGCGCTCTCGACTGCCCTGCGCCCGCAGGGGGAGGACCGACCGCCCATGTCCCCGTTCCCTCGCACCGCCCCCCTCCGCGTCCGCGGCGGCCTCTCCGGCCTGCTGCTCCTCGGCGGGGCCCTGGCCCTCTCCGCCTGCGCCGGCAGCACCAAGGACACCGCCGAGACCACCTCGGACGATGCCGACCGCGACGGCGTTCCCGTCGACCAGGACTGCAACGACGCCGACGACGCCATCTACCCCGGCGCCACCGAGATCTGGTACGACGGCATCGACAGCGACTGTGGCGGTGACGACGACTTCGACGCCGACGCCGACGGCCATGCCAGCGACGCCTTCGGCGGCAACGACTGCGACGACACCAACCCCGACATCCACCCGGATGCCGACGAGGTCTGGTACGACGGCGTCGACCAGAACTGCGACGGCTGGAACGACTCCGACGCCGACTTCGACGGCCAGGCCGCCGACTCGGCCAGCGGCGACGACTGCGACGACGCCAACAGCTCGATCTACCGGGGCGCGCCCGAGACCTGGTACGACGGCGTCGACAGCAACTGCGACGGGGCCAACGACTACGATGCCGACGGCGACGGCGCCATCAACGCCCTCTACGCCGGCGACGAAGACATCCCCGACTGCAACGACGGCGACGCCGACATCCTGCCCTCGGCCACCGAGATCTGGTACGACGGCGTCGACCAGAACTGCGACGAGGCCGACGACTTCGACGCAGACGGCGACGGCGAGGCCAGCCTCGACGAGGCGCCGGGCGGCACGGGCACCGACTGCGACGACACCGACCCCACCATCCGCACCAGCACCCTCGAGGCCCTCGACGGCCGCGACACCGACTGCAACGGGGTGCGCGACACCTTCTCGGTCGAGCAGGACTTCGGCCAGGGCTGGATCCTCGGCACCGAGCTCGGCGGCGGCTTCGGCGCGGCGGTGGCGGCGGGCGACTACGACGAAGACGGCCGGGCCGACCTCGCCGTCATCCAGGCCGTCGACGCCGACACCACCGACCTCGGCGACGGCTTCGTCCACATCTTCCCCGGCGCCGACCTCGACGGCTCGGCCACCGACGCCAGCGACGCCGTCTCGCTCATCCGCTCCGACCTGAGCTCGGGCCCCCTCACCGATGTCGCCTTCCTGCTCGACGTCGACGGCCCCGACAACAAGCGCGAACTCGCCATCTCCGGCACCGAGGCCCGCGACGGCTCCGACAACATCGTCGGCGCCGTCTGGATCTTCAAGCACACCCGCCTCGGCGTCTCGGCCAGCTACAAGGTCAACACCAACGCCAACTACATCGTGACCGGCCCCGTCCCGGCGGTCGGCACGACGGGCTTCGGCACGACGGTGCGCTCGCTGCCCGACATCGACGGCGACGGCAACGCCGAGGTGCTGGTCGGCGCGCCCGACGGCGACAGCGGCGCGGTCTACCTCTTCACCAGCGACACCTTCGCCTCGGCGGCCGTGCTGACGGCGGACGACGCCGACGCGGTGTGGACGGGCACGGCCGACGGCGACGAGCTGGGCGCGGGCATCGCCACCTTCGACGACCTCGACGGCGACGGGCTCGGCGACATGGCCCTGGGCGCACCGGGCTTCAGCAACGACTCGGGCCGCACCTGGGTCGTGCTCGGCAGCTCGAGCCCCACCAGCGGCGTCGTCTCGGGCCTGGCCCGCACCACCATCGAGCACCCCGCCACCAACAGCCGCTTCGGCGTCTCGGCCGCGGCCGGCGACTTCGACGGCGACGGCGACGCAGATCTCGCCATCGGCGCGCCCCGTGCCGTCACCCGGGCGGGCAAGCTCTACGTCCTCACCCACGCCGACGTGGTCGGCGGCGGCACGGTCACGGCCACCAACACCTCCCACGTCACCCACACGGGCACCGACATCGAGGGCTTCGCGGCCTCCTCCGTGGCCGCGGGCGACCTCGACGCCGACGGGGCGGACGACCTCTTCATCGGCGGCCCCGGCAACGACGACGGCGGCACCGACTCGGGCGCGGCCTGGATGGTCATCTCGGGCCTCACGGGCGACCGGGCGCTGGCGAACGCCGACGCCACCCTCTATGGCGGCGCGCCCGACGACGGCATGGGCAGCGCCATCTCGGTGGGCGATGTCGACGGCGACGGCCGGGCCGACCTGGTCTTCGGCGTGCCCGGCGAGGACCTCCTCGGCGACGAGGGCTCGGTCTACATCGGCTTCTCCCGCTACGCGGCCGAGTGAGCCGGTGACCCCCTCCCTCCCGCGGTCCTGGGCGCGCCCCGTCCCCCTGGCGCTGGCGATCCTGCTCTCGGGCTGCGGCGAGGAGCTGAAGACCGGCTCGGCCGGCAGCGACGACGGCGAGACGGCCGAGATCACAGGCGGCGACGACAGCCCCCCGCCCAACTGCCCCGTGGGCATGATCGAGCTCGACGCCATCAACGTCTCGCTCGGCGAGGCCGACCCGGCCCGCATCGAGGCCTACCAGGGCCAGATCCTGGCCGCCCGGGGCTACAAGCTCGAGGCCTACTGCATCGACGAGCTGCCCTTCCCGGGCAAGCGGGGCGCCCCCTGGCCCACCGACGAGCTCGACTGGCAGACCGTCGAAGACTTCGCGGCCCTGGCCGAGGCCCACGGCCGGCGCCTCTGCACCGTGGCCGAGCTGCTCTACGCCGCGGCCGGCCCCAACAACTGGCGCTACCCCTACGACCCCACGTCCCACATCGAGGGCCACTGCGACCCCTCGGACGTGACCCCCACCGAGAACCTCGCCGGCTACGCCACCTGCACGAGCCCCCTGGGCGTGCGCGACTTCATGGTGCGCAGCACCTGGGCCGTGCTCGACGATCAGTCGGGCGAAGACCTGCGGGCCTTCTACGAGACGACCGACGGCGGCACCCTCATCCCCGGCGGCGGCGTCTACGCCGTGTGGGGCGGCTCGGCCAGCCAGTCCACCTTCTACGCCCCCGACAACTTCGGGATGCACTTCTACGGGCCGGACGACCCCGGCTACATCAACGAGAGCGTGCGCACCTGCGCCCCCGTGGGGGTTCCGCCCGAAGAGACGGACGCCGCCTGGGAGGCCCTGCAGGACCAGTTCGCCGCCGACCCGCGCTGGGCCGCCTTCCTCCCCTGAACGGCGCGGCGCCCCGCCGGCTTGACCCGAAGATCTGGTCAGTGTACCGCGATCTCCCGGCCCAAACCAGGACACATTCTGTCCGGAGCAGAGTTGCAGGCCGCGCGCGGACAGGTGACTTGGTTCGTGCACGCCGGCCTGCCGGCCCCCCTTCCCTCCCTGTGGAGCCCCCAATGACCGTCAACAAAGTCATCCTCGTCGGCCGCCTCGGGCGCGACCCCGAGATGCGCACCACCAACAGCGGCCTGGCCATCGCCAACATCCGCCTCGCGACCACCGAGCGCCGCAAGGACCAGGACGGCAACTGGGGCGAGCACACCGAGTGGCACACGGTCGTGGCCTTCGGCCGCACGGCCGAGACCGCCGGCCGCTTCCTCTCGAAGGGCCGCCAGGTCTACATCGAGGGCCGCCTCCGCACCCGCAAGTGGCAAGACAAGGACGGCCGCGACCGCTGGAGCACCGAGGTCGTGGTCGACACCCTCCAGTTGCTCGGCAGCACGAGCGACGGCGACGGCGGCGGCGGCGGCGGCGGCTACTCCCGCGGCGGCGGCGGCGGCGGCGGCTACTCCGGTGGCGGCGGTGGCGGTGGCGGCAGCTACGGCGGCGGTGGCGGTGGCGGCAAGCCGGCCGGCTCGAGCGGCGGCGGCTCCGACATGCCCTACGTCGACGACGACATCCCGTTCTAGTCCACGGGCGCCGCGCGCGCGCCCACGGGCCCGCCCGGGCGCGGGCGGGCCCCGGTGCCCCCGTCTCGCGGGGGACCGGCCGCCCCCGCTCAGCGCAGCACGGGCCCACAGCCGTGGCCGTGGCCGTGGGCCGCCGGCAGGGGACCGGTGGGCCGGGCGACGGGCACCCGGGCCGCCGACGGGCTGCCCAGGGGCCCCTCCCAGGCCGCCAGGGTCTGGACGACGTGGGCGGCCGTGGCCGAGAGCTCGGCAAAGAGCACCGGATCCACGTTGCCCCGGTCATCACAGGCCCGGTGGTAGCCGGCGTCCAGCGGCGCGTCCGGGTCGCCCCCGAAGCGCTCGGCGAGCGCCCGGCCCTTGCGGGTCTCGGCCCCCGAGAACAGCCCACCAGCGGGAATTCCCGCCCAGATGAAGGGCCCGTAGTCCGAGCGCCCGTCGAAGGGCGTGGGCTCCCAGTCGAGGCCCTGGGCCTCGAGCCAGTCGGTGTGGAGGGCCTCGATGGTGTCGGAGCCCAGGGGGCCCACGCCGCCGGTGGCCGAGCCGTCGCCGTCGTAGACGAAGCGGGCCCCGTTCGGCGAGCCGATCATGTCGTAGTTGAGGTTGGCCAGGATGGCGTCCCGCTCGTCTCTGTCGAGGGCGTCGACATGGGCCGTCGAGCCGACCAGCCCCACCTCTTCGGCGCCCCAGAGGGCCCAGCGGATGCGGTTGGTCGCCACGAGACCGCTCTCGGCCCAGGCCGTGGCGGCGGCCAGCACAAAGGCCGTGCCCGTGCCGTTGTCGTTGATGCCCGGGCCCGCGGCGACACTGTCGAGGTGGGCGCCGACCACGAGGGTGCGCGCGGGGTCGCCCGTGGGGGTCTCGGCGAGCACGTTGTGGATCGTGAAGGTGCCGCCGCGCACGAAGGTGGCCACCCGCAGGGTCGCGGGCCCCGCGGCGGCAGCGGCGGCCAGGGCCTCGCCCACGTCGAAGCGGGTGCCCACGACGGGCACGGAGGCGGGCGCGCCCTCGTCGAGGGTCCAGCCCTCGAGGCCCTGGCGGTCGGACTGGCCCTCGTTGAAGATGACGACGGCCAGGGCGCCGGCGGCCTCGGCCCGGGCCACCTTGGTCGAGAAGGTGCAGCCCCCGCGCTGGACGAGGGCGATGGCCCCGGGCGGGAAGTCCGCGAAGTCGGCGGCCTCACAGCCCGAGGTCGACGAGGAGCTCGCGGTGGGCGGCAGCACGAGGTCGACGGCGACGACGGGCCCCTCGGCCTCGCCGGCGCCCGACCAGGTCAGGGTGGCGTGGTCGGTGCCCGCGACGAAGCTCGTGGCGGTGGGCGAGAGCAGGGCCAGCTCGGGCGGGGCGGTCTCCGAGAAGCCGCGCATCTCGAAGGGCTCGAGCTCGACGGTGTAGCCCGCGGCCTCGAGCACCGCGACGGCGTGGGCGACGCTGGCCGTGTAGCCGGGGCCGAAGGTCTCGCGGGTGTCGGCGTGGGCGGCGGCCACCTCCTGCAGGGCATCGAGCTGGGCCAGCAGGGCCTCGGAGGTCACCAGCGATGAGAGCTGGGGGGTGCCAGCGCCGCCGTCGTCCCCACCGTCTCCGGCACCGCCGTCTCCGGCCCCGCCGTCTCCCGCCCCGCTGTCGCGGGTCCCGCTGTCGGCGGCGGGCCCGCTGTCGGCCGGGCCCGCGTCGGTGCCGGCGGTGCTCTTGGGCCCGTCCCCCACCACCGACGGGGCGCAGGCTCCGAGGGCCAGGGCCAGAGAGATCAGGGGGGGCGAGGCGCGCATGGGGGCTCCGGGGTGCTCAGGCCTCCACCATGCCCCCGGGAGCCCGGACCGATCGCCCGGGGCGTCTGGAGGCTGTCAACACCCGGGCGCCCCGCCCCGCCCGCCACGGATCGGGGCGCCCGACTACACTGGCGGCATGTCCCAGCCCCCCGCGCCCACCTGGGCCTCACTGCTGCTCACCACCCTCGGCCCGGCCCGGATCCGCACCCTGGTCGACGACGAGCTCGGCCCCGCGGGCGCCCGCCAGCTCGCCCGGGGGCGCAGCGACACGGCGGTGGCGGCCCAGGCCGCGGCGCTGCTCACGGCCCACAGCAGCCCCCGGGCCGTGGCGGCCGCCCTGCGCCGCATGGCCCCCGACCAGCTGGTGACCATCGACGCGACCCTCGCCGGGGGGCTGCTGGCGCCCGCCGACCGACTGGGCACGGTCAAGCCCACCCTGCCCGCCAGCGCGGCCTTCCTCGGCCGGGCGGCGCTGCTCGCCCAGCTGGGCGGGGCCCTCCAGCCGGGCGCCCGGCTGCTGCTCCACGGGCCCCCGGGCAGCGGGCGCCAGGCCCTCGCCGCGGCCCTGGCCCGGGCCGCCCAGGACCGCCTCGCGGTGGTCTGGTGGGTGGACGCCGCCACCGAGGCCAGCACCGACCGGGGGCTGCGGGCCCTCGCCACGGCCATCGGGCTGGCGGGGCCCCCCCCGGGCTCGTGGGCCGGGCTGCGCGGCGAGCTGGGCCGCTGGCTGGCCGCCGTGCCCGACTGGCTCGTGGTCTTCGCCGGCGCGCCGGCGCCCGAGCGGCTCCTCGCGCTGCTGCCGACGGGCCAAGGCTGCGCCGTGGCCACCGCGGCCGGGCCCGCCCCGGGCTGGGCGGCCACGGCCCTCGGCCCCCTCGCGCCGCCAGAGGCCGCCGCGCTGCTGCAGCGCCTCGCGGGCCCCCGGACCGACCCCCGCCGGGCCGCGGACCTGGCGCGGCGCCTGGGCGGCTGGCCCGGGGCCCTGCGCCTCGCCGGCGCCCGGGCCCGCGCCCTCGCGAAGACCGGCGAGAACGACCCGCTTCAGACCATTCTCACCAATATGGGCCCCGTCCCGGCGGCCCCCGAGGACGGGGGCGCCGCCGAGGCCCGGGCGGCCGCCCTGCGCCGCGTGCGCCCGGCCCTCAGCCCCGAGGCCGGGGCCCTGGGCCGGCTGCTGGGCGCCGTCGCCGCCGCGCCCCTGCCCCTCGCCGTGATGGACGCCCGGGTCGACCCGGCCCTGCTGCCGCCGGCCCTGGGCGCCCTGCTCAAGAGCGACTGGGTGCGCCAGGACGCCGCCCGCGAGCTCGTCCGGGCGGGCCTCGCCGACTGGCGCCCCACCGCGGTGGGCCCGGCCCTGCGCTGGCAGGGCCCGCCCCAGCCCGACGCGGCCCTGCTCGACCACCTCGCCATGATGCTCCAGGCCCTCGCCGCTGCCGACGCGCTGCCGACCCCTCTGCTCGACGTGCTGCTGCCGCATGTCGACCTCGCCGCCAACCACGCCGAGCTCTCGACCGCCACCCGCCGCTGGCTGGCCACCTGGGTGGGCCGCCGCCTCGACCAGCTCCACGAGCACGCCGCCGCGGTGGCCTGGCTCCAGCGGGCCCTCGCCGCCGTCGGCCCCGACGACCCGCCCGGCACCCTCGAGGGGCTGCTCAACGACCTCGCCCTCGCCTGGCGCCACGCCGGCCAGCCCGCCCGGGCCCGGACGGCGCTCCAGTCGGCCCTCGCCGGCGATCGGCAGCACGGCGACCCCCTCGCCGTGGCCGCCACCCAGATGAACCTCGCCAACGTCTGCATGGACCTCGGCCTCCCGCTCGACGCTTCTGAGGCCTACACCGAGGTCTGCCGGCTGCGCAGCGCCCACCTGGGCCCGCGCCACCCCCTCACGGCCCACGCCCACATGGCCCTCGCCCGGCTCCTGGCCGAGCTGGGCGACGTGGACGAGGCCCGCAAGCGCTTCAGGCTGGCCCGGGGCGCCTATGCCGAGGCCCGGGGCCCCCACCGGGCCGACCTCGTGCGCGCGCTGCGGGCCCAGGCCCAGATCGAGGCCGCCATCGGCGACCACGCCCTGGCCATCGACCTGGGCAGCCGGGCCCTGCGGCTGCTCGAAGAGCTGCGGGGCCCGACCCACCCCGAGACCCTCGCCGCCCGGGCCGAGCTGGTGGAGTGGGACGAAGACGCCGCCCCGCCGCCGGCCCCATGAGCCCCGGGGCCCGGGCCCGCCCGGTGCTGCTGCTGCTGCCGCTCCTCGCCGTGCCCCTGCTCTGGGGCCTCGGCGCCGGCGACCACGCCCTCGGCCACCGCTCGGTCGACCTGCTCGGCCACCTCTGGCACCACTGGCACGCCGCCCGGGAGCCCCTCACCACCACCACCCTCGTGCGCTTCCCCGAGGGGGTCGACCTGCGGCCCATCACCGGGGGCTGGCTCGATGTGTGGCTGGGCGGGCGGCTCGGTGCCCGGCTCGGCATGGGCCCGGTCGCCGTCTGGAACACCGTCGTGGCGGTCTTTGTCGCGGTGGCCGGGCTCGGCGGCACCGCCCTCGCCCGGGTTCTCGGGGCCGGCCCGGGGGCCGCCGTGCTCGCCGGGCTGCTGCTGCAGCTCGACGGCTTCCTGCTCCTCCACCTCGCCGGCGGCCGCACCGAGCAGGTCGGCATCGGCTTCGTGGCCCTCGCCCTCGCCGGCGGCATCCGGCTCCAGCGCGACGAGAGCAGCGCTGCGGAGGCCATCGCCGTGGGCATCAGCGGCGCCCTGGTCGTGGCCCTGGGCTGGGAGCTGGCCCTGGGCACGGCGGCGGGCTGTCTGCTGCTGGCGCCGGTGCTCCTGCGCTGGGGCCCCCAGGGCCGGGCCGCCCGGCGGCGCACGGCCCTCGCCCTGGCCACGGCGGCCCTGCTCTGCCTGCCCGGCGTGGTCTCCTTTCTCGCGGGCGCCCTCGCGGCCCGGGAGGCGAGCCCGGGCTTCCGCCAGGCGGTCACGGCCGTGGCCAGTGTGGGGCTGCTGGAGTGGCTCGGCCCCCACCGGGCGGGCCCCCACAGCCTGAGCCTGCTCGCCCTCCTGGCCCTGCCCTGGACGGCGGCCCCGGGCCAGCGGCGCCTCTGGGCGGGCCTCGGGGGGCTGCTCGGCCTCTCGCTGCTGCTCGCCCTGGGCCCGACGCCCGCCCTGCACCGGGGCGGTCCGCCCGTCTGGACGGGCCCCACCCTCTGGGACCTCGCCCACGCCGTGCCCATCCTCGACTGGTTCCACTGGCCCGATCGGCTGACCGTGCCCTGGTCGCTGCTCGCGCCCGTGGCCGCCGCCCTGGCCGTGACCGCGGCCCGCCGGCGTGCGGGACGGGCCGCCGCCGTGCTCCTGGGGCTGCTGCTGCTGGGCGGGGCCCTCGCCGAGCACGCCGCCGCCCAGCGGGGGCCGCCCGCCGCCTGGCGCCCCCAGCCCCGGCCCAGCGCCACCTGGCTGCGCGACCAGCCCGGCAGCGGCGCCGTCTTCGACCTGCCCCTCAACGGCCGGGGCCACATGTCCCAGTCCCATCTCGTCGACCAGCTGACCCACGGCCGGCCGACCCGGGCCCACCCCTTCCTCGACCACCTCGTCGTGAGCCCGGCAGATCCGGCCGCCCTCCCCCTCCGCGACAACACCGCCCTGCGCTGGCTCTCGGCCGTCCACCCCCGGTCCCCCCGTCCCGCAGGCCCCCTCGACCCCGCTGCCCTCGCGGGCCTCGGGGCCGCCGGCTTCGACTGGATCGTGCTCCACGAGACCGCCCTGCCCGCTCCCCTCGCCGCCGAGCTCAGCGCTGCGCTCGCGGCCGCCCTCGGGCCCCCCGTCCACCGGACCGCCGGCGCGGCCATCTGGTCCTTCGACCCCCGAGGTTGACGCTCCCGGCCGCGTGGACCACGTTGGTGCACCCCCCGGAGACGACCATGACCCTGCTGCGCACCGCGCCCCTGCTCCTCGCCACCTGCGGCCTCCTCGCCTGCTCGGGCAGCGACAAGTCCACCGACACCGCCGCGTCCGGCACCGACGGCACCGACGGCACCGACGGCACCGACGGCACCGACGGCACCGACGACGGCACTGACGGAGGCGACGGAGGCGACGACGGCACCGACGGGCCGACCTACCCCGACATGGCCGCGAGCCAGTGCGGCGAGAGCTACGACTACCTGCCCCTCGACGACATGGGCCGCATCGTGGAGCACGAGCTCGACGCCGGCTTCTCCCTGCCCGCCGCCGCCGTCCAGTCCCTGCTCGACGCCCAGGGCTACGGCGACGCCATCGAGGTCAAGTACGACGTCAGCCTCCACAAGGTCCGCTACATCACCCAGGACCGCGGCCGCGAGCTCGAGGTGACCGGCTACGTCTCCGTGCCCGTGCTCGACGAGCCCGCCGCCCTCCCCACCGTGCTCTGGCTCCACCCCACGATGGGCTTCGGCGACGACTGCGCCCCCACCTCCGGCGACCTCGCCGGCGCCGCCTTCCCCGTGCTCTGGGCCGCCCAGGGCTACGTCGTCGCCGCCCCCGACTACATCGGCATGGCCGGCTGGGGCGCCCCCTCCGAAGAGCTCCATCCCTGGATCGTCGCCGAGCCCACGGCCATCGCCAGCCTCGACAGCCTCCGGGCCACGGCCGCGCTCACCGCCGAGCTCGAGACCGCCGCGACCCCCGACCTCTCCCAGGTGCTCGCCTTCGGCGCCAGCCAGGGGGGCCACGCCGCCCTCTTCGCCGACCACTACGCCCGGGCCTACAGCCCCGAGGTCGACTTCCTCGGCGTCATCGCCGCCATCCCCGTCACCGACATCCCCGCCCTGGCGACCTACGGCGCCACCACCGAGAGCGACGCCACCCTCGCCCTCGCCGGCGGCATCGTGACCATGTGGGACTGGCACGGCCGGACGGCCGACCTCGAGGCCGTGCTCCAGCCCGAGATCGCCGCGGTGCTGCCCGAGGTGCTGGGCGAGGCCTGCGACGACTTCGGCAGCCTCGTGCCCGACGTCGAGACCGCCGCCGACGTCTACACCGAGACCTTTCTCGCGGCCGCGGCCGAGGACGACCTCGACAGCCTCGACCCGTGGAGCTGCTACATGCGCGAGAACAGCCTGCTGATGAACACGGCGGTCCCGGGCCTGTCGACGACCCCCAAGCTGGTCATCACGGGCTCCGACGACACCCTCGCCTGGGCGCCCCCGGTGCGGGCCGACGTCGAGACCAGGTGGGAGAACGACGTGCCCGTCGAGTACATCGAGTGCGCCGGCCTGGGCCATGTCGACGCCGCCGTCAGCACCCTTCCGCTGATGGTCGCCTGGGCGAACGCCCGGGTCGCCGGCGAGCCCCTCAGCGCGTGCATCCTCAACGACCCGGCCCCCTGCGGCGACTGAGGACCGGGCCCCTCAGCCGGCGTCGCTGAAGGTCCAGGTGACCGTCAGCGTGCCGGCGTTGAGGGGATCGTTGTCGCAGTCGCCCGTGTCGACCCACAGCGGCTCGGCGGTCACGAAGGAGAAGCGGCCGCCGCTGTGGACGAGGGGGGTGCTGGTCCACGAGCCGTCGTCGGCCTGGCCGTAGACCTCCCAGCTCGTGGGGCTGTGGAAGACGAAGCCGATCACCGCCGAGCTCGGGTAGCTGCCGCCGACCACGTCCGCGCAGGTGTTGGTCGCGTAGTGGAGGGCGCCGCTGTAGCTGCGATCACAGACCGGGCAGCCCTCGCCCGCGGGCAGGGCCGCGAGGCTGGCGTCGTAGCGGGTGGCGCAGTCGTCGACGGTCTCGTCGAAGTCGCCGAACCAGGTCTCGCAGGTCACCCGGTTGCCGGCGAAGTCGAAGGCGCCCTCGTGGGCCATCGACGCGGGCCACCAGCAGGGCGCGATCGCATCGCAGTCGGCATCGTCGCAGTCGACCAGGCCGTCTTCGTCGTTGTCGACGCCGTCCTCGCAGTCGGCCTCGGGCGGCAGGGTCGTGCCCCCGTCCCCGCCGTCCCCGCCGTCGTCGGCCCCGCTGCCGCCGCCGTCGTCGGTGCCCCCGTCGCCGCCGTCCGTGCCGCCGCCGGCCTCGCCCGTCCCGTCCGTGCCCCCGGTGGCCGTGCCCCCGCCGCCCAGGCCCGAGTCGACGGCCTCGGCGCCGCCGCCCGCCCCGCGCTGCTTCTTCACCACCACGAGGTCGACCGAGCGGCAGCCCGCGAGCCCCAGGGCCAGCCCCAAGATCAGCGCGCCCCCCGTCCACCAGCCCGATCGGGTCACCCCTGCTGCCGCATCCATGTGGCCTCCTCCGGGGAGAATACCGTGCGCGCGGGTCATTGCGGCGACTGTGGTCGAAGTTCCTGCCGATCGGCCCGGCATCCCCCCCCTTGGGCCTGCCATGATCCGGGTCATGGGGACGCAATCGGGGTCAAGGGCCGCCCCCCTGACCCGACCGGGAGGGGGCCAGCGCTGCCCTGTTCCGGGCGCGGTTCCCTGGAGGACCCATGGCAAGCCCCCGCCCCGCCGACGCGAGTCCCGCGCCCGAGGCCGAGAGCGACGCGCCACCGCGCATCCACCGCTTCTGCGAGACCGAGATCCGCCGCCAGGCCATCTCGATGCACCGCGCCTTCGCCCCCGTCCGCGCCCTCCTCGGTGAGGCCGAGCTGCTCGCCCTCAACGCCAGCGTCGCCTGCGGGCGCCTCGGCCCCGCCGGCCGCACCTTCGCCACCGTGGCCCGCGACCTCCACAGCTCCAGCGCCACCCTCCGGCTGCGCATCGACGACGTCGAGACGGCCTTCTACGGCATCGCCAGCCTCGTCGCCCAGTGGAGCCAGGCCGAGCAGGCCATCCGGATCATGCAGCGCTCCCTCGACGACGTGCGCCAGGCCCAGTCCGGCCGGCCCGTGGGCGAGTGGGGGGTCGCCTGGGCGCCCGAGACCCGCAAGGTCTGGAGCGCCCACGCCCGCGAGGCCACCAAGGGCTTCGAGTCGGCGCTCTGGGTCGCGCTGATGCGCCACCGCGAGCACCTCACCTCGACCATCGCCGAGCTGCACTACCAGATCATCGCGCTCGAGCGCCACATGGACCGCATCCGCTGGGCCGCCGTGCGCCAGACCCGCTACCTCCACATCCTCGCGAACATCGAGCGCGCCCACCTCCACGAGCAGGGCCGCGCGGTCGATGCGGTGGTCCAGGCCATGGCGCGCCTCGACGAGCGCATCTCGACCCTCGAGCAGGCCGCCCGCGACAAGGTCGACGCCCTCCAGACCCGCATGAACATGTTCTCCCGGGCCATCTGGCCGGGTCGCTCCGCCGCCGAGCGCGAGGAGGAGGCCGACGAGGCCGGCGAGGCCCACGAGCGCCCCGCCCGCAGCGGCCGTCCCGCCCCCGCCCGTGCGGCCGCCGCGTCCTGATGCCGACCCGCCCCCTCTTCCCCCCTCCCGCCGTCCGCACGGTCCCGGAGCCCGCATGAAGGCCCTCACCCTCTTCGACGACGGCACCCGCCGCTGGGTCGTCTTCGGCCGCGACAACTCGAAGGCCGAAGAGGTCATCGACACCAACCAGTTCCTCGTCCAGCACGGCAGCCGCGCGCTGCTCGTGGATCCCGGCGGCGCCGAGATCTTCCCCCCCTTCGTCGCCGCCCTCTCGGGCCACGTCCAGCCCTCCGACCTCGACGCCCTCTTCGCCAGCCACCAAGACCCCGACATCATCTCGTCGCTGTCGCTGTGGCTCGACATGCGCCCGAACCTGCCCTGCTACGCGCCCTGGACCTGGTCGGGCTTCATCCCCCACTTCGGCGGTGGCCAGAAGACCAACATCATCCCCGTCGCCGACGAGGGCGCCCACATCCCGCTGGGCACGAGCAACGACCTGCGGGTCATCCCGGCCCACTACTGCCACTCCAGCGGCCACATGACCCTCTACGATCCGCGGGCCCAGATCCTGTTCAGCAGCGACATCGGCGCGGCCCTGCTGCCCGAAGACCACGACGGCGGCTTCTTCGTGACCGACTTCGACCTCCACACCCGCCACATGGAGGCCTTCCACAAGCGCTGGATGCCGTCGAACCGGGCGAAGAACGCCTGGATCCGCCGGGTGCGCAGCCTCGACATCCAGATGCTCTGCCCCCAGCACGGCGCCATCTTCAAGGGCGACGACGTCGGCCGCTTCCTCGACTGGTTCGAGGCCCTCGAGGTCGGGGTGGCGGTCTGAGCCCCGGCCGCCTCAGGCCGGGCCCGCGTCGTCGGGCAGGGGGAAGCGCAGGGTGAAGGTCGAGCCCTTGCCGGGCCGGCTCGCCACCTGGACGTCGCCGCCGTGGCTCCGCATGATGTAGCGGGTGATGGTGAGCCCGATGCCCGTGCCCTTGCGGCGGCGGGCGAGGGCGTCGCGGCTGCGGAAGAAGGGGTCGAAGAGGCGCCGCAGGTCGTGGGGGGCAATGCCGATGCCCTTGTCGGAGATGGTGATCTCGACGCCCATCTCGACGCGCCGGCCCCGCACGCCGATCCAGCCCCCGGGGTCGGAGTACTTCGCGGCATTGCTCACGAGGTTGATGACGCACTGGGCCACGGCGTCGCCGTCGTGGGGCACGGCCGGCAGGTCGGCGGGCAGGTCGACGTCGAGCTCCTTGCCGACGACCTCCTGGGCCGAGCTGATGCTGTCGATGGCCCGCAGCACCGTGTCGACGAGGTCGCGCTCGCGCATCGAGTAGCGCTTGGCGCCCTGCTCGATGGCCGCGAAGTCGAGCACATTGTCGACGAGGCGGCTCAGCCGCTCGCTCTCGCGCACGATGCTGACATAGGCCTCCTCCATCTCCTCTTCGGTGTCGGTGAGGCCGAAGAGCAGCGACTCGCCCTGGATGCGGATGTGGGTGATGGGCGAGCGCAGCTCGTGGGAGACGTTGGCGGCGAAGGCGGTCTGCATGCGGGCCACGTCGAGCTCGCGCTTGATGAGCCAGATCGTCGCGCTGGTGCCGAAGACGATCATCAGCAGGGCCACGCCGATGATGATGACGCGCCGCCGGCGCTCGGTGCGGCGGGTCTCGGCCAGGGCGGCGGGATCCCGCACCGAGACCACGACCTGCCAGCCGTTGAGCCAGGGGGCCAGCGACTTGGTGGCGAGCACCTGGGTGGGGGGGGCCTCGCCGGGGCCCACGAGCCAGGCCACCACGTCGGCGTCGGCGAGCACGGCGGCCCGGGCGTCGGCCTTGAGCTCGGCCACGATGGCCTCGTAGTCGAGCCCGAAGTCGTAGCGGCGGCCGTCCCACTGGATGGTGGCCCACAGCGCGCGCTCGCCCGTGCGCCAGAGCAGGTCGCCGTCGGCCACCCGCACGGCGGCGGTGGCGCGGCCGATCTGGTTGCGCTCGGGCAGCAGCTGGGTGGTCCAGTAGAGGGCCTCGGAGCGCTCGGCCACGCGCTCGCGGGTGGTGGCCACCCAGTCGGCCCCGTCCTTGGAGAGAACGGCCAATGACAGGGCATTCCGGGCAATCGCCGCCTCGCCCCCCTGGCCCACCACCCACCGCTCCAGGAGCAGGTCGTTGACCAGCGCGCGCAGGGCCCGCTCGCCGGCGGCCGGGTCGCTCTGGAGCACGAGCCGCGCCTTCTCGAGGCGGGCGAGGTCTTCGAGGTGGAAGCCCCAGGGGTCGCGCAGGCCGCGGTAGCGCTCGATGAGGGTGTCGAGGCGGGTGATGACCTCGGTGCGCTGGCCCATGCGGGCGAGCATGCGGGCCTCGTCGAAGATGGCCCGGCCCCGCGAGGCGGGGGTGGGGGCGAGCTGGGCCGCCCGGGCATAGGCCTGGGCCACGACCGGCGCCGGCGCGCCGTCATGCTCGAGCTGGCGGGCGGCGTCGAGGGCCGGGTGGAAGCCGAGCTCGGCGATGCCCTGGAGGTCGGCGTCCTCTTCGATGAAGGGGGCCCGCAGGTTGCCCTCGGCGTCGGAGCGCAGGGCCACGAGCAGCTGGGGGTGGAGCTCACGGGCGGCCTCGACCGGGCTGCGGCCGGCCTCGAGGCGGTCGCGCACCCGGTCCTCGAAGGACGAGAAGCGCCGCTCGGCCTGGGACCAGAAGGTGTCGGCGGCGACCGTGGCCTCGCGCTGGACGTCGGCGGCCACCAGCTCGGGGCCCTGGGTCACGCTGGCGAGGCCGAACCAGGTGAGGGCGGCCGTCGGGAAGAGGATGGTCACCATGAACAGCCCCGCGAAGCGCAGGACGTTCTCGAGGTGGAGGGCATCCTCCATGGCCCGCACCTCGCCCCGGCGGCTCTTGAGCAGCCGGCGCAGCATGCGGTTGAGCCAGGTGATGCGGGCGACGGCCACGGCGGTGCTCCCGGGGGCGCGCCACTGTAGCCCACCGGCCGTCCGGGGGGGACGGGGGGCTCAGCCGCCGCAGCGCCGCAAGAGCCAGAAGTCGCCGTCGACCACGAGGGGGCAGTCCAAGCAGAGCTGGTAGCGGGCGTCGACCAGCAGGGTCCCCGCCTCTGGGCAGACGAGCTGGTCGTGCTCGGTGCGGGCCCAGGCGGGCGGGGCGTGGTCCCAGAAGTCGGGCCCGCGGGCCCAGTGGGTGTCGACCACGGCGCTCACCAGCCGGGTGCGGGCGAACTCGGGCATGAGGTGGGTGCCGGGGGGCGCCGTGGCCATCAGGTGGCGGGCCTCCCGGGCCTCTTGCTGGACGTCGGGCCAGCCGGGAAGGTAGCGGTAGATGCCCAGCACGGGCACGATGAAGAGCACCGTCCAGGCCGGCAGCCCCCGCAGCGGCGCCGGCAGGGCCACCAGCACGGCCAGCAGGCACCAGGCCCGCCACCAGGTGCCCACCTTGGGCTCGGGCGGCAGCAGCCCCATGACCACCGGCACCGCGAGCAGCAGCATGCCCACCACGGCGATGCGCGCGAGGCGCCCCCGGGGGCCCCGGACGAGGGCGGCCAGGCCCACCAGGATCCAGTGGCCCCCGCCCACCCCGAGGACCTCCCAGGGCAGCCAGAGGCGCGCGGTCCAGGGCGTCGGGTCGAGGCGGGTGCCGTGGTTGCCCATCGCCGGCAGGATGGTGGCCAGCAGCCCCACCCCGAGCAGCACCCACGCCCCGAGCATGCGCCCCCGCTCGACCCGGCTGCCCCAGCCCGTGCCCAGCACCACCACCCCCATGGCCGCGAGGCCCGCGAGGGTGATGGGGTTGTCGAGGGCCGCCAGGGCCAGCGCGGCGAAGGCCCCCGCCAGCCAGGGGCCCGGGCGGGCGGCCACCGTGGCGCGGGCCATGCAGCAGGCCCCCACCATGCCCAGGGCGGTCACCCCGGCGTGGGCCCGGCTCTCCCAGAACAGCGCCAGCACCTCGCCCTGGGCCAGCAGCCACACGACGAGGGCGAGGCCCAGCCCCCCGGCCCGGCGCAGGGCCGTCTGGGCCAGCAGCCCCCCGGCGCCGAGCAGCAGCGCGAGGTGGACGGCGCGCACCAGCCCCAGCCCGACGGTCTGGTTCGCCGCCAGCTCGAGCACCCGGTGGAGCCGCGAGGGCAGCCCCTTGTCGCTCACCAGGAAGAACAGCGCCGGGTCGTCGAAGGGCCGCAGGCTCGACAGCTCGTCTTCGGTGATGAGCCCCGCCCCCCACTGCAGCGCGAAGTAGGCCACCCCCGGGAGCAGGGCGAGCCCCACCCAGGCCCAGGCCCTGTCGCGCCGGGGCCCCCCCACCAGCCCGGGCCAGCGCGCCGCGGGCAGCAGCGCGAGGGCAGCCGCCGCGAAGCCCAGCGGCCACAGCAGGTCGATCCAGATCATCGGGTCCCCTCACCGGCGGGCGCAGCACCCGGGGTCCGCCGCATTAGACCACGCCCGTCCCCTGGTGCCGCCCTGCCCCCCGCCTGGAGCCCCGATGTCGACCCCGGCCCCGACCTTCCTCTCGGCCCACTGGCGCCACCTCATCATGCTCAACCACGCCGTCGATCCGGCCCTGCTGGCGCCGCTCGTGCCCGAAGGGGTCGTGCTCGACACCCACGAAGATCGCTGCTGGGTGAGCATCGTGGCCTTCCTCTTCCACGACACCCGGCTCAAGGGGCTGCCCATCCCCGGCCACCGCGACTTCGAGGAGCTCAACCTGCGCTACTACGTGCGCCGGGACGTGCCCGACACGGCGCGGGGCCTCGACCACCGGCGCGGCGTGGCCTTCGTCAAGGAGGTCGTGCCCCGCTTCGCCATCGCGGCGGTGGCCCGGCTGCTCTACAACGAGCAGTACGTCAGCATGCCCATGCACCACCGCATCACCGACGCCAGCGGGGCGGCCCGTCCCGGCGACGCGGTGCTCGCGGCCGGCGACCGGGTGGCCATCGGCTGGGGCCGCGACGGCGACGCCGGCACCGTGGCCGCCACCGTGGCCGGTCCGGCCCGCCCCCTCGTCCCGGGCAGCCACGCCCACTTCATCGCCGAGCACTACTGGGGCTACGCCCACCAGCGGGGCGGCGGCACGGTCGAGTACGAGGTGCGCCACCCGCCCTGGTCGGTGCACGATGTCGAGGATGTCGTGGTCGACGGCGACCTCGGCGCCCTCTACGGCGAGGAGCTCGGCGCCGCCCTGGCCGGCCCCCCCGACACGGCCTTCCTCGCGGTGGGCTCGGCGGTCGAGGTCGGCGACGGCCGGCGCCTCTGAGCCCGCGGCGGGGCGCTCAGACCCCGGCGCCCGTCCGGGCCCAGCCCCGGCGCGCCACGAAGACGCTGCCCAGGATGGCCTTGCCCACGAAGGACAGGGGGAAGGCCAGCCAGACGCCGAAGGTGCCGAGCGAGAAGACGAAGCCGAGCACGAAGGACAGGGGGATCTGGACGAGCAGGGTGAGGGCGGCGTTGATGCCGAGGGAGGTGCGGGTGGCGCCGCTGCCCTGGAAGAGCCCGACCATGGCGATGTAGACGCCGACCACGGGCATGCACCAGCCGAGCAGGCTCATCCACTGCTGGGCGTAGCCGCCGAGCGCCCCGGCCGGGTCGACGTCGAAGACCGCCACGAGGCCCGCCTTGCCGAAGATGAGCACGGCGGCGATGGTGCTCATCACGGCAACGCAGAGGCCGATCCCGCTGCGGAGCACGGCCACGGCCCGGTCGACATCGCCGGCGCCGAGGGCCTGGCCCACGAGGGCACCGATGGCCTGGGAGATGCTCATGCCCGGCACGAAGGCGAGGGCCTGGACCCGCAGCCCGATGCCGTGGGCCGCCACCGCCAGGGGGTCGATGCGGCCGAGCATGCCGACGATGCTGAGGAAGCCGGCGTTGAGCACGACCATGTCGACCGCCGCCGGTGCCCCGATGCGCAGCAGGTCGCGCACGTGCTGGCCGTCGACCCGGGCGAGGCGCGGCCGGACGTGGAGGGCCGGCTCGATGCCCCGGGCCAGCAGCACGGTCAGCAGCACCACCGCCGCGAGCTGGGAGAGCCCCGTGCCGATGGCCGCCCCCGTGAGCCCGAGCTGGGGGAAGCCCAGGTTGCCCAGGATGAGCAGGTAGTTGAGGCCGACGTTGAGCAGGTTGCTCAGGATGGCCACCCGGAAGGGCAGCCGGGTGTTGCCCACCCCGCGCAGCACGGCCGCCAGCAGGATGTTGAGGTAGTTGACGGCCGCGAAGACCAGGGTCGGCCGCAGGTAGGCCAGGGCCGCCACCGTGTCGTCCCCGCTGGCGCCCAAAATCTCCAAGATGGGCTCAGCGACGATGTTCCCGAAGACCGTGACCCCGAGTCCGAGCAGCACGGCGACCGTCGCCGACTGGGCCACGACGTGGTCGACCCGGGCCCGGTCCCCGGCGCCGTGGGCCCGGGCCACGAAGGCCACGCTGCCGACGGTCACGCCGATCATGAAGACCATGAGCAGAAAGGCGATCTGGCCGGCGAAGCCCATGCCCGTCAGCGCGGTCTCGCTGTCGGGCAGCCGGCCCACCATGGCCGTGTCGACGAAGAGCGACAGCACGGTCAGCACGTTGAGCCCGACCACGGGCAGCGAGAGCCGGACGAGGGCGGGCAGCACGGGCCCGTCGGGGGGCACGGCCCGGGCGGGGGGCCTCACCAGGTGCCGGTGCTGGGCATGCTGGCCCAGGGCTCCCGGGGGGCCTGGGCGGCGCCGTCCTGGAGCAGCTCGACGCTGATGCCGTCGGGGCTCTTGACGAAGGCCATGCGGCCGTCGCGGGGGGGCCGGAGGATGGTGACGCCGCCCGCCTGGAGCCGGTCGCAGACGGCGTAGATGTCGTCGACGGCGTAGGCGAGGTGGCCGAAGTTGCGCCCGCCGCCGTAGGGCTCCTCCTGGTCCCAGTTCCAGGTCAGCTCGACGGTGGCCGCGTCGCCGGGGGCGCCGGTCGACAGGAAGATGAGGGAGAAGCGGCCCCCCTCGTGGTCGCTGCGCCGGACCACCTGGAGGCCCAGCAGGTCGACGAAGAAGTGGAGCGCGGCGTCGAGGTCGCGCACGCGGATCATCGAGTGGAGGAAGCGCATCGCAGCTCCTGGGGGCGGGGTGCGCCCGGGGGCTATGCCAGCGGCCCGGCGGAGGCGAGCGCCCGCCGCACGGTGGCCTCCGGGGGACGGGCCGCCCCCCCCACCGAAAGGGCACCGACAGACCAACACCCCCGCTTTCTACGAAGGACCGGGCACAACCGACGGCGCCGCCGTCACCAACCCGGAGCAACCATGCGGAACCGCATCCCCCACACCGCCCGTCCCCTCACCACCGCCCTGCTGCTCGTGGGCACCGGCCTGCTCGGCGCCTGTGCCGACACGAAGACCGGCGCCGAGGCCGACACCGCCGCCAGCGCCTCCGTCGACAGCAGCACCGGCGACGACGGCAGCACCGGCGACAGCGGCAGCACCGGCGACGAGAGCGCCCGCACCGCCACCCTGGTCGGCCAGGTCGACGACCGCAGCGCCGCCCGCAGCGCCCTCGGCGGCGCCGGCACCGTCTCGGCGGTCGCCACCGTCGTCGCCACCAGCGAGGACGGCGTGCGCATCGGCGAGGCCGAGGTCATGGCCGAGGGCCACTACGAGATGGCCATCGAGCCGGAGCACGAGCGGGTGCTGCTCTCGGGCCTCGACGCCACCGGCGCCGTGGTCGTCCAGGGCCTGCTGGTCGCCACCGGTGACGCGGGGGAGCGCCGCCCCGCCCCCACCCTCGACACCGAGTCGAGCCTCGAGGCCGCCGTCTGGGCGACCCTCGGCGCCGAGGCGGACGAGGACGAGGCTGAAGCCGTCGACATGGTCGACCTGATGGCCCGCATCGACGGCCGCATCGCCGCCGCGGTGGGCGCCAGCATGGAGGCCGCCGAGGAGGCCGAGGGGGAGGAGGCCGCCGCCGAGCTCGGGGCCGACGCCGTGATCGCCCTCGCCGCCGGTGTCTCGGCCGCCCAGGAGGCCGAGGCCCGGGTCTGGTCCGAGCTGGGCATCGCCGTGGACCAGGAGGACGCCGGCGCCGCCAGCGCCCAGGCCGCCGCCGCCTTCACCGCCGCCCTGGCCGCAGACGACATGTCGACCGACGAGGCCGAGGATGCCCGCTTCGAGGCCATTCTCGAGGCCATGGCCGAGCTGGGCATCTCCGCCGAGGACCACGCCCGGGCCGAGCAGGAGGCCAGCGCCGCCTTCCGCCTGGCCGTCGAGGCCGTGCTCGAGGCCCGGGGCCACGCCGACAGCGAGGTCGAGGAGGCCGCCGAGGCCGCCAGCGGCGAGGAAGAGGCCCGCGCCCTGGCCGCCGCCGTCATGGCCCACCTCGAGGTCGCCCTCGCGGGCCGCGAGGGGGAGCCCGAGGCCGAGGAGGAGCGCAGCATCGTGCTCGAGGCCCTGGCCCAGCTCCGCGCCGAGACCGAGGCCGCCGAGGACGGCGACGCCACCGCCGGCGCCTTCGCCGACTTCTCGGCCGCCATCAGCGCCATGGCCGCCGTGGAGGAGGACGGCTCCGGGTCCGGCGACGAGGACGTGGTCTCGTCCCTGCTCGACCTCGTCTTCGACGACAGCACCAGCGGCGCCGGCTCGGCCTCCCTGCTCGTCGCCCTCGAGGTGGCCCTGATGGGCGCCGATGAGGCCCACGACCAGCTCTCGCTCGACCTCCAGGCCGCCTACGAGCTCGCCGTCATGGCCCACGACACCGGCGACGACTCCGGCGCCGAGGCCCGGGCCCGCGGCGAGGCCATGGCCGAGGCCGTGACCACGGCCCGCGACAGCTGGGAGAGCGAGCTCACCGCCGCCCTCTCCGTGCTGGTCGAGTTCATGGCCGCGGAGGACGAGGCCGCCATCGACCTCGTGGTCTGGTCCGAGGGCGCCTTCTCCACCCGCAGCGAGGCCTGAGCCCCGCCGGGGCCCCGCGTCCCGTCCCCTGCCTGCCCGGCCCGGTGCCCGTCCGCCCCCCTCGGGGGGCCCCGGGGGCCGGGTCGCCCCGCTTCAGGGGCGCGCGGCTCAGCCCCCGAGGGCCTCGAGGGTGCCCCCGCCGACCACCCCGTCGACGCCGAGGCCCTTGCCCTGCTGGAAGGCGCGGACCGCCCGCTCGGTGGCCGGTCCGAAGCTGCCCGCCCCGCCGCCCACGTCCATGCCCAGCAGCCGCTGGAGCGCCGCCACCGCCGGCCCCTGGTCGCCCCGCCGCAGGGGCAGGGCCGCCGCCACCAGCGCCACGTCGGCCTGGTTGCCCTGGGCCCGGGCGGCCGTGTTGGCCTCGGTCCAGATCCGGCCGGCCATGGCGATGACCGGGTCGCTGAAATTGCCGCCCACCATGCCGTTGTCGCGCAGCCAGCGGGCCTGCTGGGCGGCGTCGTGGGCCGCGGTCTTGGCCGCATCGTGCTCGCCGGCGGCCGCCGCCTCCTGGGCGTCGAGCAGGAACCGGGCCACGTCCCGGGCGCGGCTGGCGGGGCCGAGCTCGGCACCGGCCTCCTGGGCGGCCGCGGCGGCGTCCTGGGCGGCGGCCATGGCCCCCGCGTGGTCGCCCGCGGCGAGCAGGGTGAAGACGCCGTCGAGCTGGCCCGCCTCGCCCGTGGGGGCCGGGCCCTGGCCGAGGTCGTCGGGGCGCTCGCGGGGGCGCGGCACCACGTCGGGGGTCTGGCTCCACCGGGCGGCCACCCGCTTGGCCCGGGCCCAGCGGTTGCGCCGGTCGGGCCGCCCGTTCTGGCCGCCGTTGATGCGCTCGGTGACCGTGTCGAACTGGCCCCGGTCGGCGTAGCGGTTGAGGTTGTTGCGGGTCCAGTACTCGGCGGCGAGCTGGAAGCCGACCTCGGGGGTGGCCGCCACCTCGGGGTCGGCAATGAGGTCGACCCCGATGGCGTTGCCGTAGGACTGGTAGTTGTCGCGGCCCGTGATCTGGATGGGCCCCCGGCCCTTGAAGCGGCGCCCGTCGCCCGGGTGGACGTTGCCCAGGTCTTCGCGGCCCTCGTAGTTGGCGCCGCTGGCGTACTCTTCGAGGGTGTTGAAGCCGTCCGACTCGTGGCCCAGCTGGGCGATGAACACGGCCTTGCGGGTGTCGGAGGTGATGTTGGCGGCGAGCATCGCGGCGTTGAGGTGGGGCAGGTACTCGCGCAGGGTCGCCTCGGGGATGCCCGGGGCGTTCTCCTGGAACTCGACGAGGCTGATGCTGGCCTCCATGGCCCGGCGCATCAGGGCCAGCTCTTCGGGGCCGAAGACGCCCGTCACCGGGGCCTTGTTGAGGCGCTGCCACTCCTGGAGGGCCGCCACGGTGGGCCCGTCGAAGATCCGCGTCTGGGGCGCGGCGTAGCCCAGGGCCCCGAGCGCCGCCTGCATCCACTCGACCACCCCGTCGTGCTGGCCCGGCTCGGCCACCTGGCCCTCGGCCACCTCGATGGCGTAGGGCGCCAGCGCCGCGCCGTCCTCGGCCACGGCCGTGCCCCAGGCGTCGAGGCCGCCCGCGCCCGCACCGCCGGTCTGGGCGCTGGGCAGCCGATCCTGGGCCGCCTGGTTGCCGTGGCCGGCGCCGACCCTGCCCTGGGCGGCCCCGTCCTGGGCCGGGGTGGCGACGACGGGAGAGGCGACAGCGGAGCGGTGGGTGCGCACGGGGAACTCCAGGCCGAGAGCAGCTCGCCCGCCATGGTAGCGGACGGCCCCCCCCGGACCATCTCAGGGCGATGTCATCGCCCGGCCGCCCTGCGTTCAGTACTTGCCGCCCGGGGGCGCGCCCGTGCCGGCCTTGAGCTGGCCGCAGGTCGTGCCCGGAGGCACCCGCGCCCAGCGGAAGCGGCTGTTGGCCTGGTCGACGGTGACCTCGGCGTTGGCGACGAAGAGCCGGTTGCTGGCGCCGATGGTGCGCTGGCCGAAGGCGAGCACCGTGGCGTCGCCCTCCCAGACGTCGGCCCCCGTCCAGGTGCCGTCGAGCACGGTGTGGGCGCGCTGGACGACGTAGAGCTCGATGAGCCCGAAGATGGGGGCGTCGAGGTGGATGGTGCCGCCGGGGTGGCCGTCGCCCTCGAGGTCGGTGATGCCCTTGGCCTCCTTGTCGTGGGGCGGCTTCTCGCCGGCGACCTTGGGGTCGTAGCCGAGGTACTGGGGCCGCATGTCGGCGTGGAAGCGCCAGCCCCCGTCGCCCGCCTCGAGGCGCGGCGCGAAGGTCTTGCGGGGCAGGGCCTCGATGAAGCTCTGGGGCACGATGGTCTTGGCGATGGCCCGGGAGGGCTCGGCCTGGAGCTGGCAGGGGCGGGTGTGGATGACCGGGGCCTCGGCCGTGCCGTCGACGGTCGCCAGGAAGGTCGTGCGGGACTTGACCTCGGTGGTGCCGAGCACGGGCACCTTCGCGTTGCTCACGATGCGCAGGTCGAAGCGCCAGAGCCCGCGCAGGTCGGGGGGCACCGGGGCGGCGGGGGCCTCGGCCGCGGCGGCCTCCGCAGCGGGCGCCGGGGCCTCCACAGCCTCGATCCCGGCGGGCGCAGCCTGGGCCGGGGCGCCGGCAAGGAAGAGCGAGAACATCGATGCAGCGGGCAAGATCACGCGGCCTTCCGTCCGGGGAGCAGGGCCTGGGCGATGCGGGTCTGGAACACCCGATCCCACAGGTCGAGGGTCGAGGCGTAGTTGCCGAAGTTGGGCTTGGCGTGGTGCAGGTCGTGGTGGAGGGTCTTGCCCCAGAGCGGGATCCAGTCCCCGATGGGCGACTTCGTGCCCGAGTGGATGTCGAGCTCGTGGATCTGGCGGAAGGCAATCCACCCCATCAGCAGCCAGGCGTTCATCGAGCCCGCGATGAGGATGGTGCCGGCGATGACGATGACCGGAAGCATCGCACCGGCCATCCACTCGACGGGGTGGGCGTAGAAGTACTCGATGGGCACCGGCGCATAGGCCTTGTGGTGCAGCTTGTGAATCCGCCGGTACCAGTCCTTGTTCCGGTGGAGCACCCGGTGGACCCAATAGAAGCCAAAGTCATCGATGAGGATGAGGCTGCCCAGCACGAGCAGCCCCTCGACCCAGCCGGGCCGGGCGAAGTGGAAGCTGTCGGCGAAGAGCAGAAAGGAGATCGACGACAGGACGATGATGATGACGAAGTTCAGCCCGATGAGGGGCAGGTGGCGCCGCAGGGTGCCGGGCTTCCGGGGGGCGGCCTGGCAGGACCAGCCGGCGGGCAGGCCCCAGCGCTCGATGACGAGGCTGACGAGCAGGCCGAGGCCGTTGGTGACCGTGAGCTGGAGGGCAATCAGGGCCCACAGGGGCATGCCGGGGTCGGTCCAGGTCACGGGGTCTCCTCGGACGGGCGGCTGGCGTAGAGGTTGACCAGGGCGGTCGCCGCGAAGGCGTCCTCCTTCTCGCGCACGATGCGCCCGAGGCCGTGGGACCGCAGCAGCGCCTCGACCGCGTCGGCCCGGCCGTCGTGGTCGTGGACCTCGACCACCACCTTCTGGACCCGGGGCCAGTGCTCGTCCCGGATGCCCTGGAGCACGTCGAGCTCGAAGCCCTCGCAGTCGATCTTGAGCAGGTCGATGCGGGCGATGTCTTCGTCGTCGATGACCGAGCTGAGGGTGCGCAGGGGGCAGACCACGTCGACGGCCCCCCGGCGCAGGTACCAGGCGACCGCCGGCAGCAGGGCCCCGGGCACCAGCTTGGCCCACCACATCTCGTCGGGCATGGCGTTGAGCTGGCCGCGCACGGCCTCGCGCCAGGCGTTGGGGTCGGCCTCCCAGTCTTCGGGCCGGGCGGTCGAGAGGGCCGGCGCGTTGGGGTACCAAGTGAAGCGGGCCTCGCCGGCGGCCGAGCTGAGGCCGACGTTGAAGGCGCGGAAGCGGCCGCCGCCGTGGGCCTCGGCGTTGCGCCGGCAGGCCTCGAAGATCGTGGGCACGGGCTCGAAGGCGTAGACCGAGACGCCCGGGTGGCGCTGGCAGGCGCGCACGCCGAGGATGCCGATGTTGGCCCCCACGTCGAAGACCACGTCGCCGTCGGCCACGTCGATGCCGTGCTCGAGGTAGCCCTGGACGTGGTGGTCGAGGACCCGGGCCTCGGCCCGGCGCAGGCAGTGGACGCGGGTGCCGTCCGCGAGGGAGGTGGTGGGCAGGCGCAGGGACACGGGGGAGCTCCAGGGCTCGTCCGCGCCGTGCGCCCCCATGACTGGTCACACCCGAGACCGCGGACATGGACCAGTATGCCGTCTGGGCCGCCGGTGGCCCAGTCTCGGCGGGTGAGATGCAGGAAAATGGGTGAAAATCCCTGCACCCGTGCCGGGAACCCGCGACCCCTGCTGTCGAGAAAACCGAGCTTCAAGCCATCTTCGGCGACACCCGCCCGGCCGTGCCGCGGCCCGCCCGCCCGCGCAACACGGCCCCGGTCCCCCGGCCCGGCCCCCCGGACCCCGCCGGTGCCGCGGCCCGCCCGCCCCGCCGCCGGCCCCGCAGGCCCCCTCCGGCCGTAGACTGGCGCCCCCTGCCCGCCGCTCGCCGGCCACCGGGCGCCTCCCTGCACCCTCGCCCCGGACCGCGACCATGGGCCTCTGCATCACCCTCACCCTCCACGCCCCGTCGGCCGACGCCCTCAGCGCCGCCCTCACCCCCCTCGACCGCCGCCTGCGCCAGGCCCTCGGCCCCCTCGCCTGGGGCTGTGAGGAGCTGCGGCTGGCCTGGGGCGAGGCCGAGCCCGCCGCCCCGGGGGACGCCGTCGAGACCGGCGCCAAGGTGGTGCTGATCACGAAGGTGCTGTCGAGCTCCCAGAGCGAGTCCGAGGTGGGCCGCGACCTCGTCCAGGCCCTGGGCATCGGCGCCCTGGTGAGCGCCTGGCAGCCCGACTGGACGGTCGCCATGGACGACGAGCTGCACTTCCTCGAGACCCACTTCGGCCACGGCGGCGACACCCCCCTCGTGCTCCGGGCGGGGCGCCCCGTCGCTGTGGGCCCCGGCATCACGGCCACCCCCGAGGCGGCGCTGCTCCAGACCGTCTCCGACCACAGCGCCGTCACCCGGGCGCTGGGCCCGGTGCTCGGCGGCGCCGCCCCGGCGCCCTCCGCCACCGCCCCCGCACCGGCACCCGCTCCGGCACCCGCACCCGCACCCGCCGCACCCGCCTCCCCGTCCACCGCCCCGCCCGCCCTGCTGCGGCCGCTGCAGTGGAGCTGGGCCGCCCCCGCCGGCAGCCCCCTGCCCGAGGGCATCGCCGTGCCCATCCGGGTGGCCCTCCACCGCGACACCCTCGACAGCTTCCACGACGCCCGGGTCAAGGTCCAGGTCGAGCTGGTGGGCCCGCCCCGCCCGACCTGGCGGCTGGGCCTCGGGCTCATGGGCCTCGACGCCAGCGGCCGCGCCCTGGGGATGGCGCGCGACCACGAGCTCGACCTCGAGGCGCGGGAGTGCCGGGGCTTCAGGGCCCGGGGAGAGCTGGCCCTTCGACACCTCGAAGATGTTGATGCAGTGAGGGTTCTCGTCACCGAAGAGACCCGAAGCCCCCTCGTGCCCACCGGCGTCCACGTCCACCGCGAGCCGGTCGACGCCGACGGCGACGGGGTGGTCTGGGTGAGCTGCTGCTACGACAACCCGGGCCCGACGGGCACCGGCCTCTGCGCCGAGCTGACCTGGCTCGACGCCGACGGCGACCCGGTGGGCATGGCCCGCCACTTCACCGACGCGCCCGTGCCCCCGGGGCCGGGCATGGCCAGCTTCCGCGAGTTCCTGCTCAGCAGCGAGCGAGGCGGCCACGCCGAGGTGGGGGTGCAGGTGGCGCTCTGGCGCATCGACGGCCGCACCCACGACGCGGGCACCGTCCACCCGGTCCGGGGCTGGACCCCGCCCGCCGCGCCCGCGCCGGCACCCGCGCCCACCGCCACCGGCCCCGCTCCTGCCTCCGCCTCCGCGCCCGCCTCCGCCTCCGCGCCGGCCCCCGCACCCGTCCCGGCCCCCGCACCCGTCCCGGCCCCCGCGCCGCCGAGCGCCTGGGCGCTGCACGACGCGGGCGACACCGAGGGCGCCCGGGCCCTGCTGCTCGGCGCGCCGCTGGCCCACGACGACCAGGCCGTGCTGCGCCGCATGTTCAACGACGCCGACGAGGGCCGGGTGCGCTTTGCGGTCGAGATCGCCACCGAGAGCGGCTGGCGCTCGGCCGCGTCGAGCCTGCGGCGGCTGCTCGGCCACCGCAGCGCCGAGATCCGGGCCGCCACCGCCACCGCCGTCGGCGCCCTCGCCGGCCCGAGCATGGCCCCGCCCGTGCGTCGCCTGCTCGACGATCCCGACCCCGCCGTCCAGGCCGCCGCCCAGGCCGCCCTCGCGAAGCTGGGCTGAGCGCCCGCCGTCCCCTCCGCTGCCCTCCGGGAGCCCCCATGTCGTCTTCGTCCTCGACGTCGTCCCCCCCGTCCTCCCCGGCGCCCGGGGGCCCCGCCACCCTCGACCGACGCACGGCGCTCAAGGGCCTGGGCGCCCTGCTCGGGGTCGGCGCCACGGCCTGTGCCGCCCCCGGTGCCGACAAGTCCGCTCCCGACAGCACCGGCCCCGGCGACACGGGCCCCGCCGACACCGGCCCCGCCGACACGGGCCCCGCCGGCGACCCGGCCCCCACCGAGATGGGCTGGCCCCTGCTGCGCCACCGCATCGACACCGTGGTCGTGCTCTGCATGGAGAACCGCAGCTTCGACCACTACTTCGGCGCGCTGTCCCTGCTCGAGGACCACCCCGAGGTCGACGGGCTGCAGGCCGAGATGGCCAACCCCCACCCCGACGGCAGCAGCGTGCCGGTGTTCCTCACCGAGGTCTGGTGTCTCGACGACCCGCCCCACTCCTGGAGCTCGAGCCGGGTCCAGTGGAACGGCGGCGCCAACGACGGCTTCGTCGCGGCCTTCCACGACCGGGCCCCCGACATGGCCCACGAGGCCATGGGCTACTTCGACCGCCCGAGCCTGCCGGCCTTCTACGAGCTGGCCGACGCCTTCACCCTCTGCGACCGCTGGTTCAGCTCCCAGCTCTCGAGCACCTGGCCCAACCGCTTCTACCTGCACTGCGCCGACAACGGCGGCGAGCACGGCAACACCCTGCCCTCCGTGCCCGTCGAGAGCATCTACGACCGCCTCACCGCCGCCGGCCACAGCTGGGGCTGCTACTACAGCAACGCGCCCTTCATGATCGTCGTGCCCGACCGGCGCCCCGACGAGCCCCAGTTCATGGAGATCGAGCGCTTCTTCACCGACGCCGCCGCCGGCACCCTGCCGAACGTCGTGGTGGTCGACCCGGTCTTCGGGCGCGCCGACGACCACCCGCCCGCCCACCCGGTGGCGGGCCAGATCTTCGTCGCCCAGATCTACGAGGCCCTGCGCCAGTCCCCCCACTGGGAGCGCTGCCTCTTTGTGGTCACCTATGACGAGCACGGCGGCTTCTTCGACCACGTCGCCCCGCCGGAGCTGCCCGACGAGCGCGCCGACGAGGGCTTCGGCCAGGCGGGCTTCCGGGTGCCCACCCTCGTCTGTGGCCCCTACGTCAAGGCGGGCCACGTGAGCCACACGGTCCACGACCACACCAGCGTGCTGGCCTTCCTCGAGGGCCTCTTCGCGGTCGAGCCCCTGCGCGCCCGGGACGCGGCCGCCGATCCCATGCTCGGGGTCTTCGACGAGGCGGCCCTGCTCGCGGGCAGCCCCCGCCCCGGGCCCGCCCTGTCGGTCATCGAGGCCGACGAGGAGGAGCTCTTCGCCCGGGAGTGCGTCACCCTGCTCGACGGGCGCCCCCTGCCCACCACCGGCCAGCCCGAGCTGGAGGCCGTGCTCGACGCCGCCCCCGTGCGGCTGCGGGTCGACCGCCGCGACCAGACCGACGCGATCCACCGCGCCCTGGTCCAGCGCGCCGAAGCCAGCGGGCTCGTGCGGATCCGCCCCGCCGGCGGCGCCCGCTGAGCCGCCCGCCCCTGGCGCCCCGTCCGCCACCAGGGGGGGGAGCCCCGGCCCCGACCCTGCGCGCAGTGGCCCGTCTGCGGTAAGGTCGTCGGGTCAGGGCCCTGCGGGACCCGTCCGCCAGCCGGCCCCTCCCGGGCCGCGCCTCCAGGGCCGCGACACGGCCCGGCTCCCGCACCCCGCCCCGACGCCCCCACCCAGGAGATGCGGCATGGTCGGCTTCGCAAGGTTCTTCTCGACGGCCGGACTGGGGCTCGCAGCGCTGCTGCTGGCGGGCTGCGCCACGGGCACCGAGGGCGACCGGCTCGACCGCGAGTACGTCGACATCCAGCGCGATCTCATGACGGCCTACCGAGACACGGCCCGCAACGTGCGCAACCGCGAGGCCCGCGCGCGCAAGACCGCCGCCGAGAAGGCCCGGCTCGACTTCTTCCAGGACGAGGCGGTCGTCGCCGCCATCGCCGCCGCCCGCGACGCGGCCCCGGGCACCATCGAGCACGCCCGCGGCCAGGCCTACCACCGCCAGCAGGTCGTCGCCGCCGCCTGGAAGCCCGCCGAGAAGGAAGAAGAGACCAAGATCCTCGGCCGCCTCGAAGAGGCCCGGGCCCAGACCGCGAGCTGGACCTCGGCCGACGGCACCCTCACCCTCTCCCTCGACGACGGCTGGGACGAGCTGGCCATCAAGACCGAGAAGCTCGACGCCGGCGAGCGTGCCGACCTCGCCGACCAGTACGCCGCCCACCGCATGCGCCTCGTCAACGGCGACCTCCAGCGCCTCGTCGAGCTGCGCAACACCGTCGCGGCCCGGGCCGGCTTCGAGAACTACTGGGAGCTCGCCCTCGCCGGCCACGGCCTCAGCCCCGAAGAGGTCGAGCGCACCATCGAAGAGCTCAGCGCCGTGGTGACGCCGCTGAACAAGGCCGTGGTCGCCGCCGAACAGAAGGCCGCCGAGACCACCGGCCTCGAGCGCAGCTTCGCCAACCAGCCCCTGCTGCGCAAGGCGGCGGGCATCACGGGCCAGTCCGTCGACGCCGACACCTGGTTCGACGGCGACCTCGCCGAGGAGCGCATCACCAAGGCCCTCGCCGACATGGGCATCGAGACCCACGGCTGGTCGGTGTTCACGGGGCCCTCCCGCTACGTGCGCCCCGGCGCCTTCGCCTTCCCGACCCGCCCGCCCGACCACGTCTCGATCGTCATGAGCATCGACCGCCGCTGGTCGCTATGGAACTACGAGGCCCTGGCCCACGAGGGCGCCTTCGCCGTCTGGTGGACGAACCTCTCGCCCGAGGTGGTCGGCACCCCGCCGCTCTGGGGCCCGCCGGCGCCCTGGTTCGAGGGCTTCGCCCAGTTCTTCGAGCGGCTGGTGACCGAGCCCGCCTTCACCGAGCGCTACGTGCCCGACCTGCCCGCCGAGCTGCGCGACGACCTCGCCCGCCAGCGGGCACGCGACATGCTCGACATCATCAACGACAGCCTCGTGCGCACGGTCGCCGAGCGCCGGCTCTACGAGTCGCCCGCCGACCTCGCCGCGGTCTGTGAGTACACCCGCCTCCAGCGGGCCAGCCGGGTGGGCGCGCCGCCGCCGCCCAAGTCCGAGGCGGGCCTCGCCTACGATCCGGCCCTGCTCTCGCCCATCCTCTGGAACTACCCCGCCTACAGCCCCAACTTCCTCTTCTCCTACATGGCCGAGGCCTGGATCTACGACGCCGTCGTGGCCCAGGTGGGCGAGCCCGTGGGCAACCCCCAGGTGGGGCCGATGCTCGTGGAGCGGGTGGTCCAGGGCGACCCCGCCGTCGGCATTCCCGAGCGTCTCGAGGCCCTGCTGCCGGGCCAGCGCTCGGCGCCCCTGGCGAAGTACCTCGAGCGGGCGGCCCTGCCCGAGTGAGGCCCCGGGGGGCCCGTGCCCGGCGCCCCCAACGCAAGGCCCCCACCCAAGCCCAGGCCCCCATGCCCGATCCGGGCTGCGGGGCCACCGCGAACGTGCTACCCCGCAGCCCGCCTGCGGGGATTTTGTTGGTTGACCCTGTCACTCCGCGGGCTTGGAGCACCCCGGGTTCCCGGCCCCGATCCCGGAGAAGCCCGGCCACACCCGGAGCCCCCATGCGTTCGCTGCCGTCTCTGCTCGTCCTGCTCTCCCTCGGCTGCGATCCCAAGCCGTCCAAGCCGGCGGGCGACAGCGGGGGCCCGGGCTGCGACAACCCGACCCGGGTCTGGCCCGACGCCGACGGCGACGGCTTCGGCGACGCCACCCTCGCGGCCAGCTCGGTCTGTGTGGTCGGCGCGGGCCAGGTGACCAACAGCGACGACTGCGACGACACCAACGCGGCCATCAACCCCGATGCCAAGGACGAGTGCAACCACATCGACGACGACTGCGACCGCTTCGTCGACGAAGACATCCCCCCCAAGATGGTCTGGCGCGACGAGGACGGTGACGGCTTCGGTGACGCCGCGGGCACCGCCTTCACCGTCTGCGTGCCCGGCGGAAAGAACGTCGAGAACAACGACGACTGCGACGACACCAACGCGGCCATCAACCCCGATGCCAAAGACGAGTGCAACTTCATCGACGATGACTGTGACCGCTTCATCGACGAAGACGGCGGGCCCCTCCAGATCTGGTTCGACGACGACGGCGACGGCTACGGCGACCCCACCCGCAGCCCCTTCCTCGCCTGCGCGGTGAGCCGAAACCAGGCCACAAACGACGACGACTGCGACGACACCAACGCCGCCATCAACCCTGCGGCCAAGGACGAGTGCAACTTCATCGACGACGACTGTGACCGCTTCATCGACGAAGACGGCGGGCCCCTCCAGATCTGGTTCGACGACGACGGCGACGGCTACGGCGACCCCACCCGCAGCCCCTTCCTCGCCTGTGCGGTGAGCACCAACCAGGCG
>CAXQUZ010000089.1:0-4637 GCA_964226865.1 Myxococcota bacterium | reverse complement strand
TCAGACGTGTGCTCTTCCGATCTACCGACGGCACCGATCCCACCGCCGGCTCGGACGACCTCTCCGACACCGACCGGGACGGCCTCACCGACGTGGCCGAGACCGACACCTGGGGCACCGACCCCTACGACAGCGACTCGGACGGCGACGGGCTCTCGGACTACGAAGAGGTCATCGAGCTGGGCACCGATCCCAACAACGACGACACCGACGGCGACGGCCTCGAAGACGGCGACGAGCGGGACGAGCACGGCACCGACCCGGGCCTGGCCGACACCGACGGCGACGGGCTCGACGACGGGGTCGAGATCGAAGACACGGGCACGGATCCCCTCGACGCCGACACGGACGACGATCTGCTCGAGGACGGGGTCGAGGACGTGCTGGGCACCGACCCCCTCGACGCCGACACGGACGACGACGGGCTGGAGGACGGCGAGGAAGAGCTGGTGGAGGGCACCGATCCCCTCGACAGCGACACCGACGGCGACGGCCTGAGCGACGGGGACGGCGAGGCGGAGGCCGGCACGGATCCGCTGGATGCCGACACGGACGACGACGGGCTGGAGGACGGCGCCGAGACCGGCCTGGGCACCGATCCCCTGGACGCCGACACGGACGACGACGGGCTGGAGGACGGCGCCGAGCTCGACGCGGGCACGGATCCCTTCGACAGCGACACCGACGACGACGGGCTGAGCGACGGGGACGAGACCGACTGGTGGCGCACCGATCCGCTGGACGACGACACGGACGGCGGCGGCTCGAGCGACGGCGACGAGGTCGCGGCGGGCACCGATCCGCTCGACCCGGCGGACGACGAGGCGGGCGGCGACCCCAACGACGACAACATCGGCGGCGACTTCGGCGGCGGCAAGGACGGCGCCTGTGGCTGCGCCTCGGCCGAGAGCGCCCAGGGTGGCGGGCTGCTGGCCTTCCTCGTCGGCCTCGTGGCCGTCGGGCGCCGCCGCCGGGACGACCTGGGCTAAGGTGGCCGCGCCGCCGACCGGGAGCCCGAGATGGACGCGTCCGAGACCGACGGCGGGGCCGGCCTCGACCTCGCCGAGATCCAGCCGCTGGAGAACCTCGACAACCGGCTGATGCGCATCCTCGACCAGGTGCGCGAGCACACCGGCGCGGCCCGGGCCTCGCTCTTCCTGCGGGATCCCGAGACCGGGGGCGCCATCACCCACGTCGCCCACCTCGACGAGGTGGAGCACATCCGGGTGGCCCCGGGCGAGGGCATCGTGGGCCGGGTGCTGGGCACGGGGACCGCCTGCGCCTGGCCGGGGGAGGGGCCAGCGCCCGACGCCGCCTCCATCGCCGCCACGGGCTACCGGCCCGCGGCCATTCTCGCCGTTCCCGTGCTCGTGGATGACGCGCCCGTGGGCGTTCTCGAGGTCATCGACGGCGACCTCTGCGCCGACCTCGGGGGTCGGGGAGGCCGCGCCCGGCGCCGGGCCGAGCGCATGGCCCAGCGCATTGCCCGGGTGCTCCAGGGCTCGAGCCTCGTGGCCCAGCTGCGGCCCCGGGGGGAGCGCACCGCCGCCCTCCACTATGCCTACGAGGGCATCATCGGGGCCTCTCCGGCCATGCAGCGGGCCTTCTCGCTGGCGGCGCGGGTGGCGGGCACCGGGGCCAGTGTGCTGGTGACCGGCGAGACCGGCACGGGCAAGGAGCTCTTCGCCCGGGCGCTCCACGCCAACTCCCAGCGGCGGGAGGGGCCTCTCATCAAGGTGGACTGCGGCGCCATTCCCGACACCCTCATCGAGAACGAGCTCTTCGGGCACGAGGCCGGGGCCTTCACGGGCGCCGGGGGCAAGGCCCGGGGGCGCTTCGAGGAGGCCGACGGCGGCTCGCTCTTTCCCGACGAGGTGGGCGAGCTGTCGACCATGGCCCAGACCCGGCTGCTCCGGGTGCTCGAGGATCGGGTCGTCCAGCGCCTCGGCGGGGGCCGGCCGATGGAGGTCGACTTCCGCCTCATCTCGGCCACCCACCGGGACCTGGCGGCCATGGCCCACCGGGGCGACTTCCGCATGGACCTGCTCCAGCGGCTCAAGGTGGTCCGCATCCGGCTGCCGAGCCTGCGCGAGCGGGGCACGGCCGACATCCTGCGCCTCATCGAACACTTCGCCGACGTGCACGGCCGGCGCCACGCGCGCCCGGTCCGGGCCATTCCCGCCGCCACCCAGGAGGCCCTCGCCGCCCACGCCTGGCCCGGGAACGTGCGCGAGCTGTCCCATGCCATCGAGTCGGCCGTCGTGCTGAGTCCCGACGGGGTGCTCCACCTCGACCTGTTTGAGCTCGACCCGCCGCCCGTTGCCACCACGGTGGCGGGCCCCCACCCCTTCGCCGACGCTCCGACCCTGGCCGTGCTCGAGCGGCGCTACCTGGCCCACCTCATGGAGCGCCACCAGGGGCGCCGCGCCGAGGTGGCCCGGGTGTCGGGGCTCGGCCGCACGACCCTGTGGCGTCGCCTCAAGGAGATGGGCCTCGACCAGGACTGAGGCGACCGCCCGTGCGATGCTGGGGGCCACGAGGCATGGCGGCCGCGGGCCGCGGGAGGTCAGATGGACGCAGAGACCCTGTACGACACCGTGGTGGACGCCCTGCGCACGGTGCTGCACGAAGAGGGCCACACCCCCCGGCCCCGGCTGGCCCGGCGCATGCTGGGTGGCACGGTCGTCTTTCTCGACAGCGAGGGCCGGGAGGTCAAGACCGTGCCGGTCGAGGCCCTGTTCAAGAAGGTGACGGCCGTGCGCGAGAAGCTGCGGCTGGTGGAGCAGAAGGCCAACGGGGCCAAGGGGCTGGACGCGGTGACCCGGGGCGAGATCCAGGCCTACCTGACCAAGGCCTATGGCTCGCTGACGACCTTCAATTTCCTGTTCCGCGACGACGCCGACCGGTTCCGCGGCAGCGGTGGCTGAAGGAGCCGGGCCCCGCCACCTCGAGGGGAGCGGGGCCCGGTGGGGGCGCTACCAGTCGCCCTCGTCTTCGTCGCGACGGTAGCGCTGCTTGCGCTTCTTCGCGGGACGCTCGCGGCGCCGCTGGCGGTCTTCCAGCCAGCCGCTGGCCTCGGGATCGCCGTCCATCGTGGGATCGTAGGCGGGACCGCCGCCGCCACCGCCGCGGCCGCCGCGGGGCTCGGGGGCGGACTAGACGAAGCCCCACTCGTCCCGGCGGACCTCTTCCTGGCGCGGGCCGCGATCGCGGCCGTAGCCGCCGCGGTCACCGCCGCCGTAGCCGCCGCGGTCTCCGCCGGAGCCGCCACGACCGCCGCCGTAGCCGCCGCGGTCACCGCCGCCGCCGTAGCCGCCGCGGTCGCCGCCGCCGTAGCCGCCCCGATCGCCGCCCGGCGGGCGTCCCCGCGGCGGACCGCGGTGTTCGGTGCGAGGCGGGCGGGGCCCACCGGGACCGGGGCCCCGGGGTGGACCCGGGTGGCGACGCGGTGCGCCGCCGCCGCCGCCGCCGCCGCTGCGCTCCCGGGCCTCGCGCACGGTGACCGGGCGGCCCCCGATGCGGGCGCCGTTCATGGCGTCGACGGCGGCTGAGGCCTGGTCTGGGGTCTCGAAGGTGACGAAGCCGAAGCCCCGCGAGCGGCCGGTGTCCCGGTCGGTGACAATGACGGCGTCCTGGACGGTGCCGAAGGGCTCGAAAGCCTCGCGTAGCGCGGATTCGTCCGCCGCCCACGGGAGACCGCCGACGAACAGCTTGCTGCTCATCAGATGCTCTGCTGGTTTGCGTTGAGAGGGTGGGCCACCGGGCTGCTCAGGGTGTGGATGTGAGCGAGGGTGGGGTGTTGCACGCCGATCTCGGCGCTGGCCGAGTGTAGCCCACCCGGTCGGCTTCGGGTGCCTCCCTTGTGTGCCGTTGTGGCCACAGAGCGCCGAAGATCTACTCTACAAGGTGATTCTTGTCGGAGGCGGCCGATCCGGTACAAATCCGTATCGGGGGACCGTCTCGGCGTGGCTCGACCCGGCCGATGGCGCGCGCATGGACGGCGCCGGCCGCGTGGAGGGCGGCCAGGAGGTCGTCACAGCGGTCGGGGGGCACCGCGATCAGGGCGCCCCCGGCCGTCTGGGGGTCGAAGAGCAGCCCCGCGGTCGCGGCGGCGGGATCCGCCAGATCGGTCAGCGCCGCAAAGGCCAGGTTGTCGGGGTGGAAGGTCGACCGCAGCCCCTGGTCGAGCAGGGCCTGGGCGCCGGGCAGGGCCGGCAGGCGCTCGGGCGCGAGCACCGCGCCGAGGGCGGGGTCGCGGAGCAGGGTGGCGAGGTGGCCCACGAGGCCGAAGCCCGTGATGTCGGTGGCGGCGTGGGCGCCGTGCTGGCGGGCCAGGGCGCCCGTGCTGGCGTCGGGGTGGGAGACGTGGGCGAGGGTGGCGGCCACGGCGGCCCCCGAGGCGAGGCCCTGCATGTCGGCGGCGAGCACGACACCCGTGCCCAGGGGGCGGGTGAGCACGAGCTGGTCGCCCGGACGCGCCCCGCTGACGGGCAGCAGCGCGGCGGCCCCGTCGGCGAAGCCGGTCACGGCAAAGCCCACCGAGAGCCGCGGGCCCACGGTCGTGTGGCCGCCGGCGAGGGTGCAGCCCAGCGGATCCAGCACGGCCCGGGCGCCCTGGAGGAGCTGGGTGAGAACAG
>CAXQUZ010000088.1:0-6309 GCA_964226865.1 Myxococcota bacterium | reverse complement strand
GCAGCAGGGTGCCGGCGTCCTTCACCCCGGCCCGGCGCTTGAAGTGGCTGGCCGTGAGGTCGCCGGCGAGGCCCAGCGCTGCCGTGCCGAGGCCGACGGCGAGGCCGGTGGCGGGCGCGAAGGGGGTCCGCCAGCGGCAGAGACCGGCGGCGGCGAGGCCGGTGGCCAGCGCACCGCCGACGAAGCCCTCCCAGGTCTTGTTGGGGCTGGTCACCGGGGCGAGCCGCCGGCGCACGAGGCGGCCGCCGAGCAGCTTGCCGAAGCTGTACTGGAGCAGGTCGTTGAACTGGGGCAGGAAGACCACGAACAGGAACAGCCCGGGCCAGCCGCCGGGGCTGCCCGGCAGGGGCTGGTCGACGAGGGTCACGAGGGTCGAGAGGGCGAGGGTCGTGCCCGCCACCCGCCGGAGCCAGACCCGGTCGGACTCGGGCCCGGTCGCCCGGGGCAGCAGCCGGGCGAGGGCGGCGACGAGGGCGAGGTGGCCGAGCACGGCCGCCCAGAGGGGGGCCCAGACCATCGCGGCGACGAGCCCCACGGCCCCGAGGCGCAGCCCCCAGCGGGGCAGGGGCCAAGGGCTCATGCGGAGCAGCTCTTCCTGGGCGAGCATGACGACCAGCAGGACGAGAAGGGCCAGTGCGGCCGGGCCGATGGCCGTGGCCACGGTGACGCTGCCACAGACCCACCACCAGCCCCGGGTGCGCCCGTGGTAGCCGGTCATGGGGCCCCGGTGGCCGGCCAGCCGGGCCACCGCGGGCACCGCCGAGAAGGCGAGCACGAGGGCCGCGAGCAGCCCGAAGAAGCGGAGCGCGCCGGGGCCGGGCAGGGCGAAGAACCAGGGGGTGGTCATCGGGGGGCCAGCCCGCCGGCGGGCGCGGGGCCCCCGGGCTTGACGCCGCGGGGGGCGGCGGACGAGGCTGGGGGCCCGGGCCGGCCGGAGGCGGGCCCCCCCGCAGCGGGAGGGCGGTGTCGCGGGCAGGCGGCGGGCGGCATGGCGGGCGTCCGGGACGGGGAGCGCCGCCAGCTGAACCCGGCATCCCCCCCAGTGCAAGCCCCGGTGCGGGGCGGGGCTGCCCGATCGCTCTCGGAGGTCTCCCATGCCCGTGCCCGACGACGACGCCCCGGCGCCGGTCGACGTCCTCGTGCTCCACTCGGCCCCCGAGGAGGTGCTGCCCGTGCTGGCCGCGGGCTGCCCCGGCGCCCGGCTTCACGCCGCGGACCGGCCCGCCGCGGTGGCGCCCGCCCTCGAGCGGGTGCGTCCGGCGGTGGTCTTCTCCATCAAGCACAGCGGCTTTCCCGGCCCGGCCCACCGCCTGGCGGTGGCGGCCCCGTCGGTGCGCTGGCTGCACGTCGGGGGCTCGGGCACCGACCACCTCGGGACCTGGGATGCCCGGCGGCTGGCCGTGACCAGCTCGGCGGGGGTGTTGGCGCCGGCGCTGGCGGAGATGGCGCTCGGTGCGCTGTTCTCGCTGGCGCTGGGCCTGGGGCGCTTCCAAGACGACCAGCGCGCGGCCCGCTGGGCCCCCCGGCGCTTCCGGCCCCTGGCCGGCCGCACCCTGCTCGTCGTGGGGCTGGGCCACACGGGCCGAGAGCTCGCCCTGCGGGCCCGGGCCCTGGGCATGACCGTGGTGGCCACCCGCCGTTGCCCGGCCCCCCACCCGGCGGCCCACGAGGTCCACCCGCCGGAGGCCCTGGCCGATCTGCTGCCCCGGGCGGACGTGCTCAGCCTGCACGTGCCGCTGGTGCCGGCCACCCGGGGCCTCATCGGGGCCGCCGAGCTGGCCCGGCTCCCCCCCGGTGCGCTGGTGCTGAACAGCGCCCGGGGGCCCGTGCTCGACCGGGCGGCCCTCGTCGCCGCGCTCGACCGGGGCCACCTGGCCGGGGCCTGGCTCGACGTCTTCGACACCGAGCCCCTGCCGGCCGCCGACCCGCTCTGGCACCACCCGCGGCTGCTGCTGACGCCCCACTGTGCCGACCAGTGCGCCGACTTCCCCGCACGCTTCGCGGCCCGCTTCTGTGCGCTCTGGCCGCGCTTCAGGGCCGGCGCGGGCCTGCCGGCTCTGGTGCCGCCGGCGCCCGGACCGGGGGCCGGCGCGGCCGGGCCGCGCTAGCCGAGCTCGGTCTGGATGTGGCTGCGGCCGGCGCCCACCGGCTCGACGAGGACCCGGGCGGGAATGCTCTCCTGCAGGCCGATCACGTGGCTGATGATGCCGACCTGGCGACCGCTGGACTGGAGCTGCTGGAGGGCCGCGAGGGCCGTGTCGAGGGTCTGGGGATCGAGGGTGCCGAAGCCCTCGTCGAGCAGCAGGGTCTCGACCGGCATGCGCGAGGTGCGGAGGTCGGAGAGACCCAGGGCCAGGGCCAGCGAGACCAGGAAGCTCTCGCCGCCCGACAGCGTGCGCAGGGCCCGCGCCGTGCCCGGGCGCCACTCGTCCCGCACGCAGAAGGCGAGGGTGGGCAGGCCGGAGTCCGGGTCGCGCACGGTCTGGAGCCGGTAGCGGTCGGAGAGGCGGGCGAGGTGGACGTTGGCCCGGGAGAGGAGCTGGTCGAGGTTGAGGGCCTGGGCGAACTCCTTGAAGTGGCGGCCGTCGGCCTTGCCGATGAGCTCGTGGAGCTGGGCCCACACGGCGCTGTCGCGCTCGGCTGCGGCCAGCTCTTCGCCGAGCTGGGCGAGCGCATCGGCCTTCTCGGCGGCCATGCGCAGGGTCGTGCTGGCGGCCGTCAGGCGCTCCTGGACCGCGGCCTGCTCGGTGGCGAGGGCCGCGGTCTCGGCGTCGATGGCCGCCGGGGTGGCGCCCTCTGGAAGGCCCTCGGGGCGGGCGGCGGTGTGGGTGGCCTGCTGCTGCTGGGCGGCGGCCAGGGCCGCCTCGGCCTGGGCCCCCTGGCGCTCGAGCCGGCTGCGGTCGGCCCGGGCGGCCGTGCGGGCGGCCTCGTCGAGGCGGACGGCGTCGAGGGCGGACGCGTCGGCGAGGCCGAGGGCCGCGAGGTGGGCCTGGACGGTGGCGGCCTGGGCGGAGGCCTGGGCCTGGAGGGCCGCGAGGGACTCGGTGAGGGTGGCGAGCCGGCCCCGGGCGGTGGTGACGCGTGCGGCGGCGGCGGTGGTGGCGGCGCGGCGGTCGTCGGCCGTGCGCACGAGCGCGGCCTGGGCGTCTTGGGCGGCGGCCAGGGCCTGGGAGGCGGGGGGCGGGTCGGCGGCCAGCGCCAGGCCCGCCGCGCGGCAGGCGGCCCAGGCGCCGGCGAGGGCGTCCTGGGCGGCGGCGGCGGTGGCCTGGGCCGTCTCTCGGGCCGCCGCGCGGGCCTGGGCCTCGGCGGTGGCCGCCGCGACCTGGCGGCCGGCCTCCTCGTGGGCGGCCTGGGCGGCCTGGGCGGCCTGGGTGGCCTGGGTGTGGTGGTGGCGGGCCTCTCGCTTGGCCTCGACGGCCGCCCTCCAGGCGTCGGCCCGGTCGAGCAGCGCGCCGACCTCCCCCTCGGGGGCGTCGGGGGCCGCTTCGACCCCCAGGGCTGCGAGCTGGTCCACGAGGGCGGCGCGGCCCTGGCGGAGGGTCGCGGCCTGGGCGGCTTGCTCGGCGACCGCCTCGGTGAGGGCCCGGGCGACCGCCGTGTGGGCCGCCTCGCGCTTGGCGAGGGCCTTCTCTTCGGCCTGGTGGTCGGCGTCGAAGCGCTGGAGGGCCGCCTCGGCCGCCGTGAGGGCGCTGCGGGCGGCCTCGAGGACACCGATGGCCGCACGGTGGCGCTGGTCGGTGGCGGTGTTGGCCGCGGCGGCGCCCGCGATGTCGGCGGCCGCTGCCGCGGGGTCCAGCGCTGCCTTGGCGAGGGCGGCGGTGAGGCCCTGGGCGCGGGCGGCGCGCTGGGCCGTCGCGGTGGTGAGGGCGTCGGCGGCCGCCCCCGCCCGGGCCGTCGCCGTGGCGAGGGCCTCGCGGGCGGTGGCGAGGGCGGCCTGGGCCGCGGTCTCGGCGGCCTGGGCCTGGGTGAGGGCGGCGTCGGCGCGGTCGAGCTCGTCTTGGATGGCCGCGAAGCGCGCGCGGGCGGCGGGATCCGCCCGGTGGGGGTGGGCCGTGCTGCCGCAGAGGGGGCAGGGCTCGTCGGGCGCGAGCTCGGCCCGGGCCTGCTGGAGGGCCGCGATGCGCTGGAGGGGCGCCCGGACCTGCTCGGCCTGGACGCGGGCCTGGGTGGCGGTGGCGAGGGCGGCCTCGGCGCCCTGGGCCCGGGTCTGGGCGGCGCCGCGGGCGGTGGCGGCGGCGGTGGCGGCGGCCTGGGCGGCGGCGACGGCGGCGGTGGCCTCGTCGAGCTGGGCCCGGGCGGCCGCGGCGGCCTCGAGGGCCACGTAGCGCTCTCGGCACCGCTCGCGGGCGCTGTGGAGGGCCTGGAGGGCCGCCGCGGGGGAGGCGGGCGGGTCGCCGGTCGCCGGGTCGGCGGGCCCCGGGGCGCCCGCCACCGCCGCGGCGAGTGCGTCGCGGGCCGACGCGACGGCCGCCACCCGGGGGCCCCGCTCGGCGGCGCGGCGCGCGGCGTGGCGCTCTGTCGCCGCGGCCAGCGCCGTGCCCTCGGCGGCGTGGGCGGTCTGGCGGGCCTCCAGCCGACCGGTCTGGGCGCGGAGGTCGGCGGCGGCCGCGCGCAGGGTGGTGGCCGCGGTCTGGAGGGCGTCCCGGGCCGCGTGGAGGGGCGCGTCGCCCGTGCGCGCTTCGAGGGCGTCCTTGGCCCCGGCGAGGGCGGCCTGGGCCTGGGCCTGGGCCTGGGCGGCCTGGGAGCGGGCCTGGTCGGCCGTCTCGCGGCGGGCCTGGGCGGCCCTGAGGGCCGCGGTCGCCCGGCCGTGCTCGGCGGTGGTCTGGGCGATGGCGGCCTGGGCGCTGGCGGCGGCCTGGACCGGCCCCCGCAGGGTCTCGAGGGCGGCACTGGCCGTCTTCAGGCGGGCGGCGTGGGCGTCTTCGGCGGCCCGGGCGGCCGCGAGCGCGCCGTCGAGGGCGGGCAGTGCGGCGGCGGTGTCGGCCTTCTGGCGGGCCGTCTCGGCGGCCTGGGCGGCGGTGCGCAGGGCGTCGCTGCGGGCCGCCAGGGCCTCGGCACAGCGCTCGTGCTCGGCGAGGGCGGCCAGCACCGGGGCGGCCGCCGCGCGGTCGGCCTGGGTGGCGGCGAGGGCGGCCTGGGCGGTCGCGACGGCGGTCGCGTGGCGGTCGCCGGCGGCCAGCCAGTCCGTCCACCGGGCCAGCGCCTGGCGGCGGGCCGCGAGGGCGTCGAGGCGCGCACGGGCGCTCTGGTGGGCGTCTTCGGCGGCGGCCAGTGCCTCGGGGGCCACCGGAGAGATGGCCGCCTGGCGCGCCCGGAGCTGGTCGAGGCGGGCCTTCCAGAGGCCCCAGACCCGGGCCGCCCGCTGGCCCAGCCGCGAGTAGGTGCTCGTGTCGGTGAGCCGCTCGAGGATGTTGGCCCGCTCCTCGGGGCTGGCCCGCAGCATCGCGTCGAAATTGCCCTGGGCCAGCAGCATCGAGCGCTGGAAGTCCTCCGGGCTGAAGCCCTCGAGCACCGTGTCGAAGGCGGGGGCGACCACCTTTGTGCGGTGGTCGGAGACGAGGGTGTGCCAGCCCGCCTCCGGGTCGAGGCGCTCGAGGGAGCGGTGGGTGTTCTGCATCGTGCCGTCGGCCTTCTCGCGCGCCCGGCGTGCCATCCAGGCCGCCCGGTAGCGCACCCGGGCCCCCGACTCCCACTTGGAGAACTCGACCGCGGCCCGGGCCGTGCCCTCGCCCCGCGACATGATCTGCTCGGCGACGGCCTTCTCGCTGGTCGCCCGCTCGGGCCCCTCCCGCGACATGCGCGGCGTGGTGCCGAAGAGGGCGAGGCTGATGGCGTCCATCAGGGTCGACTTGCCGGCGCCGGTCGGGCCCTGGATGAGGAAGAGGCTGGCCCCGCCGAGGTCCTGGTCGAGGTCGACCGCGTGGTCGCCGTAGAGGCTGTTGAGGTTGTGCACCTCGATGCGGTGGAGCTTCATGCGTCGGCCTGGGGCGGGCGGGGGGCGGGGGCGGCGAGGCTGTCGAGCTCGTCGGCCTGGGCGCTGAGCAGCCGGGCGAAGGCCCGCTGGAGGGCGTGCACATCCTCGACCCCGCGCGCGCGGAGGAGCGTGTCGAAGACGCCCTCTGGGTCGAGGTCTTGGAGGCTCGGGGCCACCTCGCCTTCGTCGAGCGGGACGGCGCTGCTGCGCTGCTGGCGGAGCTCGATCACGGTCGGTCGCTGGCCCTCGGGAAAGGCCGAGAGGGCCTCCTGGAGGCGGGCGCCGAGGGCCGTGGGCAGCAGGTCGGCGG
Organism: Myxococcota bacterium; assembly: GCA_964226865.1. Taxonomy (GTDB): domain Bacteria; phylum Myxococcota_A; class UBA796; order UBA796; family UBA2385; genus CAXQUZ01. The sequence continues at coordinate 25 of CAXQUZ010000088.1, read as the reverse complement.
TGACCAGATCGGAAGAGCACACGTC
>CAXQUZ010000087.1:0-11083 GCA_964226865.1 Myxococcota bacterium | reverse complement strand
CGCGCGGCTCTCCGCCACCGACCGGTACCACAGCGCGCTGTCCTTGGGGGTGCGCTCGAGGCTGTCGTAGTCGACGTGGACGATGCCAAAGCGCTTCTCGTAGCCGAAGGCCCACTCGAAGTTGTCCATGAAGGACCAGGCAAAGTAGCCCGTGAGGGGGGCCCCTGCGTCGATGGCGTCCAGGCAGGCGGCGAGGTGGTCGTGGAGGTAGGCACGGCGCCGGTGGTCCCGCACCCGGCCGTCTGCCTCCGGGCCCTCGGGCCAAGCGGCGCCGTTCTCGGTGATGACCAGCGCGCCCACGGGGTACGCCTCGCCGAGGTGCACGAGCATGTCGCGCAGGGCGGCGGGAATGACCTCCCAGCCCATGTCGGTGGTCTGGTCCGGGCCCGGCACGGGCACCGTGCGCGGTGCGTTGTCGGCCTCGGCGATGGCCTCGCTGCGGAGGATGGCCCGGCTGTAGTAGTTGATGCCCAGAAAGTCGGTCTCGACGCCGATCTCGCCGATGTCTCCGGGCTGGAGGAAGGGCAGGGGGCCTGCGGGCAGCCGCCCCTGGCGCTGGTAGTCCGCGACCATGTCCGCGGGGTAGGGGCGACCGTGACAGGGGTCGAGGAACCAGCGGTTGAAGAAGCCATCGAAGTGGCGGGCGGCGTCGGCGTCCTCGGGGCTCGGTGAGGCGGGCACCCCGGGGGTGAGGTTGAGGGTGATGCCCACCTGGGCACCGGGGCGGGCGTTCTGCCGGATGACCGGCACGGCCCGGCCGTGGCTCAGCAGGATGTGGTGCGCGGCGGCGAGAGCGGCGGGCCAGTCCTGGAGCCCCGGGGCGTGCTCGCCGGTCATGTGGCCGAGCATGGCGGCACACCAGGGCTCGTTGTGGGTGATCCAGTGGCCGACCCGGTCGCCCAGGCGCCGCGACACGACGTCGGCGTAGCGCACGAAGTGGTCGACGATGCGGCGGTCGGGCCAGCCGCCCATGTCTTGGAGCGGCTGGGGCAGGTCCCAGTGGTAGAGGGTCACCCAGGGGGTGATGTCGGCGGCGAGGAGGGCGTCGACGAGCCGGTCGTAGAAGTCGAGGCCCGGCGCATTGGGCGTCGTCTCGAAGCCCGTCGGGAACACCCGGGGCCACGCCACACTGAAGCGGTAGGCGTGCATGCCGAGCGACTTCATCAGGGCCACGTCCTCACCGAAGCGGTGGTAGTGGTCGCAGGCCACGTCGCCGTTCTCCTGGCGGACCACCTTGCCCGGCGTGCGGCAGAAGGTGTCCCAGATCGAGGGCAGGCGGCCGTCTTCGTCGTGGGCCCCTTCGATCTGGTAGGAGGAGGTGGCGACTCCGAGCACGAAGTCCGGGGGGAAGGCGCGGGCAGACATGGGGCCTCTCAGGGGCTGGCGGGACGCGGCAGGGGGGCCGGATCGACGCAGCGCGCCGTCCAGCCGGGGGCAATGGCGACCGCGGCGGGGTCGGCGGTGGAGCAAGCGGGACGGGCCCGGGGGCAGCGGGCCGAGAAGGGGCAGCCGGGCGCGGGATCGATGACCGGCGGCAGTCCCGGCGCGGCGGGCAGGGGGCCGGGCCGGTGGCTGGCGGCCGCGACGAGCAGCTGGGTGTAGGGGTGGTGGGGCTGGGCGAGGACGGCGTCGGCCGGGCCCTGCTCCATCACCTGGCCGGCGTAGAGCACGACGATGCGGTCGGCGAGCCAGCGCGCGCCAGCGAGATCGTGGGTGATCAACAGCACGCCGAGCTGGTGCTCGCGCTGGAGCCGGCGCAGGAGCTCGAGCACCTCCATGCGGACCGAGACGTCGAGCGAGGCGGTCGGCTCGTCGGCAACCAGCAGCCGGGGGGCCGGTGCGAGGGCCCGGGCGATGGCCACGCGCTGCCGCTGGCCCCCCGAGAGTGCATGGGGCCGGCGGTCGAGAAAGGAGGCCCCGGGTGCGAGGCCGACCGCGTCCAGCAGGGCGGCGGCCCGATCGCGCAGCTCGCCCCGGCCGGCCTTGCCGTGGATGCGCAGGGGCCGTGCGAGGTGGTGGAGGATGGTGTGGACGGGGTTCAGCGAGGCATAGGGGTCTTGGAAGATGAGCTGGACGGCCGCCCGGTGGGCCCGCTCGCGGCCCGGTCGCGTGGTGATGGGCAGGGCCCGGCCCTCGACCCGGACCTCGCCGCCCTGGGCCGCCAGCAGCCGCGCCACCACCCTGCCGATGGTCGACTTGCCGCTCCCCGACTCGCCCACGAGCGCGACCACCTCCCCGCGGTGCAGGCGGAAGGCCACGTCGTGGTTGGCCCGCAGGATGCGACCGTCGGGGCGGCGAAAGCGGACCGTGAGCCCGTCCACCTCGAGCAGGGGGGCCTCAGCCACGGGCGCCTCCCGGTCGGCTGCGCGCGTGGCAGGCCACATGGTGGCCCGCGGCGAGGGGACGGAGCGCGGGCGTGACCGCACAGCGGGGGCGGGCCTCACTGCAGCGGGGGGCGAAGCGGCAGCCCGGGCGGCGATCCCCCGCCGGGGGCGGGGCGCCGGGAATGGCGTGGACCTCACGGGTCTCCCCCAGTGCAGGGGGAATGGCGGCCAGCAGGCCCTGGGTGTAGGGGTGGCTCGCGGGGCCCCCGAGCTGTGCCACGGGGCAGACCTCGACGAGGCGCCCTGCGTAGAGCACGGCCACCCGGTCGGCGAAGGTGCGGAGCAGAGAGACGTCGTGGGTGATGAAGAGGCTGGCGAAGCCCTGGTCGCGCTGCAGCCGGTGGATCCGGTCGAGGATGTCGCGCTCGACGACCACGTCGAGGGCGGTGGTGGGCTCGTCGAAGACCACGAGCCGCGGTGCGAGCACGAGGGCCAGCGCGATGGCCACCCGCTGGCGCATGCCGCCCGAGAGCATGTGGGGCCAGGCCTCCAGGGTGGCCGGCGCGAGGTCGACCAGATCCATGCCGGCCCGGGCCCGCCGCTGGCGCTCGTCAGGGTCGGTGACGCCGTGGGCGGTGAGGGTGTCGTCGAAGTGGGCGCCGATGGTGAGCACGGGGTTGAGCGCGTTGAGGGCGTTCTGGGGCACGAGCGCCACGTCCCGCCACCAGACCTGGCGGAGGGCCGCCGCGTCCATGGCCAAGAGGTCCTGGCCCGCCACCGCCACCGTGCCGCCCGAGATGACCGCGGGAGGGGGCAGCAGCCGCAGGGCGCCGAGCACCAGGGTCGACTTGCCGCTGCCGGACTCGCCGACGAGGCCCACCACCTCTCCGGCGGCCACGCGGAGGCTCGCGTCCTCGAGAACATCGACGTCGCCGTAGGAGATGCGCAGACCGGAGATGTCGAGCACCGGCGGGGGCGGGGCGGCTCCCGGGCTCATGGGCGCCTCCGCACGGGGGTGGGCTGGGGGCCCGGTGCGCCCGTGCCCCCGGTGGCCGCCAGCCCCGGGTTGGTCAGGCTGTCGAGGCCGAAGTTGATGAGCGCCAGCGCAAAGCCGGTCATGGCGATGCAGGCCCCCGTGGGCACGAAGGTCCACCACGAGCCGGTCAGCAGTGCGCTGTCGTTGGTGGCCCAGTAGAGGTTGGTGCCCCAGGTGACGACCGAGAGGTCGCCCAGCCCGAGGAACTCGAGGCCGACCTGGGCCCCGACGGCGTAGGTCGTGGCACCGATGAGGGCCCCGCCGAGCAGGCTGGCCATGTTGGGCAGCACCTCGACCACAGGGATGCGCAGGGGGTGCTCGCCCGCCACCACCGCGGCCTCGACGAAGTCCCGGCGGCGCAGGGCCAGCACCTGGGCCCGCACCACCCGGGCATTCCAGGCCCAGCCCGTCACGGTGAGGACCGCGGCCATCGAGACGGGGCCCGCGGGCAGGAAGGCGGCCAGCACGACCATCAGCGGCAGCCCGGGGAGCACGAGGCTGACGTTGATGGCGAAGCTGAGCAGCTCGTCGGCCCGGCCACCGAGGAAGCCCGCCAGTCCGCCGATCACGGCGCCGATGGCCACCACGCTCACCCCCACCAGCAGCCCGAGGCCGAGGGTGCTGCGGGCCCCGACCACGGTCTGGGCGAGCACGTCCTGGCCTTGGCCTGTCGTGCCGAGCCAGAAGGCGGCGGAGGGCGGCTGGAGTGGACGACCCACGAAGGCCTCAGCATCGCCCACGACGAGGGGGCCAACCAGCGCGACGGCCACCATCAGCGAGAGCAGGATCACGCCCAGGCGGGCCTGGGGGCTGGTCCACAGGGCCCTCATCGCCGGGTCCGGGGATCGAGCGAGAGGGTGAGGCCGTCGACGAAGAGGTTCGCGGCGAGCACAGCCAGCGAGATGGTGAGGAAGAGGCCCTGCAGCAGGGGGTAGTCCTGGCCCCGGACCGCCTGGAGCAGCAAGAAGCCCTGGCCGGGGTAGCCGAAGACGATCTCGGTGAGGAGGGCGCCCGAGAGGACGAAGCCGATCGCCATGCCGAAGCTCGTCAGGCTCGGCAGCAGGGCGTTGCGCACGCAGTAGGTCCAGAAGACGCGCCCCGGCGCGAGCCCGCGGGCCTGGGCGTAGCGCACGGCGTCGCTGCCGAGCACCCCGACCATGGTGTTGCGCATGGTCAGCAGCCAGCCCCCGAGCGAGGCCAGCACCATGGTGCCCGCGGGCAGGATGGCGTGCTGGAGGACGCTCCCGGCGAATGCCAAGGTCCAGCCCGGCGACACCTCGGCGCTGTGGGCGTGGCGCACGGGGAACCAGCCGAGCTGGAAGCCCAGGCCCCAGACCGCCACCATGGCGAGCCAGAAGTAGGGGAAGGCGCCGATGAGTGCCAGGAGCGGAGGGGCCGTGCGGTCGAGCCAGCTGCCCCGGCGCCAGGCGGCCCAGGCGCCCAGGGCCGTGCCGATGGCGAAGGCGAGCACCACGGCGAGGCCGGCCAAGAACACCGTCCACAGCAGCCCCGTGCCGATGACCGCCGTGACCGGGGCCGGGAAGTAGACGAGGCTGGTGCCCAGCTCCCCCGTCGCGACGTTGCCGAGGTAGCGCAGGTACTGCATGGCGAGGGGCGCGTCTGAGACCCCAAAGGCCGTGCGCATGGCCGCCAGGGCGCTCGGGTCGAGCTTGCCCTGGAAGCGGGCGAAGATGGCGGAGGCCGGGTCGCCGGGCATGAGCCGGGGAATGAGGAAGTTCAGGGTCAGCGCGGCCCAGGCCGCCAGGGCGTAGAAGCCGAGGCGCCGTCCGAGCTCGGGCAGCAGCACAGCCCAGCGGGACCGGGCCTGGACCGGGGGGCTCACGGGGCCTCCTCGCCGACCCACGCGAGTCGGGTCATCACGAGCAGCGGCTCCGGCGCCGTGTTCGGCGACAGGCGCGCGTAGGGGTCGTCGGCACTCGGGAAGCCCGTCACCCAGCGGGTGTTGGCCTCGCCCCACGAGGCGCTGGGGAACAGCGGGATGGCCGGGGCCTCGGCGAGGAAGATGCGCTGGAGCTCGGCGGCCAGGGCCCGCTGCTCGTCCACTTCCCCAGCGGCCTCAAAGCGCGCCAGGACGGCCTGGGCATCGGTGCTTCCGTGGCGTCCCCAGTTCGCGGCGGCCGGGGTGCCGATGGGCGTGACGCCCGCGGGGTCCATGAGGCCCCGGTACATGCGGTAGGGCGTGGGTCCCGCGGCGGCCCAGCCGAGCGAGAGGCTGAAGTCGCCCCGGGTGACGCCGTCGAACCAGGCGGCGAAGTCGCGTCCCTGGACCCGGGCGTCGATGCCGACGGCGCGCAGGTCCCGGGCGATGACCTGGCCCGCGCGGACCCAGTCGGACCAGCCGGCCGGCATGCTCAGCTCGAGCTGGAGGGGCGCGCCGTCGGGGCCCCGGCGGCGTCCGTCCGACCCGCGGCGGAAGCCGGCCGCGTCGAGGAGGGCCGCTGCGGCCTCCGGGTCGTGGCGCACCCAGCTCTCGTCGTCGGGCACGTCGAGGCGCCAGTGTGCGTAGCCGTCGCTCAGGCCCGTCGGGTGGGCGGGCTTGGTGTAGCCGAACATGGCGATCTCGACGACCTTCTCGCGGTCGATGGCCAGGCTCAGGGCCTTGCGCAGCGCGGGCTGATCGAGGGGCGCCGTGGCGGTGTTGGCGTAGAGGAAGACCGTGTCGCCGACCTGCGGGAACCAGGCGCGGTGGTGCTCCGGATCCCGCGCCACGAAGGTGCGCTCGACGGCCGGGACGAAGGCCCCCGCCCAGTCCACGTCGCCCTGGACGAGGGCCAGGGTGACCTGGTCGTTCGAGGACATGGCCGGGAAGCGCAGCGCCTCCACCCCTGGCACGCCCGCCCAGTGGTGGTCGTTGCGCCCCAGCTCGAAGACCTGGCTCTCGAAGCGGCGGACCTCGGTGAAGGGCCCGCTGCCGACGGGCTCGGGGTTCGCGAAGCTGACCGGATCCGCCACCGACGACCAGACGTGGGCCGGCACGATGGGGGTGTGGGCCACCTCGAGCAGCCCGGGCGCGAAGGGGCGCTGGAAGCGCACCCGCACCGTGGTGGCGTCGAGGGCCTCGACCGACTCCAGCACCCGCCAGACCCCGCCGCTGTCGAGGGCGGGAAATCGCCGGAGCAGCGAGAAGGTGAAGGCCACGTCGTCGGCCGTCAGCGCGCTGCCGTCGGACCACCGCGCCTCCGACCGGAGGGTCAGCTCGAGCTCTCGGGCCGGCTCGGTCCAGGTCCAGGCCGTGGCCAGCCAGGGCGTGTACTCGCCGCGCATGGGGTTGTAGATGAGCAGCGGCTCGTGGACCCCAGCGGCGCTCGGCCAGCGTGCGCCCCCCGTGGTGAGGAAGGGGTTGAAGTTGCGCAGCCAGGCGCTCTGCTGCTCCTGGACCACCACCATCACCCCCGGGGGCCGGCCGTGCCCGGGGGGGGCACAGGCGGTCGCGAGCACGAGGCTGGTGGCGGCCACGGCCTTCACGGAGCGCGCTCGTAGACCCGGACGTGGTCGACGACCAGGTCGGCGGGGAAGGGGGTGCTGTCGTCCGGGGGGCCGAGGAAGTCGCCGCCCACCGCAACGTTGAGGAGCAGGAAGAAGGGGCCGTCGAAGGCCCAGGCGGCGCCGGCCGGGAGGTCTCCGGGGCGGACCGTGTGGACCCGCTGGCCGTCGATCCACCACACGAGGTGGTCTGGGTCGATGTCGACGGCGTAGGTGTGGAAGTCCTCGCTGGCGCTGGTGTCGGGGAGCACCGTGGCCGTGCCGATGCCGTCGCCGCCGGAGTAGCCGGGGCCGTGCACGGTGGTGATGACCGTCTGGGGGTCGTCGCCCTTGAGCTCGAGGATGTCGATCTCGCCGCAGGCGGGCCAGCCCACCGTGTCGAAGTCGGCCCCGAGCATCCAGAATGCCGGCCAGATGCCGGTGCCCGCGGGCAGGCGCATGCGTCCCTCGATCCGGGCAGGACCGACCTCCACCGTGCCCCGGGTCGTGAGGCGCGCCGAGGTGTAGGCGTTGCCCTCGTGGGTCTCGGGCTGGGCGCGGATGACGAGGTGGCCGTCGCCGTCGAGGAAGGCATTGTCGGTGCGGTCGGTGTTGTGCTCGAGCTGGTTGTTGCCCCAGCCGTCGCCCCCCACGTCCGCCACCCAGTGGTCGGCCGGCGCGCTGCCGGCCGGACCGTCGAAGGGGTCTTCCCAGACCAGGGACCACGAGGTGTCGACCGGCGCCGGAGGCCCGGACGCGGTGCAGCCAGCGATGAGCAGCGCGAGGGACGGGCGCATCAGTCCTCCGCCGTCAGGTAGAGGTCGTCGATGAGCAGCTGGTCGCCCGCGGTGTTGTCTTCGCTCACCAGCAGCAAGGGCACCGTGATCTGGGTGAGATCGGCGCCGGCGTCGGCAAAGTCGGCGAGGGGAACCTCGAGGTGGTGCCAGGCGCCGTCCGCCACGAAGCCGAGGGTCGAGAGGGGCAGCCGGGCCTCGGTGCCGCCGGTCATGCCGAGGGCGGCCGCTTCCATGCCCGGATCGGCGGACTTCAGCGCGACGTGGAGGGTGGTCCAGGCCGAGAGGTCTTCGGGGCGGTCCCAGGTGACGCTGCCCCCCCACCAGGCGGCCGTGCCGGTCTCGATGCGGTCGGCGACGTAGCCCTCGACCCGGTCGTCGCTGGAGGCCACCGTGAAGGTGTTCGAGAAGATGTAGAAGTGGCGGGTCTCGCCGTCGATCTCGAAGGCCTCGGAGGCGCCCCCCTCGTAGAACACGCCGAGCGACAGCCGCGCCTCGCCCTCGACATAGGGGTCGTCCCCGAGGAAGGTCGGTGCCTCGGTGCCCGTGCCCGACTGGGTGAAGTAGAGATCGTCGATGAGCACGGAGGTGCCGCCGGCCGCCCCTTCCCCGGCGACGAGCAGGGGCACCCCCACCGCAGCCAGGTCGACGCCGCCGTCCACGAAGTGCTGGAGCGGGACCGTGAGGCGCTGCCAGGTGCCGTCGGCCACAAAGCCGAGGCTGTCGACGGTGACCCGGGCCTCGGTGCCGCCGCCGTTCATGCCCAGGGCCATGCCCGCCATGGCCGGGTCGCGGCTCTTGAGCGACAGCACGAGGGTGTCCCATGCGGAGAGATCCTCGGGCACGTCCCAGTGCACCCCGCCCCCCCACCAGGCACCGCCGCTGGGCTCGAGGCTGTCGGAGACGTAGCCCTCGACCCGGTCGTCGCTGGGCACGGCGGCGAAGCTCGACTCGTAGACGTAGAAGTGGCGGGTGGTGTCGTCGACCGGGAGCGAGACCGAGGCGCCCCCCTCGTAGAAGAGGCCGAGGCTGAGGCGCGCGTCGCCCTCGGTGTAGGGGTCGTCGCCGTAGAAGTCCGGATCGGCGGCGGTCGGGTCGTAGGGGGAGGGGTCCGGGTAGACCGGGGCACCGGCTTCGGGGCGGCAGCCGGCGAAGATCAAGAACAGCAGGGGGCGCATCACTCGGCCTCCTCGTCGTCCGGGGTGCCCTCGGCGGCCGGCGTCGCTGCGCCCAGCGACACCAGGGCGGCCTCCGAGAGCGGCGCCAGCGCGTAGGCCACCGTGCCCGTGGCGTCGTAGGTCACGGCGTCGGGAAAGCTCTCCAGCACCTGTTCGTGGCCGCGCACCGCCAGCGTCCAGACGAGGTAGAGGTCGTCGTCTTCCACCCGGCCGCCCTCGTAGAGGGCCTGCATGCAGGCGGCGGTGTAGAACTGGTGCTCGCCGGTGGGCTGGAGCGCCAAGGCCGTGGCCCACCCGTAGACCGCCCGGTCGCAGCCGCTGGCCTGGAGGTCCCACTTGAGGGTTCCGTTGGGGTCGAGCGAGTCGGCAAAGGGGTTGGCCGGGTCGTCGAGGATGCTGGTGTCGGGGTGGACCCCCACGTCCTCCGAGAAGGGGACGAAGCGCAGGCCGCTGAGGTCCTCGCCCACCCGCCAGGTGCCCGGCTCGAGGGCGCAGCCCGACACGGGCCCGGCCGCGAGGGCGGCCAGTGCGGTCGCCACGGGGGCCGGCACGGGGCAGCGGAGAGCACGGGGGGAGGGGGCGCCCATGGGGGCCTCACATCTGGAAGGTCAGGTAGGTCAGCAGCTCGAGCTCGTGGTCGCCTGGCTGGAAGCGCTCGGGCTCGGGCGAGTGCTCGTCGAAGGTCCGGAACTTGCCGCGGAGGCCCAGGCGGGTGCCGGGGTCGTCGAGCCTGAAGCCCCGGACCCCGGTCGAGAGATCGAGGCGCGCCTGGAAGGGGAAGGTGAGGTTGAAGGTGCGGTGGAAGTCGTAGGGGCCCCAGTCGTTCCAGTGCAGGCTGGCGAGCACCGCGGTCTTCTGCACCCAGAGATCGGTCTTGAGCGCCGCCCGGGGCACGAGCCGGGCGTCGTCGCCGGTGGACTGCTCCTGGCCGCCCATGGCGCTCACCTGGAGCCGGCTCTCGGGGCCGAGGCGGCTGAGGAGGGTGAGGGTCGCCGTCCAGACATCGGCCGCCGGCGGCGCGCCGGCGAAGGCGAAGAGGGTGCCGTCTTCGGTGAAGCCGAAGTTGGCGTCGCGGGTGGTGGGCTGGTGGCGGTAGACGAGGTCGAGAGCGGCCGCCATCGGGGCGTCTTCGTGCAGCGGATTGTCCCAGGCCCAGAACCAGGTCGCCGGGGTGGGGTCCCAGACGAGCAGCAGCTCGCCGGCGAGGGTCTCGCGGTTGCCGAGAACGGCGAAGGGGTCGTCGATGGCGTTGCGGGCCGTCACGCCCGGATGGTACCAGCCGGTCTCGGCATCGTACTGGGAGGCGATGGTGGGCAGGGGCCCGACCAGCGGCTTCTGGTAGAGCAGGTTGGGGGCGAGCTGGAGCCGGCCCACGTCGACAGCGACGCCGCTGAGGAGCTGCGTGCCGTTGCCCTGGCCGCCGTCTTTGAGCGACCAGCCCGTGAAGGTCACCGTCTCGTCGGGGCCGCCGTCGGCCACCAGGCCCCGGTGGGCGCCTTGGACGTAGGCATGCACCGGGCCAGGCTCCCAGCGCAGCCGGGCCTTCGCGCCGAGGGTGTCGACCCACTGGATCTGGTCTTCGTAGAGGTGGAGGCCCGAGCCGAGGTAGCTGGGGCCTGTGCCCGCGCTGTGGGGGTCGACATAGGCCATGCCGAGGCGGTCGGTGCCCGCCACGATGCCGCCGAGGTCGACGGTCACGCCCGCGATGGTCTGGGCGATGTGGAGGGCCGTCTTGCGGGTGACGAGCTGTGGAATGGCCCGGTTGGCGGCGGCGGCGCCCTGCTCGGTGAGGTCTTCCTGGTGGACGAGGGTCCAGCGCGAGGCGCCGAGGTCCCACCCGTAGCGGGCGAAGATGGCAGGGTTGGCCCCCCAGTAGACCTGGGGGCCGCCGGCGACCGCGAGCCCGGACAGGGGGCCCTTGCCCTCGATCTCGACGCCGATGGGCACGGCGGCGTCGTAGATGTCGATGTTCGGGCCGTAGTAGGCTTGGCGGTAGATGCCGAAGAAGTCGCCCTCGTGGCCCCAGTGGAAGTGGCCCACCCGGTAGAAGGCGTGGAGGCGGAACAGGTCGTGCTCCCAGTGGCCTTCGGCCTCGTAGAGGCGCACCCGGTCGGCCATCTGGGCGTTGGCCAGCGCCTCGGGGTCGGCGTCGGGGTCGTCCGGGTCACCGATGAGCTTGCCCGCCCGGGAGGCGTAGCTCAGGGGGTCGATGGGGTTCCGGGCCAAGATCGGAAGAGCACACGTCTGAACTCCAGTCACCGCATGCTC
>CAXQUZ010000086.1:0-9123 GCA_964226865.1 Myxococcota bacterium | reverse complement strand
CTGCTCCACCAGATGGGCGCCCCCCGCATCGTCACCCGGGCCACCGATCCGATGCACGAGCGCATCCTCGCCTTGGTCGGCGCACACGAGATCTTGAACCCCGAGCGCATCGTGGGCGAGCAGCTCGCCACCCGGCTGGCCAACCGGGGGGTCCACAGCGTGCTGCCCCTCGGCGAGGATCTGGCCATCGTCGAGGTCTCGCCGCCGCCGCCGGCCCTCGGCCGCACCCTGGCCGAGCTGGCCCTGCCCCGCCGCCACCAGCTCAACGTGCTCGCCGTCCGGCGCACCCAGGCCGGCGGGGGGGCGCGGCTGCTGCTGCCCTCTGCCGAGCTCCGCCTGGCCTCCGGCGACGTGCTCGTGGTCGCCGGGCCGCGGGGGGCCGCCGAGGCCTACGCTGGGGAGGCCTGAGTGGACGCCACCCGCCAGACCCGCTGGGGCCTCTGGGCCCTGGTCTCGCTCCAACTGCTCACCTGCGCGACCGCCATCGTGCTGCTCGGGCGCATGGGCCCCGCCATCGGCCACATCCTCGAAGAGAACGTCTACTCCACGGCCGCGGTCGAAGACATGCTCGCCGCGCTGGCCCGGCCGGCCGAGGGCCCCGCGCCGGTGGGCGGGCTGCCCGGCGCCACCCCGGCCGAGGCCTTCTCGGCCGCCCTGGAGCGGGCCGAGGGCAACATCACCGAAGACGCCGAGCGCCCACTGGTCGCGGTGCTCGCCGAGCAGGGGCCCCTGGCCCACGACGGGGTGCCCCTGGCGGAAGCCGCTGTCGTGGGCGCGCTGCTCGAGCTCGGCGCCGTGAACCGGGCCTCGATGGTGACCGCCGACACCGCCGCCCAGCGGCTGGGCCTGGCCGGTGCCTGGGCCATGGCGATCATGGGGCTGCTCGGCTTTCTCGCGAGTGCTGGGGTCTGGCGGCGCACCGAGGCCCTGCTGCTGGCGCCCACCCGCGAGCTCGGCCGGGTGCTCCAGGAGGTGCGCGGGGGCGCCGTCCACCGCCGCTGCACCGAGCCCGCGCCCGGCAGCCCGGGGGCCGACCTGAACTGGCTGCTCGATCGCCACGCCCACGCCCCCCGTCCGACCGAGGACCCCGCCCTGCGCCAGGCCCTCGTGGGGCTGCTCGACGCGGTCTACGCCTGCCCCGCAGTTGTCGGGAATGCCGACGGCAGCGTCATCTCCGCGAATGTCCACGCCCTCGAGGCCCAGGTCGGCACCCGGGCCCTGGCGGTGGCGGTGGCGGCCGGTACCCCGCCCGAGGGCTGGCGGGTGCGGGCGCTGCCCGACGGCCAGTGGGTGGCGGTGCAGGAGCCCCCAGAAGACTGAGGCACGGAGGCTTCAGGGGGTGTCGCGCTCGGGGGCCTCGGCCGGCCCGACCGCCGAGCAGCGCAGCTGGTGGACGCCGAGGTCGAGGGCACAGGTCCGCAGCCCCGCCTGGGTCGGGCCCACGAGCACGAGCAGCCAGCGCAGGCCCCGGTGCCCGGCCTCGTCGAGGGGGCTCGGCACGGGCAGCGCGACGACGCCGGGACGGGACGGATCCAGCGCCAGCACGGCGTTGGTGGCCCAGTGGCGCACGGCGGGATCCAGCCCGGGCACGGCCGGCTCGACCCCACCCCCCGGCCAGCTGGGCATCTGGAGCAGGGGCTGGCCGTGGTGGAGCTGGCGGACCTGGCGGGCGAGGTCGAGGTGGTGGGAGCTGCGGAGGTCGTCGTCGGTGGCGAGCTCGGCGACGGCCCCCGGCGCGGCGGCCAGGTCGGCGAGCAGGGGCGAGGGGCCGGGCAGGGGGGCGGTGGGGAAGGGGACCAGCCCCCGGGCTGCGACCAGGCCCTCGACGACGAGGCCCAGGGCGCCCAGGGCCAGCGCCCGCCCGCCGAGCCCGAGGCCGACGAGGGGCGCGAGCAGCACCTGGCCCGAGAGCACCAGCCGGTGGGGGGCGTGGAGGTTTTCGATGACGGGCACGACGGCGGCCACGGCCCGCAGGGGCAGGGGCAGGCCCCCGGCGGTCTCCCAGCCCATGCCGGCGATCAGCAGGCCACCGCCCGCCGCGCAGAGGAGCCGCTCTTGCGGGCCGCCCCGCCAGGCCGCCCGGAGCCCCAGTCCGAGCAGGGTGAGGCCGACATAGGCGCTGTAGGCGTGGTTCTCGACGGATGGGGTGAGGGTGGGATCATAGACGACCCGCGGCAGCAGCAGGTCGAGGGGCCCCGGCACCACCGGCCGGGCCGACTCGAGGGCGGCGGCACCGGCCGGTGCGGTCAGCTGGGGCCAGCCGAGGGCGATGCCGACGAGGGCGAGCAGCACGAGGGCGAGGCCGGCGGCCTGGGCCGTGCGCCGCTCCCGCAGCACGAGGGCCCCGGCCCCGACGACCACGACCGCCCCGGCGGTGGCCAGGAAGAGGTAGCGGGTGGCGAGGCCCGCCAGCAGCCCGGCGGCCCCGGCGACCAGGCCCCGCCGCAGGGGCCCCCCCTGGCCCATCACCAGGGCATGCACGGCGAGGAGCACCAGCCCGACCCAGAGCTGCTCGGCGTTGACGAGGGCCGCCGGGGTGCGCAGCACGGGCGAGCAGAGCAGGGCCAGCACGGCGAGGGCCTCGGCCCCCCGGGAGGCGCCGAGCGGGCGGGCGCTGCGGGCCACGGCGCCGGCGCTGAGCGCCAGGGCGGCGATGCCGGCGAGGTTGACGCCGAGCACGAGGGACCGGGGCCGGGCGAGCCCGGCTGACTCCGCGAGAACACTGACCAGTGCGCCAACACCGGCGGTCATCCACTCGTGGTAGTAGCGCAGATCGACCCCGTCGGGCGGCAGCACGAGGCGGGTCTCGAGGGCCAGCAGCTGGTCGAGGGGCGTGGCGCGCAGCAGCCAGGCCAGCCAGACCTCGTGGGCACTGGCCAGGAAGGGATCCGGCTCGACCACGAGCTGGCTGGCGAGCCCGAGGGGCAGGGGCCAGAACCACAGCAGGCTGGCCAGCCCCACGAGCAGGGCGGCGACGGCCCGCTCCCGGGGCGCCAGCGGACGCGGGCGGCGGCGGCGCGGCACCGGAGCTCAGGGGCTCGGGCTGGGGCGGGCCCCCTGGGCCATGCCCTCGACCACGGGGCCGAGCGCGCCCGCCTCGGGGCCCTCGTAGACGAGGCCGCGCACGAGCACGGCCGTGCAGGGCACGGTGAGGGGCCCGGCCGTCGGGCCGCAGTCGTCGCAGGAGACCGAGACGCCGAGGCGCAGGGTCAGCAGCCGGCTGTCGGGGCGGGTGCCCGAGGCGGCGAGGGCGAGGGAGAGGGAGGACGTGCTGCCCGGGGGCACGAGGGAGGCCGTCTGGCCGCCGCACTGGAAGGCCGCCGTCGTGCCGTCGACAAAGCGGCAGTCGAGGGCCCCGTCGAAGTGCACGGCGAGCTCGACCCCGCCGTCCTCGTCCTGTCCGGCCTCGTCTTCGTCCTCCTCGTCGTCGGGCACCACCGTGAGCGAGAAGCCGGCGGCGGTGGGGGCGAGGCGCATGCGCCCGGCGTCGAGGATGTCGCCCAGCTCGTCGGCATCCTCGACCCCGCAGTCGTTGCGCAGCACCCGGGGGTCCATGCCGTCCACCCAGCTGCCGGCCTGGACGGGGGCGGCGGCGTCGACGACCGGGCCCGCCACCGCGAGCAGGCGCTCGACCGGCATGACCTGGGCCGCGGTGGTCGCCTCGTCGCCGGCGGTCGCCGGATCGCCCGCGCCCTGGGGCACCCCGCCCACGGCGGCGTCGGTGCCGGCGGGCAGATCGGGGTCGCGCTGGGCGGCGGCGGTCTGTTCGGGCGTGGCGGGGGCGTCGCCGGCCGCAGCGGCCGCGGCCCCCGGGGCGCCGGGCAGGGGAGACGGGGGCGCGTCGGCGCGGGCCCCGTCGGGCGGGGGCGCACCGGGGGTCACGATGGGCGGAGACTCCGGCACCGCGGACGGGGGATCGCTGCACGCGGCGAGGCCCGTGCCCAGGGACAGCAGCGCCCAGCGGGCGACCCGGGGAAACAGGGGCGAGAGACCGGCCATGGGCGCACCTGCGGGCGGAGGGGGGTGGGGGGAGGATATGCGATGCGCCCGCCGCCCTGGCCTTCCTGGAGTCAGAACCGTGTCTGCCCTGCTCCCCGCCGACCTGCGCGAGCGGGCGGTCCTGCTCCGGCCCCTGCTCGCCCCCGTGCGCCTCGTGGTGCTCGACGTCGACGGTGTGCTCACCGACGGCACCATCCTCTGGGTGGGGGGCGAGGTCGGCTGGACCCGCCGCTTCTCGGTCCACGACGGCTTCGGCGTCAAGCTCCTGCTGCGGGCCGGCCTCACCGTGGCGGCCCTGTCGGCCGACGACAACCCCGCGATGCGCGCCCGCCTCGACCGGCTGGGCGTGGGCCTCGCCCGCTTCGGCCAGGAAGACAAGCGCGCCGGCTTCGCGGCACTCCAGCAGGCCGCCGGCGTGGGGGACGCCGCGACCCTGTTCATGGGCGACGAGCTCTACGATGTGCCGCTGATCCGCCAGGCGGGGGTGGGCGTCAGCGTGCCCGGCGCCTGTGTCGAGGCCCGCGAGGCGGCCGACTACGTCACCGAGCGGCCCGGGGGCGGGGGCGCGGTGCGCGAGCTCTGTGACCTGCTGCGCTATGCCCAAGGCCTTCCCGTGGAGCTCCGCTGATGCCTGCCTCGCCGCCCGACGCCCCCGTGCGCCTGCCCTCCACCCTCCCGGCCCCCACGTCGGCCCCGCCGGCGGGCCTGCGCGCCCGGCTGCGCGGCGGCGGCGCCGTGCTCGGCACCTGGCTCACCCTGCCCGTGCCGGCCGTCGGCGAGCTGATGGCCGCGGCCGGCTTCGACTTCGTCACCGTCGACCTCGAGCACAGCGCCCTGTCCATCGCCGAGGCGGCGGCCCTGATCCAGGCCGTCTCGCTCGGGGGGGCGGCGCCGCTGGTGCGCCTCTCGGGCCACGACCCCGTCCAGATCAAGCGGGTCATGGACGCCGGCGCACACGGCATCATCGTGCCCATGGTCAACCGCCTCGCCGAGCTCGAGGCCGTGCACGCCGCGATGCACTACCCCCCCCGGGGGCGCCGCGGGGTGGGCCTCGCCCGGGCCCAGGGCTGGGGCGAGCGCTTCGATGCCTACCGGGCCTGGCTCGAAGAAGATGCCGTGCTCATCGCCCAGATCGAGCACGAGGCCGCCCTCGCCGAGCTCGACGCCATCTGCGCCTTCCCGGGCCTGGACGGGGTGCTCGTGGGCCCCTACGATCTGTCGGCCAGCATGGGCCTCGCCGGCCAGCTCGACCACCCGGCCGTCGCCGCCGCCCGGGCCCGCATCCGCGCGAGCGCCGACGCCCACGGGGTCGCGGCCGGCATCCACGTCGTCGAGCCCGATCCGGTCCTGCTCCAGACCCGCCGGGACGAGGGCTTCCGGCTCGTGGCCTACAGCGTCGACTTCCGCATGCTGGCCGTCGCGGCCCGGGCCGGGCGCGAGGCCTTCGGTGCGCCCTGAGCCCCTCCGGGTCGCGGTCTTGGGCATGGGGGTGGTCGGCAAGCGGCGCCACCGGGCCCTGGCCGCCCGGCCCGAGCTCGCGCGCGTCGCCACCGCCGACACCCCGGCGGCCGCGGCGGCGCTGATCGAGGGCAAGGGCCCGGCGGTCGACGCCGTGGTCGTCTGTGTGCCCAACGATCAGGCGCCGCCGCTCTGCCGGCGGGCCCTGGAGCGGGGCCTCGATGTGTTCTGCGAGAAGCCGCCTGCACGCAGCACGGCCGAGCTGCTGCCCGTCATCGCGGCGGGCCGGGTCCACCGGCGGGTGCTGATGTTCGGCTTCAACCACCGCCACCACGGCTCGGTCCGGGCCCTGCTCGACGGGGCCGCCGCGGGGCGCTTCGGTCGCCTCCAGACCCTGCGCGGCGTCTACGAGAAGACGGGCAACACGGGCTGGCGCCTCGATCCCCGGGTGGCCGGCGGCGGCATCCTGCTCGACCAGGGCATCCACCTGCTCGATCTGATGCTGGCCCTGGCCCCCGACCTCCACCCGGTCCATGCCCGGGTGCGGGGCGCCCCCGTCGACGACGACGTGCACGCCATCCTCGAAGATCCCGCGGGTGTCGTGGCCACCCTCCACAGCAGCGCCCGGGCGCCCCGCTGCCGCTTCGCCCTCGACGCCGTCTTCTCCCGGGCCCGGGTCACCCTCGACGGCATCCTGTCTGGCTCGATGGCCTATGCGCCAGAGCGGCTGGCCATCGCCTGGGCCCCCGGGGCGGCGCCGGCGGGGGCCGTGCTCGACGAGCATGGCCATGAAGAGGCCGTCTTCACCGAGGACCACTCCTGGGCGGCGGGCATGGCGGCCTTCCTTGCCGCGGTCGCCGCGCGGCGTGGGGGCGGGCCGGCAGGGGCTGGCGTGCTAAGCGGGGGAGCGCAGCAGCACGGGCGTCCCGAGGCGGCCCTGCGGGTGCTGCGCGGGGTCGAGGCCATCTACGCCCTGGGCCGAAGCTGAGCGGAGACGAGCGCGGTGAGCCAGGTCGCACGAGCACTGTCCCAGTCCGGGGGCCCGGCGGCCTACGCCCGGGCCTACCTCGACATCGTCCGCGGCGTTCTCGGCGCCCTCGATCCCGAGGCCCTCGGCGCGGCCATCGGCATGCTCGCCGCCGCCCGCCGTGCCGGCGCCACCGTCTGGATCTGCGGCAACGGCGGCAGCGCCGCGACCGCGAGCCACCTCGCCAACGACCTGGGCGCCCTGGCGGCCCCGCCGGTGCTGCGGGTGGCCTGCCTCTGCGACAACGTCGCCGTGCTCACGGCCCGGGGCAACGACGACGGCTTCGAGGCCATCTTCAGCCGCCAGCTCACCGGCCGGGTGGCCCCGGGGGATCTGCTCGTCGCCATCTCGGTCTCGGGGCGCTCGCCCAACGTGCTGGCGGCCGCCGCGGTGGCCCAGGCGGCCGGGGCCCGGGTGCTCGGGCTCTGCGGCTTTGCCGGCGGCGCCCTGGCCGAGGTGGCGGATCTGGCGCTGACGGCCCCGGCCGAGGCGGGCGACTATGGCCCGGTCGAGGGCGTACACGCGGTCATCTGCCACCTGCTGGCCAACGCCCTGATGGCGGACCGCCCGTGAGTCCGCCCCTCGTGGCGGTCTGCTCCCGCTCCTTCGCCCGGGATCCCGAGCTGCGGGCGCGTCTCGAGGCCCGCTTTCCCCGGGTGCGCTACCCCGGGGCCGACACGGTGCTCGCCGGGGAGGGCCTCGTCGCCTTCCTCGCCGGGGCCGAGCGGGCCGTGGTCTCCCTCCAGCAGATCGACGGGCCGCTGCTCGACCGGCTGCCGGGGCTGCGGCGCATCAGCAAGTACGGCGTCGGCCTCGACACCATCGACCAGGCGGCCCTCGCCGCCCGGGGGGTCGCGCTCGGCTGGACGGGCGGGGTCAACCGCCGGGCGGTCTCTGAGCTGGTGATCAGCCACGCCATCGCCCTGCTCCGGGGGGTGCCGGCCATGCGCCAGGGGCTCCGGGAGGGGCGCTGGCAGCCCCAGCGGGGCCGCGAGCTGGGGGGGGCCTGCCTCGGGGTCATCGGCTGCGGCCACATCGGCAAGGACGTGCTCCGGCTGGCCCGGGCCTTCGGCACGACCGGTGTCGCCCACGATCTGCTCGACTTCCCCGCCTTCTACGCCGAGACGGGGGTGGAGCCCCTGGGCCTCGACGCCCTGCTCGCGCGCTGCGACGTGGTCAGCCTCCACGTGCCCCTCGACGCCTCGACGGCGGGCATGCTCTCGGCCGAGCGCCTCGCCCGCCTCAAGCCGGGCGCCGTGCTGATCAACACGGCCCGGGGCGGCCTTGTCGATGAGGATGCCCTCGCACGCGGCATTGTCGAGGGTCGCATCGGCGGTGCGGCCGTCGATGTCTTCGCCGCCGAGCCCTGCCCAGCGGGGCCCCTGCACGGCCTGCCCAACGTCATCCTCACCCCCCACATCTCGGGCACCTCGGACCGGGGGGTGCGGGCCATGGGGCTCGCGGCCATCGACGGCCTGGGGCGCCCATGAGCCGTCGCAGTCCCCGCGCGGCCCTCCAGCGCGCCCTCGAGGTCGTGGCCTTCAAGGACGCCCAGCCCTTCCGCCAAGCCGTCTTCGACTACCTCGCGGGCCACACGGCCCCCGTCCGGGTCGCCCGGCAGGTCTACGGGTTGCTGCCCGGGCGGGCCAGCTCGGTGCTGGTGGGCGGCTACGGCCTCGCGGCCTTCCTCGGGGTGCGCATGCCCCGGCCGTCGCGGGTGGTGGCCGTCGGTGCCTACCGCAACGAAGAGCGCCAGTTCGCCGAGCTCGAGCGGATCCTCGGTGAGCCCATCGGCCGGGTGGTGCTCGGGCCCCGCCACGCCCTCCACCCCGCCAGCCTCGCCGCCCTGGCCCGCAGCCTGCGCGACCAGCGGGCGCTGCTCCGGGTGGCCGCGGCCGAGGTCGATCGCATCAACCGGGCCCACGGCAACATGCTCGTCGGCTGCCGGGTGGCGGCGGCGGCGGGCCACACGCTGCGCTTTCTCGACGCCCTGCCGGGCTCCGGGGCCCAGGTCGTGCTCGTCTCCTCCGACAGCAACCCCTACGCGATGGGGGCCGCCGAGGCCGCCACGGCCCTCGGGCTGGCCACGGCCTACGTCACCCACGGCCACATCCCCGACGGGCCGCCGGCCATCGACTTCGACCTCACCATCGTCGACGGCCCCGCCGTGCTGCGGGTCTACGACGAGAGCCAGGGCCGCCAGGGGGCCTCGGTCTTCCGCGGTGCCGAGGGCGAGCAGCGGCCGCTGTCGACGGCGGGCCTGCGCGCGGGCCGCCCGCTGACGGTGGGCCTCTTCTGCTCGCTCATCGTCGACTTCGACGTGCTGCGCGCCACCCTCGACCGGCTGGTCCACCACCTCCGGCCGGCCCGGGTGCTGCTCCGCCTCCACCCCAACCTCACCATCCGCGACCCCCGGGCCCTCGACCGCCTCCAGCTCGGGCGCCCCCACCTCGCCGGCGTGGTCGAGGTCAGCGACGGCGCCACCGTGCTCACGGCCGACGCCGCCCGCTGCGATCTCGTGGTGGCCGGCGAGTCGAGCGCCCACCTCAGCATCCTCAAGTACGGCGTGCCCACGGTCCACCTGCGGGGCCTCGACCTCGTGCCCCACGACTTCTACCGCTTCCTCGCCGAGAAGATCG
>CAXQUZ010000085.1:0-2854 GCA_964226865.1 Myxococcota bacterium | reverse complement strand
TCTTCCGATCTGCATAACCCTTGCGCGGGTCGTTGCCGAAGCTGCCGAAACCCCGTGTGAAGTAGTCCTCGTCCAGCAGGTACCCGGGGCAGGGCCAGCAGGAAGTCCCAGATGGGGCCCGCCGT
This sequence comes from Myxococcota bacterium, assembly GCA_964226865.1. Lineage (GTDB taxonomy): Bacteria > Myxococcota_A > UBA796 > UBA796 > UBA2385 > CAXQUZ01. The sequence continues at coordinate 2,729 of CAXQUZ010000085.1, read as the reverse complement.
CCAGACCAGCACCTTCTGGGCGGCCCAGCCGCTGGCGAAGCTGCTGCCGCTGAGGCCCGCGCCGGCCAGGCGTCCCCAGACCGGGCGCCGGAGCCGCCGGCGGGCGGTCTCGTCGAGCTGGTCCACCGAGATGGCCCGGTCGCGGGGCACCAGGGCCTCGGCCAGGGCGTCCAGCCGGGCCCAGCCGTCCCCGAGGCCGAGGTCGAGCTTCAGGCGGGACTCGACCCGATCCACGAGCTGGTCGAGGGTGTCGGGCACGAGCAGCTGGCCCGCGGGGCTGTGGGTGCGCCACCACAGGGCCGCGACGAGGCGGTCGGCCAGCGCCCCGGCGTCGGCGCCCTCGGGGGCCGAGACCTGGGCCGCCTCGAGCACCGCACGGATGGCGGCCGGGTCGCGCGTCGAGAGGCGGGCACGCACGTCGGCGGCGGTGATCGGGGCTGTGGGCATGGGTCCTCCGGTGGTCGTCCCCCCAACGCGCGAGCGGCGCCCGGTCTTGCGTCTCGGCACGCAATGGGGCCCCACCGCGGCCCGGGCCGGCTCAGAGCCCCTGGAGCATGTCGCCCACCCCGTCCCGGAAGCCACGCATGGCGAGGCCCGTGGCGGCCACGAGCGCGTCCGGCGGGGCCAGCTCGTCTTCGTCGACGGCGGCGATGAGGGTCGGGTCGAAGTCGGGCGCCCACCGGGCGGCCTGGACGAAGGCGGACTTGGGCAGGTGGAGGGGCCAGACCCGCCGGCCCATGGCGGCGGCCATGATCTCGATGAGCTCGTCCATGGTGTGGGCGGTGGCCCCGCCGGCCTCGAAGGCCCGACCGGGCAGCCCGCCCTCGGCGAGGGCCAGCACCGCCTGGGCGAAGTCTTCGACATGGACGGGCTGGCGCCGGTACTGGCCGCTGCCGATGACGGGCACCACCGGGCTCCGGCCCACGATGCGGGCCAGGAGGTGGAAGCTCTCGCCGTGGCCGGGGCGGTGGGAGAGCAGGGGCGGCCCATAGGGAGCGCTCGGGCGCAAGACGGCCCAGTCGAGGCCACTCTCGGCGAGGCGGGCCTCGTCTTCGCGACGCGCGCGGGCGTCGGGGGTGTCGTGCGACCAGTGCACGACCGTGCTCGATGCGTAGACCACCGGCGCCCCGACCGCGAGCACGGCGTCCATCATCTGTCGGTTGATGGTCGCGGCGTTCTCGGCCGGGCTCCGGGGGCCCGGCGCCTTGATCCGGCAGGCGGTGTGGACCACGAGATCGGGCGCCAGCGCGCGGATGCGGGCGACGTCGCGCGCCCGGCGCAGGTCGACCCGGAGGGGGGTGACCCGGTTCAGGTGGACGGGCGTGGCGTGGTAGAGGGCGATGACCTCGTGCCGCTCGGCCGCGACCCGACAGAGGTGGGCGCCGACGAAGCTCGAGCCGCCCGTGACCAGGATGCGCATGGCTCCCCCAAGGCTGGCCGGCGCTGTAGCCCGCAGGGGGGCGCCGTGCTCACCCGTCGTCGGGCGGGGACCAGGTCAGCCGCGAGGGCGGATCCGGCGCGTCGGTGGGCGCGGCCGGTGAGACCTTGGCCACGTGCTCACAGACCTCGATGACCAGGACGGTGGCGTCGTCGTCCACCCCGACCCGGGCGACCTCGTCCATGATCAGCGCCGCGCAGGACTCGGGCCCCGTGCTGCGCGCCCAGACCTCGGCCAGCTCGTCCTCGTCGAGGGCGTCGAGCACCCCGTCCGTCATCAGCATCAGCACGTCGCCGGGGGCGAGGTGCCAGCGGTCTTGGGTGAGCACCTCGGCGACGGAGGGGCCCATGCCCATGAAGGTGCGCAGGCGGTGGAACATGCCCGTGCGCTCGCTGCCGGCCTGCTTCACCCGCAGCCCCCGCAGCCGGTAGATGGGCGAGTCGCCCACGGTGAAGACGTGGGCCGTCAGCCCATCCACCCAGGCCATCGCCAGGGTGCAGCGGGCGTTGCGGCCGGTGCCCCGCAGCTCCCAGTCGATCTCGCTGACGAGCTGGACGAGGGCCTCGGTGGGGGCGCGCTCCCGGGCGCTGTCGAACTGTTCGAGGCGGTCGCAGGTGAGCTGGGCGGCGGCGCGTCCGGCGCCGGCCGTGCTGACCCCGTCACAGACGGCGAAGAGGCCCTGGCCCCGCTCGGCGCCCCAGTAGATGCGCCACGCGTCCTCGTTCTCGGTGTGGTGGGGCGCCCGGCGGCTCGCCCCCGCGGCACGCAGACGCACCGGGAGGTCGACCCGCACCGCCGCGTTCGGCGTGGCGACCCCCCGGAGGAACATCTGGGCGCTGCGGTGCAGGCCGCTGGCATCCCGCCCGACCATGCAGGCCTCAGCCCTCTTCGCGTCGGCGCACGAGGGCCAGTCCGACGAGACCGAAGACCGCCAGCCCCATCATGCCGCCGCTGTCGCCGGCGCTGGAGCACTTGCAGCCCTTGACCTCGGTGGTGACGACCGTGGGCTCGGCCTTGGACCGGCCGCTCTCGTCCTCGTCGTACTCGCCGGGAGAGGTCGGGGTGCCGCCGCTGGGGTCGACCGCCGTGCCGATGAAGGTCACCGCCGTCTCGGGCGAGAGGGGGTCGTTGCTCGTGAGCACCAGGGTGCCCTCGAACTCGCCCTCGGTCTGGGGCGCGAAGGTCACCACCACGCCGTCGGTCACGCCGGGCGCAGCCTGGAAGGTCGTCGGGTAGTTCGTGAAGTAGACCGAGCCCTCCATGAGGGCCGTGCCGAGCAGGTCGAGCTCGC
>CAXQUZ010000084.1:0-21745 GCA_964226865.1 Myxococcota bacterium | reverse complement strand
CTGGCGGAGGCGGTCCTGTCGCTCCCACTCCAGGGCGGCGGCACGCTGTTCGGGGGAAGCCAGCTCGGCCACGATCTGGGCGACCGTGAGGTCAGAACCGGCCGCGGGGTTGTTCGTGGCCCGCTCCTGGCTGGCCACCAGGCTCGCCATCCACGACTGCTTGGTGTCGATCTTCATCAGCCGCCGGATGTCGAGGCTGCCCTTGGCCAGGTAGTAGGTGATGCTGATCTCGCTGGCGAGGGCGCCCTGGCGCACGCCGCGGCCGTTGCGCTGCTGGAGGGTGGCGGGCTCCCAGGGCAGGTCGAGGTGGTGGATGGCGCAGGTGCGGCGCTGGAGATCGACGCCCTCGTAGGCGACGGCGTTGCAGATGACGACGTCGAAGGCGGGCGCGGCGAACTCCTCGTCCTCGGGGCAGCCCACCCCGTTGAAGCGCTCGGCGATCTGCTGGCGGGTCTCGACGTCCTTGGCGACCTTGGCGTTGAGGATGGCGATGCGCTTCTCGGGGACGCCGCCCTCGACGAGGAGCCGCTTCATCCAGTCGTGGACCGCGATGTTCTCGACGAAGATGATGTGGGCGCAGGAGAAGCAGAGGCGGCTGTCGCAGCCGTCGGGGGGCTCGGAGCAGACGCCGTCGCGCTTCATGGTGGCGATGATGTTGCGGGCGCAGGCCTCGAGCTTGGGCGCGTGGCCCCGCAGCTCGACCGCGGCGGCGGTCTTCTTCTTGTAGGCCTTGCCCGAGTGCGCGGGCAGCTCGGTGTGCTGGGCGATGAGGTCGACCCGGGCCGACAGCCCCATGACCTTGAGGCGCAGGGCCTCGATCTGCCCCGCGGTCTCGGGCAGCCGGGCGGCCAGCTTGCGGATCTGCTCCTGGATGTCGTGGATCTCGCCCATCACCTCGGCGATGGCGGCCTGCTGGCTCGGCGCGAGCTCGACGCGCTCCTGGCGCACGATGGCCTCGGGAATCCGCAGCCCCACGTCCTCAGCGGTCTTGAACTCGGCGATGGAGAAGAGCACGTCGCGCAGCTCGTCGAGGTTGCCGAAGGCGCGCACGGCCGAGCGCACGACCAGGGTGCCATCGGGCTTCTGGGCGATGGCCTGCTCGGTGAGGCAGTAGCGCGAGATGAAGGTCTCGGGATCGGTGATGCCGATGCGCTCGAAGGCGTGGGGATCGACGACGGCGACGGCGTTGTAGAACTCCAGCGGGCTGTTCTTGGCCGGGGTGGCCGACAGCAGCACGACCCCGCCGCCACCGGAGCGCCGGCGCACGGCGTGGGCGCGGAAGGCCAGGTGCCAGGCCCGCTTCGAGGCGGTGCCCGAGCCGAGGCCGTCGGGCACGCCGCCCTCGCGCTGCTCGGCCATGAACAGGTTCTTGTAGTTCTGGCTCTCGTCGACCATCAGGTAGTCGATGCCCAGCTCCTCCCAGCTCAGGCCCGGATCGTAGTCCTGGCCGACGTTGCCCTGGAGCATCTGCATCAGCCAGCCCGACGAGGCCTCCTCCTGCTGGGCCTCCTTGCGCTCGGAGGTCTTCTTGGTCGCTGTCTCGCGGCCGTCGTCGCTCTGGCGGGCGAGGGTGGCGAGGCGGCGGATGCCGGCGACCTTGCCGGCGAAGTCGGTGAGCGTCTCCTCCTGGATCCGGGTCCGGCCGATCATGGACTGGGTGATGAGCACGACGTCGTAGGCGCCGGCCTGGAAGGCCCGCCACTTGCGGGCGCGCTGCTCGGGGGTGTCGGTCTCGCTGGCCCACTTGCCCTTGCGGGGGCCGCGCGTGATCTTCTTCCGGTTCGAGCCGACCACGAGAACCCGGTAGTCGGGCAGCACCTTGGCGATGTCGCGCCACCACTTCCACACGAGGCTGTTGGGCACGACGATGGCGGGCCGGCGGGCCCAGCCCTCCTGGCGGGCGCGGGCCATCGTGAAGATGCCCGTGTAGGTCTTGCCGAGGCCCACGTCGAAGGCGAGCACCCCCTTGCGGTTCTGGAGCAGCCGCTTGCAGCCGGCCATCTGGTAGGGGTGCAGGGTGATGGGGCTGTCCCAGCGGGCGACCGAGACGGGATCGGTGTCGACCCGCCGGGGCCGGTAGCCGCGCACGGTGCGGTTGTAGGCGGTCTCGATGGCCTCCTGGGCCGCCTCGTTGCGCTGGACCCACTGCCGGAAGCTGAGAATCCAGGCCGTGGCCACCCGCACCCGGGCGGCGTCGCGCGACTCCTTCTGCTCCTCGCCCTCGTCGTCGATGAACTTGGCCGACCGGGGGGTCCACAGGCGCAGATCGCCGTTGACCCAGCCGACGAAGTTCAGCAGCGCCTTGCGGCCGTCGCCCGCGGAGGTGTCGCTGGGCTCGTCGACGCCCATCGCCCGGCGGCCCTCGAGGTTGGTGGGCAGGGCGGCGTAGTCCCAGCCCTTGACCTGGAGCGTGCCCCGGTCCCACTCCAGCTCCAGGCCGTCGAGGCGGGTGTCGGGCCCCCAGGCGTCACGCTCGATCAGACCGAAGAGATCGGGGCTGTCGTGCTGCCAGGCCATCAGGATCTCGGCGGGCACGAAGCGGTCCCGGGGGGTGAGACCACCGTCGCCGAGGACGTCCTCGTCGGACGCGCGCACCACGGCGGGCGCCACGATGTCGGACCAGGTCACCGGCGCGATGGCCTCGACGAGCAGGGCCCGCTGGCGGGCGGCGCGCTCGGGGAAGGCGGCGTCCATGTCGTCGAGGGCGTCGAGCTTGGGCCAGAGGTGGCCCGTCGTGTAGTCCTCCTGGGCGACCCACCGGCCGTCCCGCTCCTGGCACCAGCCGGCGTCCTCGAGGCCGGCCACCAGTGCCGCCTCGGTGGTGGCCGCGCCGCCCCGGGCATCCCACAGCGCGAGGATGCGCCCGGGCGCGGCGGCCCCCTCTGGGCGGGCCAGCCAGCCGGCGATGGCGGTCAGCTCGGGCGGCCCCTGGTAGCGGGCCGAGAGGGCCGGCACGGCGGCGAGGGCGGGGCCCAGGCCCTCGGGCCCGTCGGTGGCCGCCAGGAAGGCCTGCACGCCCGTCACGCGCTGCCGGGCGGCCTTCGCGAGGCCCAGGTGGGCGGCCGGGGCCCCGTTGCGCGCGACCCACTCCGCCACGTCGGCCACGAGCTCGCCCCGGACCGTGAGCAGATCGGGCGACGGCTCGTCGTCTTGGAGGGCCGCGAGGTAGGCGGCGATGCGCCGGCCGAGGGCGTCGGCGATCTGGACGGGCACGGCGGCGTCATCGGGGAGGGCGACCGCGTGGGCCACGACGCTGCCCCGCTGGGCGACCGTGCGGGTCTCGGCCCGGCCGGCGGTCTCGTCCATCGGCCGCACCACCGTCCCGAGCACGGGCCGGGGCAGCCCCGTGAAGTCGCCCCGGATCTCGTAGCCCCAGCGCCCGCGGCGCTTCTTGCCGCTGTCGTCTTCGCCCGTGTCGGCGCCCACCTCCTCGCCGAGGACGTGGCCAGGGAACATGCTGAAGTACTTCCCGTCGCGGATGTCGGCGTCGGCCTCGAGCACGGCGTCGAGCGTGCCCTCCCGCTTGGTCACGACGACCAGATCCACGACCAGGTTCGCGCCCGGGAACAGGTGGACCTTGCCGTCGGTGCTCACGGAGGGCAGCCGGAAGGCGCAGGACAGGTGGGCGGTGCGGAGCAGGTCGGCCCGCAGCCGGGTCGCCGTGCGGCCGGTGCCCGTCATCAGCCCGCCGGGCACGACGAAGACGCCGAGGCCGCCCGGGCGCAGCAGCCCCGTCGCCCGGGACACGAAGTAGTGGTAGGCGGCGCGGATCTTCTGGCCGACGGCATCCTCGGCCCTGCTGGCCCCCCGGGCGCCATAGGGCGGGTTGCAGACCACGAGATCGAAGCGGTGGTGGTCGTTGTGGGCGGCCCAGCGCTCGAAGGGGCCGCGGTAGATCGTGGCCCCGCCGCCGAAGCGGGCCTCGAGCACCCGGGCCGAGACGGCGCTGTACTCCACGGCCGTCCAGTCGGCGGGCACGCCGGCCTGGTGGAAGCCGGCGAGGAAGCGGCCGATGCCCGCCGAGGGCTCGAGGGCCCGGAAGGGCAGCCCGGCGCCCGGTCGGGGCAGCTCGGTGGGCCAGGACGCGACCAGTGCGCCCACGGCCCGGGCCACGTCGGAGCGGGTGTAGTATTCGTGGATGAGGCCGCGCTTCTCGGGCACGGGGAAGCCCGGGGGGAACTGGTCGGCGACCTTGCGCAGCGAGAGCCCACCCCAGCCCGAGTACCCGGCGAGCACACGCTGGTCGGCGGCCGAGAGGGGGCCCTCGGGGCGCGCTGCGAGCAGCCGCATGGCCGCGAGGTTGGCGGCGGTGCGCGCGGGCGCGGCCATCAGCTCGGCGGGCACCGCCAGCTCGGGGGCCGGCGCGGCCGAGTCGGCGGGCCCGACCTGGGCCATGCGGGCCAGCACCGTCTCGCGGTGGGGCACGAGCATCGCGTGGGCCGCGGCGACCACGCGAGGTCGCACCTGGGCCCCGAGGCGCCGCACGTCGCTCGCGTCGAGGCCCGCCGGAGGCGCGGCGGCCACGGCGTCGAGGGCCATGCCGACCCAGCGCTCGGCGACGGAGAAGAGGGCATCGACGGCACCGAGGCCGGGGAGGTCTTCGTCGAACATCAGGGGCTCCCGAAGAGCATCGTCTGCATGGACTTCTGGAGGGCGCCCACCATGGCGTCCTCGAGGCGGGCGGCCTTCTCGGCATCGGAGAGCCCGGCGGGCGCCGGCTTTGGCGTCGGCTGGGCCGTCTTGGGGGCCTTGGGCTTCGCGGGTGGCGCAGGGATGGTGCCCGTGAGGTGGGGCAGGAGATTGGTCCCCTGGAACAGGGCCGCCCAGGCCTTGTTGGAGCGGGGCCGGCTCTTGCCCTTGAGGCCGAGCAGCCGCGCGACGGACTTGGTCGTGTTCTTCTGGCTCATGCGGATGAGCTCGTGGTGCTGGCCGGTGCGAAGGGCCGCGGCGATGGCACGGGCCATGTCGCGGCGGGACTGGCCACCGGGTGCGGGCTGGGCCGGGATTCCGGCGTCGGCGTAGGCCTGGTCGAGGAAGGCGACGACATCGGGCCAGGTGGACACGCCCCGGGGGGTGGGCTTCGTCTTCTCTCGCACGGCGGTCCGCTTCGGGGACCCGGCCGCCTCACCGGGACGGGACGCCGGCGCCGCGGCCCCCGCCGACAGCGGCGGCATGCGGTCCAGCAGCCGCTCGAAGGGTGGCCACAGCGCCGGCCACCGGGCGGCCCGCTCGGCCGCCAGCACCCCCCGGCGGGTCGAGGCGTTGAGGATGCTCTGGACGGCGGCGCGGACCTGCTCGCTGCTGCCCGGCCGCCCCTCCACCTCACCGCTGAGCACGAAGGCGAGAAACAGGTCGCGGATGGGCTTGGCCACCCACTTCTGGTCCGCCATGCCGTCGAGCCAGTGGGCCAGGACGAGGAAGGTGGGGCTGTCGAGGACCGCCTCGCGGGTGGGCAGCTGGGCCCCGGTCTGGTCGGCGGCGAGGGCGCGCCGGAACGCGGCAACCGCGCCCGTCTCCGGCGCGGTCCTCTCGGGCGCGTCCGTTGCCGGGGACTCCACCGCCGCCCGGCGCTTCCTGCCCTGTCCCGGCGCCCACCCCGCCACACTGCGCCCCGCCCGGGACCGCGACGGCCGCACGGCCCCCGCCTTGCCCGTGTAGTCGGCATCCAGGGCGCCCCGGCGGCGGGTGTCGCGCACGCCGCAGGAGGCCCCGGCCAGGGCCACCGACGCCTGCACCACCGCCTCGATGGCCGCCCGCAGGCTCGCCCCGGAGCCCGTGCGCTCGTCGGGCTCGCCGTGCCACCGCCCCTTCCGGGCGAGGGTCCAGGCCCAGCTCCCGTCGGTCGGATCGGACTCGAGCCGGGCCTCGATGTAGCCGCCCATCTTGCGGTGCAGCTCGACCACCGGGCCGTCGCTGGTGCAGTGCATCCACGCCCGCCACTCGCCCCGCAGCGCGATGTCGCCCATCTCGGCCCGCTCCCCGCGCTCGCGAAGGGCCCGCAGGGCGGTGAGCTGGGCCTCCATCACGCCGACGGTGCCAGGCCGCGGCGGGCGCGGACCGTCCCCTCCTCGTCCGCCATCGCTCCCGATGTGCCAGACGCCCGGGCCCTTCTCGGGGTCCTTCCACTCGGCCACCAGCATGCCGATCCCCGCCGTGGGCAGGAGCACCAGCCCCCACTCGCCGGCGCGGCCGGGCAGGCGGCCGTGGCCCTGGATGAGGCGGGGCACCGTCTCGGCGCCGTTGTCTACCTTGAGTCGCGTGGGCCGCATCGGGCCTCCGGTCGGGGGTCCCGGGACGGAAGCCGCGGGCCCGGGGGGATTCAGTCGGTGGCGGGGCCGGCCGGCTCGTCGATCTGGACGTGGCGGTGCTCGACGACGAGGCGGGGCGTCCAGGCGGCGAGGGCCTGGATGGCCCGGGAGAGCTGGCCGCCGAACATGGCGAGGGCGACGGGCAGGGTGAGGTCGCCGAGGGCCACGGTGCCGACGCCCGTGTCGATGGCCCAGGTGCCCGGGCCCTCGCCGGCGAAGGCCACGCCCACGAGGGCCGAGGCCCTGGCGCTGGAGCCCCAGGGGGGGATGACGTCAGGCATCGCGGGCCTCCCGGCGGGCGGCGCGGGTCTCCTTGCGGGCGGCGCGGGCCTTGCGGCGCTTGACCACGCCCCAGGCCAGCTTGAGGCCGGCGCGGATGAGGGGGCCGTCGACCGCCTCGAGCAGGACGCCGCCCGGGCCAGGCACGGCCACGTCGAAGGCCAGCGATGCGTCGAAGAGCCAGGCGGCGGCGGCGATGGCCTCGTCTTCGTCCAGCCCGTCCTCGGCGGCGGTCGCGAGGAACTGCAGGGCCTCGCCCCAGGGCAGACTGCGGAAGCGGACGAGGCGCTCGGTCTCGGCGGTGCCCGGGCGCGACACGAGGGCACGGGACAGGGAGGGCACGGCGGAGGCGGCGGGCAGGGCGGGGGGCATGGGTCACCAGGGCGCGGGACGGGTGGGGGAACAGGCCCCCAGAACGACGCCGCACGGCCCACTCACGGGACCGTGCGGCCAGAACTCAGGCCTGGGGCACCGAGTAGGTGATGTAGGCGACGCCCTCGCCCTGGGAGGGCGTGCCCGTGGCCGTGAGGGTGACCTTGGGGGCCTCCGCCGTGCCGAGCCCCGCGGCCCGGTCGTTGTGGCTGTAGACGTTGGCCGTGCCCGGCACGTTGTGGGCGCTGCCCATGAACTGGTCGGGATCTGCCGTCAGGCCCACCTCGAGGGAGATGCCGCCGTCGAAGCCGGTCAGCACCTTGAGGTCGACGGACTGGACCACGGCGCCCACGGGAAGCTGGGTGGCCGCCGCCACGGTCGCGCTGCCCAAGGCCGTCGCGTCCTCCCAGTCGAAGGCGATCTTGATCTCCTTCACCGCGCCGGGCACCCCGTAGTTGCTGTCGCCGTAGGCCTTGGTGACGAGGTCGGCGTCGGCGGAGGGGGTGCCACCCTGGATGGGCACGAGGGCGTCGCTGTTGTTCTTGGCGCCGAGCTTGCCGCCGGAGGCCTCGAGGGTCACCGCGCTGGCGTCGGCGCCGATCTTGAAGGTGCTGGAGAGGGTCTGGAGCAGGGTTTCGATCATGCCCATGGGTCAGTCCTGGGGTTCGAGGGTGAGGGAGAGAGCGGCGCCGGGGGGCGCGGACTCGGGGGCCGAGGCGAGGCGCCAGCGCACGAAGCGGACGAGGGCCACGACCAAGGGCGCGAGGCCCGACGTGGCGACCGGGGCCTCCGGGCCGAGGGTCCAGCTCGCGAGGGGCGACCAGGCGGCGTCGGGGGCCGAGGGGTGGAGCACGGTGCCCTCGAGCACGACGGTCACGGGGCCGGTGCCCCCGGTGAGCCAGGCCCCCGCGGCGACGGAGGTGACGCCGTCGGGGCGCCGCCAGACGCCAGGGGCCGGCCACGCCCCCGCGGCGGCCCGGCTGGTGTGGGTCCAGCGCAGACTCACGGCGTCCAGCTCCGGTAGGCCTTGTCGCCGGCCGCGGTGCGGAAGCAGTGCAGCACCGCGCCCCGGTTCGGCCGGCGGGTGGTGTGGCTCGCGTGGACGTGGCCGCCCAGCGCGGGCTCGTAGGAGATGATCTGGTCGACCGGCAGGCCCAGCTCGGCCACGGCCACCCGGACGAGCTCGCGGGCCGAGAGCCCGGGGCTGTGGATGTCGCTCGCCTCGCCCCGGATGTGCTGGCTCGAGGCCGAGCCGCGGATGTGGCGGTTGTAGGCGACCGAGCGGACGCCCCCGCCCAGGCTCACGATCACGGGCTGGCCGAGGTGGCGGCGGAGCGGATCGAGCACCGCCGTGCAGAGCTGGACGAGGGCCCGCTGGACGGGGATGTCGAGGGGCAGCACCGTCCAGCCCGGGCGCACCAGGGTGAACTCGGACCAGGCGAAGAACTCCCCCGGCCGGGGCTGGATGAAGGTCGGTCGGGCCGTCATGCGGGCCTCCACTGGGCGTCCCCGGTGGGAACGAGGCGGGCGACCACCCGGGCGGGCGGCGCCGACAACACAAGGACGAGCCCCAGCAACCCAAGGGCCCGGGACGGCCGGCCGAGGCTCACGCCGTCGGCACCGCCAGCCAGCGCTGCACGGCGGGCACCGTGCCGAAGCGGGCGGCCAGCTCCCGGCGCAGGGCCGGCAGGGGCAGCCGCGGATCTGGCCCGGGCACCCCACCGGCGAGCAGGGTGTGCAGGGCCATGCAGGTGACCGCCTGGGTCTCGCCCACCTCGACCGGGGGCAGCCGCATGTAGGTGAGCCAGTCGGCGCGGTAGTCGGCCCGGTCGAAGATGCGCACCCGGGCGGCGGGATCGTCCCCGTTGGTGCTGCGCCCGCCCCCCGACGCCGACAACACCCGGCTGTGGACGCCCGCGCCGGGCTGGGGGCCCGTCAGCACCACGGTGACGTGCTGGCCGCGGTAGATGGCCAGGTCGCCGGGCTTCTGCGCGCCCAGGGCCACGGGGGCACAGAGCGCGCCGAGCCCCTGGGCCGTCAGATCGCGGCCTTCCCAGGGGTAGCGGAGCAGGCAGGCCGAGAAGGCCAGCGAGAGCCCGGAGCAGTCCCAGCCCACGCCGCCATGCACCCCGGGCTCGCCCACGGGCCACGGCGAGCGCGGCGTGCCACCCCCGTAGGAGTAGCCCCGGCCGACGACGGTGTGGGCGAGGCGCAGACAGGTGGACTCCAGCGACCGCGGGTCGAGGGGGTGGCGGCCAGCGCCGGCCGGCCCCGCACCCCCACTGGGCGGAACGGGGCCCGGGTTGACCCGGCCGAGACCGTTAGTGACAGCCCCCCGGCCGGCCCGAGACCAGGCCAGGGCCCCCACGAGGGCGCCGGCGGCGAGGGCTGCCATGCCCAGCCAGGATGGCGTGGCCGAGGCCATCACCGACGCCGGCCGCCGACCAGCCAGGCGATGCCGCCGACCACCACCGCGAGGCCCACCGCACCGGCGGCGACGGTGACCAGTCCGTCGATCTCGCCGGGGGTCTCGGGCCTCGGGTTGGGCGGCGCCACCGTCGACGGCGGGAGGTGCCGGCCGTCTTGGGAGGCGGCCACCCGGGCCTCGAGGTCGCGCTGCTGGAGCTGGACCTGGGCCAGGGCCACCTCGGCGTCACCCTTCGCGGCGATGGCCCAGGCCGCGCCCATCTTCGACACGGCCCACGAGGCCGAGCCCAGCCCCACCGTCACCAGCGCCACCCAGACCACCGGCGCCACCCCCACCTCGAAGCGCTGGGCGGCCGCGGCGTTGGGGCGGGTGTTGGCCGGATCCTGCCAGTTGGTGGCGAGGGTCTGGTAGGCGAAGACCAGCCGGTGCGCCCGGTCCTCCAGCTCGGGGTTGTCGCCCACCAGCGGCATGGCCCGGGCCAGGTAGGCGTTCGTCGCGAGGCGGAGCTGGTCGAGGGTCTGGACGAAGCCCTGGACCTCGGGGTGAATCTGGGCGCCGACGGTGCCCGACTGCTGGGCCGCAGTCACCGTCGACAGGGCCGCCTCGAGCTTGTCGCCGAGGAGCCCCTTCACCCACTGCTGGGCCTCGTTGAGCCAGGAGGAGACCATGGCTCAGACGCCCTCGGCGTACTGGAGATCACAGTCGCCGGCGAGCTGGAAGGTGGCGCCAGAGACCTCGTCGTCGTCCCGGGACCAGGGCGGGTGGGCGATGCCCTTGAGCCGGCAGCGACCCCGCTGGATGCCCCGCGTGGCCACGAGCCGACCGTGCGGACCGAAGCGCCACATTCGGCGCTGCCACGCCCGAAACTCGTCGTCGGTCATGTCGCAGACGTGGGCCTTGCGCGCGGCCCGCTCGGCCTTGCGCTTCCGCTTGTCGCCCCAGCCCGCGACTTCACCCGCGAGGTGCGAGGCCGAGACCATCGGGGGCCCCGGGGGCGCCTGCTCCTCCCGGCCCCGGCTCGGGCGGGCGTACAGGGGAACGCCGCCCTGGGGGTGGCGCCGACCGCCCCGGCCGCCCCGGCCGAAGAGCCGCCGCCCGAGCCGCCGCCAGCCGCGGCCGCCCCGCCCCAGCTCGTCGGCCATGGGCAGCCCGGCCACGCCCTCGACGTGGGCCTGGCGCCGGTCGCGCTTGGAGGGGTGGATCCCCGCCTCGATGTGCTCCGCCCAGCGCCGCAGCAGCTTCCGGGTGTGGAGCAGATCGGCCAGCGAGGCCACGGCCCAGGCGACGCCGATGGCCGTGACGGTCACGTTGATGCCGCGCACCACGGCCTTCGCCGTGCCGAGCACCGGGCCGGCCACGCCGGCCGGCTGGGTGGCGGCCGGATCGGTCCACTGGGCCTTGACCCGGGTGAGCACGTCCCGGGCGCGGCCCGCGAAGGGCGCCCAGTCCGAGGTGGCGGCGAGGGCCTCGAAGACCCCCACGTCCTCCTCGAGCTGGTCGAGCTCGCGCTCGAAGCGGCGCACGAGCTCGCCGTGGGCCTTCTCCAGCATGCCGTTGGAGCCGGCGTTCTTCTGGACCTGGGCCCAGACCGTCGAGAGGGTCGGACCGAGCAGGTTCTTCCACCAGGTGTCGACGCTGGCGACCCAGGTGGGCTCGAGGTTGGCCATCTCAGACTCCCGAGGCGTGGCGGAGGGTGGGCGAGGCGCAGCCGCAGCCGCAGTGACCGGGTCGGCCCCCGCAGCCGCCCACGTTGATGGGGCCCTGGATGGCGGCGGGGGTGGCGAGGATGGCCGCCTGGGCGGCCGAGACGGCGGCCTGCATCTGGCCGATGAGGGCGACCTCCGACACGCCGTCGGCGACCTCACGGACGAGGTAGAAGCCGTTGCCCAGCTCGGCGAGGGCGGCCCGCTTGCCGAGCTTGGCCCGGACCGAGACGCCGCCGGCCGTGGCCCGGGCGCCCCACTCCCCGTCGTCCATGTCGTAGACCCCGGCGCCGGCCCCCATGGCCTCGAGCTGGGCCTTCTCGGCCTCGAGCTGGGCGATGCGGGCCTGCTGGGCCTCTTCGCGCTCCGCCTGGCGCTCGGCCCGGCGGTTCTTGCGGCGCCGGCGGCGCTTGACCTGGCGGTCCTCCCGGGCCTGCTTGGCCTCGATAAGCTTGGGCGCGAAGCTCGCCAGCATCGGGATGCTCGCGAGGGCCAGGGCCCCCGCGGCGCCGACGTGGGCCCCAGCCAGTGCCGTGTCGGTGTCCGCCGCGGCGGCCGCCGCCTCGTCCATGGCCTCGGTCAGCTCGTTGACGGCCTCGACCACCACCTCGGCGTCGCGCTGGTAGGCGACCGGGTTCCAGCCGTCGACCTCGGCGAAGAGCTTGAGCTGCACCAGCTTGCGCTGGCCCAGATCGTGCAGCACGGCCACCGGATCCGCCCCGATGGGCCCGGCCACCGAGACGGCGGCCAGCTCACCGGCCAGCTCGGTCGCCACGTCGACCACGTCCTCCTGCCACTCGCTCCACAGCTCCCGGTCCTCCCGGGGCACCCGGTCGATGCCGTCCACGTCGACCAGCACGTAGTCGTCGTAGACGTCCACGCCGTCGGCGGAGTAGGGGTCAAAGAGCGGGTCGTCGGTGAAGTAGTCGTCGTAGTAGGGATCGACCTGCTGCTCGTAGTAGCCGCGGGGGACGCGGGGGGGCGGTAGGGGGGCCCGGGCGGGCTGGGCCCACGCAGGCTGGGCGTAGGGCGCGGGCTGGGCGTAGGGCGCGGGCCGCATGGCAGCCGCTCGGCCCGGCAGACCGGCACCACGGCCCGGCAGACCGGCACCACGGCCAGGCAGCCCGGCACCACGGCCCGGGGTGGGCCAGCGCGCGGGGGCGGGCCCCGGGCCGAGCAGATCCATCACGCTGCCCCCGCCCGAGGCGGGCACGGGCGACGCCGGCAGGGGCGGAATCCCGGCCCGGGCGGCGGCCGCAGCCTGCTGGGCCCGGCGCCGGCGGGCGGCCTCGGCGCGGGCGCTGTGCTTGCCCAGCTCGCGGTCGAGGTTGCGCTGCTTGACCTTGTGGACCCGCTGCTTCCGAGCGGACCGGTCCGACTTGCGCCGGGTGCGGATGATGCGCCGGCGCTGGCCCCAGCCCATGCCCTTGGCCTTGAGCTTCTTGTTCAGATCCCGGCGCTTCTTGCGCTGGTTCCGGCGGACCTTGCGGCGGACCTTGCGGTGGGCGGCGGCCATGGTTGGCTCCTAAGCGCGCGCGGCGCGCGGCAGGACGTCCCGAAGGCCCATGAAGGTGTGGGCCTCGGCGGTGTTGTAGGGGTGGATGCGGCGGCCGGGGAACATGCCCAGGCGGGCGCTCGGGTCGTCGAGCCACCAGGTGTCGCCGACGCGGTACAGCGTGATGCAGTGGTAGAGGTTGGGCTGGCCCTTCTCGCCCTTGGTGCGCAGCAGCACCCAGGCGGGAATCCGGGCCGGCCGGAGCACCTGGGCGAGGTTCCAGCCGCCGTCCTCCGGCGACATGGCCTCCCAGCCCCAGGCCATCAGCTCGCCCGCCCGCGCCGCCGACAGGGCGTCGCAGTCCTCGTGGCCCTGCTCGAGCATGGCCAGGAAGTCGCACCACACCTCGGTCAGCTCGCGCTGGTAGACCACCCCCGACTCGTAGAGCAGGGGCAGATCTGGCCGCTCGGCGAGCAGCCGGGCGTTGTGGCGCGCGAGGTAGTTGAGCAGCTCGACCAGGCCGGGCTCGCTCTTCGTCAGCCGCATCTCGATGCTGAGCGGACGGGCCGCGAGGGCCATGGCCGAGGGCTGGCGGCGCCGGCTCACGAGGTCAGCGTCCCAGACGACGCGAGGCGCACCGCGCCAGAGACCGAGGGCGCGGCCGTGCCGCCCGGGGTGACCACCGCCCGGTTGTAGGGGCCGAGGTAGGAGATGGGCTTGATCTCGGTCTGGGTGCCCGCGCCCGACAGCTGGGTCATCGACGCGATGGTGTGCCAGGTCGTGCCGTCGAAGCTCGTCTGGAGGGTGGCGTCGACAGTGGGCGAGCTGCCGCCCGTTGCGGTCAGCTCGAAGACGCCCAGAAAGGTCTGTTCGTGGGCGTTCACTCCGTCGTACTGCGCATCGCGGACGGTCTTGGCGGCGCCCGTCTGGACGGTGGTGGCGGCGGTGAGCTCAAGGAGGAGGATCTGGCTCTTCGCGAGCATGGGGGCCTCACAGTGGCGCCATGCGCCACACGAGTCGGTGGGGGGCCTCGCAGGTCACGCGGACCGAGGCAGCGAGGCCGAGGGGAATCCAGAGGGGCTGGCCCACCTGGGTGACCGAGGCCCGCACCACGCCTTCGGCGTCGAGCAGCTCGACGAGGGTGCCGGCGAGGGCTTGGGCGCTCGTGTCGACCCGGAGGGCGGTGGACCAGGCGGGCGGCGCGTGGGTGGCGGGGGTGGGGGAAGGGGCAGCCGGCGCGTGTTCCTCGAGGACGGGCGCGGTGTCCGTCTTCTCGTGGAGGATGGAGGTCGACACACGCACCGGCTGCCCGGCGGAGGCCGGGTTCTGGACCCGGACGCTCCACCTGCTGCCCACCACACAGACCTGGGCCACGCGGGCCACCGAGAAGCGCAGCGGCGCCGTGGCTCCCAGGGCGTTGGTCCACGACAGCTCGCAGTCCACCGGGGCCGGCGACACGATCTGCACCGTGCGCCAGCCCTGGCAGTCGGCGTGGCCCTCGAGACCCTGCACCCATGCCCCACCGGGAGGCACGCTCACGACCTTCTGGCGCATGCTGCCCATCGGTCACCTCCCCGCGGGGCCAGGGCTCAGCTGCAGCTGCCGACGCGCTTCTTGCCGTGGATGACGATCATGAGCTTGTCGCCGCCGTTGGCGATGGTGCCCGCGATCTGGATGTTCTGGCCCGAGCGGATCATGTGTCCCCGGAGGCTGAGGCTCTTGTTGCTCGCGCTCTGGTAGGCAGAGACGGGCAGGGAGCGGTCGGCGGGGTGGGGGCCGATGAAGTTGACGTCGCCCACGGTGAGCTGGCTGAGGAAGCCGCCCGAGGTGGAGCCGTCGGTGGTGATCTCGGTGGGCCAGAAGTCGTAGGGGCTGCTCAGGGTGTCGGTGACGACGCCGGCCGAGGAGGACGTGGCCGAGAGGATGATCTGACCGTCCTTCACCTTGATCACCTTCTTCTGGCGGCGGGGGGCCCGGCGGGGGGCGGGGGCCCGGCGCAGCGGGCGGCCGCGGCGGCGCATGGGGCGGCGGCGCCAGCGGCGGGGGCGGCGGCGGCCCACCTCGTCGCCGAACTCGTCGGCGCCGTTGGCGAACTCGATGTCCAGCTCGTCGTCATCGATCTCGTCGTCGAAGTAGCCAGCCATCTCGTCGGTGTCGTCGTCGTCCTCGTAGCCGAGGTAGTCGCCGTGATCGCCCGCGAGGGCCGGGATCTGCTCCAGGCCAAACTCAGACATGCGTTGCTCCTTGCCCGTCAGCGGGCACTGTGGGGATGGGAGGAAGGCTCCCAGGGAGAGGGAGGGCCGAGGGCTCGGCCCGGGCGGTGCCGCGGCTCAGACGCCGGCGCGGGCGGCAGCCCGGGCGCGGAAGTCGGCGAGCATCTGGTCTTCGGGCAGCAGGTTGCGGGTCACGCCCGCGTCCCCGAGGTTCGCGCCGGGGGTCAGGGCCACCTCGGGCACCCCCTCGGTCGTCGAGCCCGCGGGCGCCCCGCCCCCCGCACCGGCGGCACCGCCCGCGCGCTTGGCGGCGAGCTTCTGCCCGAAGGCCATGCCGGCCTCGGACGACTCGGCCGCGACGAGACCACCGGCCACGGCGAGCTGGTGGCCGCCGTTCTTGCCGTTGAGGGTGCTGAGCAGCCCCCAGCCGGCGAGCAGCGTGGCGCCGACGCCCCGGGCGACGCGGTAGTGGGTCCGCTTGTCGCCGGCGTAGCCGCTGGCCACGCTCGACAGGCCGGCGGTCACGGCCGTCTCGGCGAGGTGGACGACCTCCATGCCGGTGGCCTTGGCGTTGGCCGCCACCTTCTTCTTCACGGCGCTCAGCCGGTCCTTCTGGGCGGTCAGGTTCTCGACCTGCTTCTTGAGCCGAGACACCTGGGCGGCGCTCGGGCCCTTCTTGGGGCCGGTGCCGGTGGCGGCGGACTGGATTCGGGACATCGGGGGGTCCTCCGGGGTGGGGATGCGGCGCCCCGACGCGGGGGCAGGACCGGCGGAGAGGCCGGGGCGGAGCCGGCAGACCGTGGACGGCGCCGGGAGACACCCCCACTGGGCAGAACGGCGCCCCGATTGACCAGACTTCTCGTCCCCCGGCCCGTCCCCCGGGCGCTCCCCCGACCGGGGGACGGGCCTTCTCGCCGCGTCTCGTCCCCCCGCGCTTGCCGAGAATGGCCGGGGGATGGGCGGGGGAGGGAATCTTGGGTCGTCCCCCACAGCCGAGAAGGCCCGGGGGATGGGCGCCGGCCCCCACGGACCCCCCGTCCCCCGGGCCCCGCGCCGCCCTGCAACCGCATGTCAACGGCGGGCGAGCGGGCCCGGCGTTCCGCCCAGTGGGGGTGGAGGTCCCCATGCATGCACCACCGCCGCCCCCCGTGCCGGCCATCGAAGAGGCGCTCCCCGGCATCGACGAGGCCCTGCGCCTCTCCTGGGCCGACGTCACCTACATCACCGTCGTGCGCCGCCACCGGGACGGCGACAAGGAGCGCACCGAGAGCCTCCTGCGCCTGTCCATCGGCGAAGAGGCCTCCCCCTGCCACACGCTCCAGCTCGCCATCGCCCGCAAGCTCCGGGCCGACGAGCTCGACCAGAGCCGCGACTGGTGGCGCCAGATGTCCCAGCCCGAGAAGCGCCAGCTCGTCGTCGACACCCTGCGCCGGGAGCTGGCCAACGAGCGCCGCGGGCTCTTCCCGGGCGAGGCCGCCGTCTACCGCTGCGAGATCTTGGGACCGAAGAGCACCCGCCTCGCCAACACCACCCTCCACCTTGCGGGCCCCCCGCAGGCCCCCGACGAGGCCGACGACGCGCCGGACGCCGCCCTCTCCGCCTCGGGCGCCCGGGTGGCAGGGGCCCCCCTCGTCCCCGGAGGTCCCGATCCGCGCTCCCCGGGCTGGCTCGGTGAGCTGATGGGCATCCTCGAGGACAACGACGACCCGGCCGTGCGCATGCTCGTGACCGTCGCGATGGTCTCGACCCAGCACCGCCACGAGATGCAAGAGGCGTGGTCGGGCCTCTTCTACCAGGTGCAGGAGCAGTACAAGCACCTCCAGGCGCGCACGGGCGAGATGCTGGCCGCCGTCCACGGCGAGGCCGCCTCCCAGCGCAGCCACGCCCGGGCCCTCCAGGCCAACCAGCTCCGCGCCGACCAGGCCAAGGCCGACGCCCTGCGCCAGGAGGTCGAGGGGCTGCGCCTCGAGCGCCGCCTCCACCGGGCCGAGGCCGACGGCGAGCAGAGCACCCGCGCCGCCGTGCTCGACAACGAGGTCAAGCGCGAGGCCATCTCCCGCTTCGGCGACATCCTCAACAAGGGCATCGGCGCGCTGATGGTCGGCAAGGGCATGCCGCCCCAGCTCGCCGAGCTGGTCCAGCAGCTCCCCGCCGAGAGCCTCGACGCCTTCGGCGGCCTCATGCAGGAGCCCGCCATGGTCGAGGCCCTCAAGAGCCCCAACCTCCACCAGTTTCTCGCCGATGCGGAGGGCCGCGCCTTCCTCGTCGACACCTTCACCCAGCTCGCCCAGCCCGAGCCCGCCACGTCCTGAGCCAGGAGCCCCCATGTCCCCCAACGGCCCCGCCCTCGTGCCCCCGCCCGTCGCCGCCGCCCAGTCCGAGTACGGCCACTACTTCGGCGACGCCTTCGCCAAGCTCCCCCAAGAGCGCCGGGTGAACCACGTCATCGACTACCTGCGCCACCAGCCCGAGCAGACCTTCGCCCCGGGCTTCCTGCTCTACCAGGCCGTTCTCCAGCTCGGCCGCCTCGAGCAGGTGGGCGGCGCCATCGTCGCCGAGCTCCAGGCGACGCGGGCGGCCATCCAGCACGCCACCCAGGACCAGGCCCGCACCGCCACCGCCGCCACGCGCATGGTCGATCTGGTGGGCCAGTTCGGCCGCATGGTCGACGACCACCTCGACGCCCTCGGCGCCGCCTGGGAGGTCGACGACCCCGCCACCGACGCCCAGGACGCCGGGGCTGCCCACGGCGACGAGGCGTCCCACGACGACGCCGAGGGCGACGACGACGGCGAGTACAGCTTCATCGACGAGGACGGCCAGGCCGTCGACCTCTCCCCCACCGACAGCTGAGGCCCCCATGCAGCCGCTCGCCCCGCTCCCCGACCACGACGCCGACCACGACCAGCCCACCGGCGCCCCGGCGCCCATCCTGCTCGACGTCACCGTGCCCCGCTTCACGGGCATGGCCGGCATCGCCGTCCGGGCCATCCTCGGCGCCGTCGACCTCGCCGCCCTCTTCGAGGCCGCCCGGGTCGGCCCCGTCGCCCCCACCGCCGACCACAGCACCTTCCGCCTCGCCCTCGACGACGGCCTCGAGGCCGGCGGCACCACCCGCCAGGGCCCCATCGCCATCGGCAACGACGGCGGCCAGCTCCGCCTCACCCTGCCCCGCAAGTGGGCCCCCGCCCTCGCCCTCGCCGGCTACCGCTCTACCCCCGCCACCGCCCCCAACGGCGCCTCGGTCTGCCAGACGTGGATCACGCCCAAGGAGGGGGAAGGGGTGACCGTGCCGATTCCGCTCGGGAAGGCCGGGCGCTACCGCCTCGAGGTGCGGGTGGTCGCGCCGTAGCGGGCGCGGGCTGGTGTGGAGCGGTGTGTGGCCCCTGCCTTGGTTGGTGGGGGCCGCTTCGTTTGCGCAGCGATAGCGACGACGAGGCAGGAACCGACCGGCGCTAGCCGGGCGGGGGTGCAATTGCCAATGGGGGGCACGAGGAGCGCCGCGACGACGCGGCAGGTAGAGGCCGCGAAGCGGGCTCACCTCGCAAGACGGAAGCCGATGAAATCACGGCCCACGTAGACGTCCCCATAGCGATTGGCGGCACGCACTCCATTCGCAGGGTCGCGCCATGACCCTCCGCGAATCACATGGTATGAGCCTGGATCCTCCCACGCCTTGGCGACACTTGGAGCTCCACTGTATGAATTGTGGTAGGTATCCTGCGCCCACTCCCATACGTTGCCTGCGAGGTCGCACACGCCGTGAGTGCTGTTGCCTGTAGGTTTGCTGCAGACCGGCCAGGTGCGCGTGCGGCCGCAGCCCTCTCCGCCGACGCTCATCACGGTGTTGCCACACGTAGCGGTCTCGTCGCCCCACGGGTAGGTCCACGTCTTCCCGCCGCTTCGCGCCGCATATTCCCACTCCGCTTCGGTGGGCAGGCGTCCACCGGCCCACTTCGCAAAGGCCTGGGCCTGTGTCCAGTCCACACACACAACTGGCTGCTCCTTGCCCTGGAAACTCTGTGGCAGCTTGCCTCTCTTCCACCCCGAGCCCGAGTAGACATAGCAATTTCCATCAGAGGTGTGTGCTGGGGTGCATGCGCCGGCGCGAACACACTGCTCATACTGACCGAAGGTGACCTCGCTCTTCGTCAGCTCGAAGCTCGACACCTGCACCGAGTGGACCGGCTTCTCGTCTTTATCACCACTATTGCTACCCATCCGAAAGGTGCCGCCAGGAATGCGCACCCACTCGATGCCGGCCTTGCCGGAGGCTACTGACGCTGGCGGCGACAGGAACAGCTTCGCATCCGCCACTTCGGAAGGCGTGACCGTCTCGCTGCGTTCCCCGAGGTCATTGCGGCAGATCACGGTCTTGCCGTCGTAGAGCGCGACGAACTTCTTGACCTGTACCTCCGCTGCCTTTCGCCCAGCCTCCGTTGTGGCGAGATCGCGGAGCTGGCCAAGGGTGGCCCAGTCCCGCGTTGCTGCCTGCTGCACCTTGCCTGCCTTAGCCTGCAGGCAGCTCTGCAGCTCTCCCTCCAGGCGAGCCTTCAGCTCCTCAGCCTGCTGGATCTGTGCCGCAATGCCGCTGACGTCGCCGAAGGCACCGCCGGTGGTGCCACCGCTGCCCGTCGTGGGGCCCGGAAGCGCAGGGGCGGTCGTGGGCGAGGTCGCAACCGCAGAGGTGAACACCTGCGACAGCGGCACGAACTTGAAGCCCAGCGGCACCTGCGCATCGCTCTCTTGGACGCACTCGGAGTAGGCGGCGGCTTCGGCTTCGGCCAGCATCATCACGCTGCCACTGGCGTCTGCCTTTGTGCAGACGGTGTTCTGGATCTGCGCGACGAGGACGTCGTAGACGAGGATGGCTTGGGAGAGGTTGGTGAATCGGGCTGCTGTTTCAAGGCCCGAGGAGCAGTCCTCGGTAGGGTTCAGCGATGAGAAAGGGATGGTGCGCTGCTCTGGGTCGACGAAGCTCAGGCGCTTTTCGACGCCCGCGGCGACCTGCCCACGGGCGGCGGTGAGACGCGCCGAGACCCCCGCCGACAGCGAGGTGGCGATGCTCGACTGCGACATGATGGAGATGTCGGGCTCGACGCCGATGCAGTCCGGGTGGACGACGTCGTGGCCGCCCTGCGCGTTGGGGACCAGGACGACCCCGGGGCGGTAGGTCTCCGACTGCGACGGCGTGGGAACAAAGCCCTCCTTCGCTACGACCTCGTCGATGCTCGGGACCTTCTGAACAACGGGCTGGGTCTCTTTCTTCTTCCGAGCCGAGGCCGGAGAAGAGAGGAACAGAAGCGAGAACAAGGCAAAGCTGCGCATGGGGAAGTCTCACGGTCCGGCGGAGACTGTAGCCCATGGACGACTCCCGAACCTACCTCGAACGGGTGACGACTCGTCGCGAATCTCCGCCTGGTTCCCGAAACGGGCAGGCCGCAAGAGACCGACTCCAGCCGAGCGAGCTCCCCTGCGTCTCACCCGAGGGAGTGCCGCAGGGCCCACGAAATCGCTGGGTCCATCGTGCATTGACCCTCTGTCACGGCCCCCGGCTCGCCCGACCCACGGAATCGCTGGGCCCCTCACGCACCGGGCCCCGTCCCGCCGCCCCCCTCTCGCCAGCCCGCCCGGGCCACCCCGCCCGACCGCCCTCCGGCTCGCCCGACCCACGGAATCGCTGGGCCCCCTACGCATCGGGCCCCGTCCCGGCACTTCCCTCTCGCCAGCTCGCCCGGGCCGCTCCGCCCCGGTCGCGCCCACCGGCTTCGCCGCTGGCCCTCCGGTCGCGCCGGCACTGCCGCGTCCTTCCGGCACGCCCCTTGCGCCCCGCTGCCCCCCAGCCGCCTCCCTCAAAGCGCACCGGCGCTGCCGGTGCCGATGGCCCGACCCGGCACCCGCTCCACCCCCGGAGGAATCCAGGCTCGCGTGGGCCCCACAGGGGCCCCCCTGGCCCGCCCTGGCACCAGCCCCACCCCCGGCGGAATCCAGGCTCGCATCCCCGCCCGAGAGGGGACTAGGGGAGTGCAGAGTAGATGGACGAGAACAAGGGCGAGGTCCACCAGACCGCCCCGCCGGGTTGAGCCCGCCCCACCGGTCAGGTTCACCCCGTCCGCCCTGTCGGGTTGAAGAGAACGCCCCAGCCGACGCCGCTCTCGCGATCGTCCCCTCCCGGCGCAGCTCCGCCCCGCCTGGCCACCCACCGGCCACGCCATCGCTCCCGCCCACCGTCCAAGCCCAGCGATCCCGTGGGCCCGGCCGCTCAGCGCTCCAGCAGGCCCCGCGCCCGGGCCGCGTCCACCCGGGCAATGCCGGCCGCGGTGGGCCACCGGTGGCGCGAGGCGACCACGATGCAGTCCTCCACCAGCCGCCCGTAGGCCTCGCGCCACGCGCCGTTCTCGTGGCCGCTGGCGCAGCGCCCGCCGGTGGCCGTGGCCAGCTCGCCCGGGGTCATCGGGCCGGCCGCCAGGGCCGCCACGATGGCCGCGGCGTGGCTGCCGGGCACGGCCCCCGGATGCCGCCCCACGATGGCCCCTGCGCGCGTCTCGTGGCGCGCAGGGGCCCGCAGCCCGGCCAGGCCCTCGCGGGCGTAGGCGGCGGCGCTCAGGGCCTCGAGGGCCACATGCCGCACGGGCGCCACGGCCGGATTCCCGGGGCGGGCGAGCTCGCGCAGGGCGTTCTGCACCCGCCGCAGCGCCCGGGCCCGGTGGGCGTCGCGCTCGGCGAGAACGGCCGCCCGCTCGGCGCTTGTGCGGTAGGGCCGGGGCGTCCAGGGCAGCAGCCGCTCCGCGATGGCCGGCGCGTCGAGCTGGCCCGGGCGGTCGACCACCGCCGCCAACACCCGCAGCGACAGCGGCGGGGCCCGACGGGGCCGCGGGCCGCTCACCAGACCAGCCGCACAGGGCCGCCGGCCATCAGGGCAAGCTGGCCCGCGAAGCGCTCCGCGA
>CAXQUZ010000083.1:0-13659 GCA_964226865.1 Myxococcota bacterium | reverse complement strand
GAGCCCTGGCTGGTGTTCCGGGTGCGGACGGCCTGGTCGCTGGTGCGGCGGGTGGTCTTCACCGAGGACGCGGCGGCGATGGCCGTGCTGCTCCTCGTGGGGCTGGGCTGGGCGCTGGTGGACGTGGGGACGGTCGACGCCCTGCTGCGGGGGACGCCGTGAGCGCCCGCGCGGTGGACGGTCACCGCGACCCCCGCCTCGACCCCTGGCCCGGCGACGTGCTCCAGGCCCCCCGCGTCACTGGCGGCGCCGCTCCCGTGACGCGGGGTCACACTTCCCGCGGCCCCGTTCGCCTCCCGGCGAGTGTGACCCCCGCGTCACCCGCCGCGCCGGGAGCGTGACGCATGGTCACACGCGACCCGACCCTCGCGACCCGGGCCTGCGCCGCCTGCGGGGCCAGCCTCGCCGGCCGCAGCCCCCGCGCCCGCACCTGCGGCCCGGCCTGTCGCAAGTGGCTCTCCCGCCACGGCACCCCGCGGACGGTCCCGGTGGGACTCATCTGCTGCCCTGGCTGCGGCGCCGAGTTCGTGCCCGGTCGACCGCTCCACCGCTGGTGCAGCCCGCGCTGTCGCATGCGCGGCCACCGGGGCCAGGTCTCGCGCTCGGCCGCCCTCGCCGCCCGCTGGGGCATCGAGGCCCGCGACTTCTGGCGCACGCCCCCTTGGCTCTTCGCCCAGCTCGACGCCGAGCTCGGCTTCGGACTCGACGCCGCCACCGCGGGCCCCTCGGACGCCCTCTGCGACCGCTTCCTCACCCCCGACGACGACGCCCTGGGCTGCTCGTGGCGGGCGGCTTGCGACCCAGCGCGCCCGGCGGCCTTCTGCAACCCGCCCTACTCCCGCAAGGGCGGCCGGGGGCACGGGCTGCTCCGGTGGGCCGAGGCGGCCGTGCGGGCCCGGGACGAGGGCCTGACGGTGGCCCTGCTGCTGCCCCCCTCGCCGAGCACCCGCTACCACCGACTGCTGCACAAGGAAGCCGTGGAGCTGCGCATGCCCGACCAGCGGCTCGCGTTCCTGCACCCCGACACGGGAGTGCCGACGGCGGGGAACCGGGGGGACTCGATGGTGGCCGTGCTGCGGCCCGGGCAGTCCGGGCCGGCGCGGACCCTCTACATGACGAGAGACGACCAATGACCGTTATCCTGCGACCAGCCATCCCCATGCAGACCGCCCCGCTGCGGGAGCACGGAATCAGCGCGAGCCCCGTTCCGCTCCGGCTGCCCTCCAACCTCCGTGACCCCGACCAGCGGGACTGTTGTGGCTTCTTCGTCTCCGACTCTCCGCTGCCCGACGACGAGGAGTGCGACGACAACGGCGACACCCGCCTCTGGCTCGTGGTGGCACTGACCAGCCTGGGGGAACTGGAGATCCAGCTCCTCGCCCGGAGCCGTGCCGACGCCATCCAGCAGGGCATCACCGCGATGCACCACCGCCTCCGCGACCTCGCCCACGAGCTCGCGGCGGGCACGGTCGACGGCGTGAAGCCCGAGACGTGGGTCCCCTTCTCCCTGCCCCCCGTGGACTGCGCACCCATGGAGCACTTCGATGACTGAGAAGATCAGCCCCCACGACCTGATGGTCCTCCGCTCCCGTGACGGGAGCACCCGCAGGGAGCCTCTCTGGTGGCGGGAGGGAGAGTAGTGCAGCCCGCTCAGCACAACACGACCCTCTTCGCCGTGCTCGAGGCCACACGCCGGGAGCTCCTCCGCTGTCCGCCCGAGGGCGTCACCAAGCGGGAGGTGGGCACTTGGTGGAGCCGCAACGTTGCCCAGATCGCCCGCGGGCTCCACGACCAGCTCCAGCCCCGCCGCCCGCTGCGGGACACCTACGGCCCCCTCGCCGCACCCCGCCCGGGCCAGCGGGGCGTGCGGCCCGTGCGGGGGGAGTGGGTCGACGCGCTGGGGTGGGCCCAGGTGCTCTTGGCCCGCGCCGGTGACCTCTGGGACGAGCCAGAGACCCGTTGGGCCTGGGAGCGCTGGCAGTCTGCCGGCCTCGACGAGGACCTCGAGGAAGCCGAGCGCCTCGGCGACCTGCTGGGGGTGCCGGACCGGCTCCCCATCGGCACCCTCAGCGACGACGACCGGGACGACCTGGGCGCCCTCGCCCTCCGCCTCCACGCCCACACCGAGGGCCTCTGGGGCCACCTCGACCAGAGCTGGGCCTCCGGCCGCGGCGACAGCGCAACCCGGGTGGACTCCGAGGACGACGGCACGCTGGCGCCGTGGGCCGCGGAGGCCGTGCTCGCCGACGGGCTGAGCGGCGCCCGCAAGGCTGGGCTCGTCGCCGTCCCCGCGCGCGAGGCGGCGGCCTTCATCGCCCAGCACCACAGCCACCTCCCCCGGGCAAACCTGCGCGGCCTGCTCTACGCCCTCGGCGTGCGCCGCGGGGCCCGCATGGTCTGTGTCGGCACCGTCGGCACGCCCACCGGGCGCTGGGCCGAGCCGGAGGCCGTGGTCGAGCTCACCCGGGTGGCCTGCGATGGCTCGGTGCGGGGGGCGTCGTCGGCGCGGGTCTCGCGGGTCATCGACGCCCTGCCGCTCGTCGCGCCACGGGGCGAGACCACGGCGCTGCCCGTGCTGGTGACCTACTCCCTGGGCTCCGAGCAGGCGACCGTCTACAAGGCGCTGCGCGACAAGGGGCTGCGCCCGACCATGCGGGTGGCCGGCCGGGCGCCGGCGGGGGCGCGGGGGTCCAGCGACACGGCGCTCGCACGGGTGGACAAGGTGCGCTGGGAGGCCGGGCCGGGGGCGCTGCCGGCGGACTGGTCGCTGGTGGAAGCCGCATGAGCCGGGCCATCCTCTACGCCCGCGTGTCGACCACCGGCCACGGCCAGGACGTCGGGCTCCAGCTCGAGGAGCTCCGCGAGGTCGCCGCCCAGCGGGGCTGGGTCGTGGTGGCGGAGCATGTCGACGAGGGCCGCTCGGGAGGGGACAGGGACCGACCGGGTCTCGCGGCAGCGCTCGACCTGGTCCGCCGGGGCAAGGCCGAGCTCCTCGCCGTGTGGAAGCTGGACCGCCTGGCCAGGGACGTGCAGCATCTCTTGGCGGTCGCATCGGATCTGGAGAGCTGGGGCGCGGGCCTCTACTCGGCGCGGGATGCCCACGTCGACACGAGCACGGCCCAGGGGCGGTTCTCCCTCCAGATTCTCGGGAGCGTGGCGGAGCTGGAGAAGGCCATGGTCCGCGAGCGGGTGCAGGCAGGCATGGCGCGGGCGAAGGCGAAGGGGGTGCATGTCGGGCGGCCGCGGAAGCCGGTGGACCTGCGGCCCGTGCGCGCGATGCTCGCCCAGGGGCACAGCCTGCGGGAGACGGCGCGGGCACTGGGGGTGTCGGTGCGGACCGTCAAGCGGCGGCTGGAGGAGGCCGCGGTGGGTGCATCGGAGGCTGTGTAGACCGGGGCGCGCCCGCAGAGCAGCTCCTGCAGTTGGGCATGGCACCACGCCGACCCAGCCGGCGGCACAGGGGCGGTGCCGCCCTGAGACGACAGGTCACAGCACGGGCCCACCGCTCCGGGCCTTGGGGGAGAGGAGGCCCGCGCGGTCGTCACCACTTGGCTATTGCACGTGAGACGACCGCGCACTATCTCTACGACAATCCGTCGTAGAGGTGTGCATGGCCCGTGCTCCCGAGCTGGAGACCAAGGTGCTGGAGACCCTGTGGCAAGGGGGCTCTTGGAGCGTGCGGGACGTGTGGCAGGAGGTCGATCCTGCCCTCGCCTACACCACCTTCGCCACCGTGCTCCAGCGCCTCCACGCCAAGGGTGCGGTGCTGCGCGCCAAGGTGGACGGTGCGTGGTCCTACGCGGCGGCCCAGACCCGGTCTGAGGCCCTGGCGGACGAGGTCGGGCGGGTGCTCCAGCGAGCCGAGGGGGCACCAGAGCCCCTGCTGGTGGCCTTCCTCGACCAGGTGGAGCAGGCAGACCCGGCGGCGCTCGACCGCCTCGAGGCCCTCATCCGGGCCCGTCGGGAGGGCGTGTGAGCCTCGCAGCGCTGTCCCTGCCGGTGGTGGCCCTCGCCCTCGCCGCTGCTGCGGGCTGGCTCTCGGCGACCGTCCTGGCCGCAGGCTGGCTCGCTGTGGTGCGGCGGGTTCCCCGGCTCGGTGCCTCCGCTCCGGCGCTGTTCGTGCTGCCGTGGCTCGTGGGGCTCGCGCTCATGCTGGCGGCCGTGCTGCCGGGCGACCCCCATGCGGGCACGGTGCTCGCCTGCCACTGCCTCGACTCCATGCCCGGCTGGTTCCACCTGTGTCCGGTGCACCCCGAGCGGGCTTGGCCATTGGCCGCACCGGCGCTCGCCGTGCTCGCCGCACTGCTCCCCCGCCGTGTCTCCGGCCTCCGCGCACTCCTGGCACTCCCCCGCGGCCGCGGGGGCACGGGGCCCGAGGTGGTGTCGCTGCCGGCTCCTGTGGCCCTGCTCCACGGCTGGTGGCGGCCGACCCTCGTGGTGGACTCTCGGCTGTGGGCGGCGCTGTCGACTGCCGAGCGCCGGGCCGTCCTCGCCCACGAGCAGGCCCACCTCGACCGCAGAGATCCCCAGCTCATGGTGCTGCTCCGGCTGCTGCTGGTGCTCGCTCCGCCGGCGCTGGCCCACCGGGTCGCGCGGCGGTGGCTGGAGGGTGCGGAGCTCCGGGCCGACAGTGCTGCGGCCGCGACCGTCGGAGATCCGGGGCTGGTGGCGATGGCGCTGGTGCGGTGTGCGCGGCTCGCGGCCCCGCCGACCGGCCTCGCGCCCGGCTGGACGGCCGGTGGCGTGGAGGCCGGGGTCCACAGGCTCCTGGCCGATCCAGGCACGGGCGCGCCGGCCCGACCCGACCTCCGGGCTGCCCATGTTGGCGTGCTGGTGGCTATTCTCGTTGTTGGTCTCGCGGCGGTGCCCTGGCTGCACCACCAGCTCGAGCACCTGCTCAACCACTCCCTGTGAGGCCGCCCATGGTCTGGCCCCTTCCTTGTGTGCGCTCCTGGCCTACGACAATGTGTAGTAGGGAAGTGGGGAGACTCCTGCTGGGCTCGCTCACGGTGGCCGCGCTGGTCGGCCCCGCGGGGCACGCCGCCGCGCCCACCTCGGAGCTCCGGCTCGTCGAGGCCGCCCTCGCCGGGAGTGCCGGGCAGGCCCGGGTCGCCGCCGATGACGCGGCCGCGGCTGCCGCCCAGGCACTCGGGCGTCGCCCTTCCAACCCCGTGCTGGACCTCCGCCACGAGCAGGCCAACGGCCCCGCTGGGGCCTCGACGGACGTGGTGGGGGCGGCGTGGACCCTGGGCCTCGGCCTGCCCGTGCTGGCCGAGCAGCAGGCGGCCGACAAGCGCGAGGTGGCGGCGTGGTCGGCGGCCCGTGCCCGACGGATCGAGACCATCTGTGGGGTGCGTGAGGCGACCCTCGAGGCGTGGCGGGCCCATGCCCAGGCGAGCCTCGCGAGCGCGGCCCACGGGCGGCTGGAGGGGGTGGCGAAGACCACTGCGGCCCTCTCGGAGGTGGGGGAACTCTCCCAGCACGAGCACGCCCGCACCGCTCTCGCCCTCGCGGCCCACCAGGCCGAGCGAGACCAAGCCACTGCAGCCGCGCACATGGCGGCCGCCCGGGTGGAGGCCTGGACCGGGCAGCCCCTGGCTCCCGGGGAGCTCGTGCTCCTCCCGCTCTCGCCCCTGCCCGACGAGGAGGAGACAGTCTCCCGGGCGGTCTCCACGGCCCCGCGCATCGCCGGCCTCCGCGCCGAGCGGGCGGCGGTCGAGGCCGAGCAGGCGGCCGCCCGGCGCGCGGCGCTCCCCGAGCTCACCGTGGCGGGCGGCGGACGCTGGGACGCCCTGCCCGACGGCTCGGCCCGCACGCCGGGCTTCGAGGTGGGTGCGGCCCTCGAGCTGCCCGTCTTCGACCGCAACCAGTCCGAGCGCTCGGCGCTGGCGGCCCGGCTGGCCGCGCTCGACGCGGCGCTGGCCCGGGAGCGGGCCACCGTGGAGGCAGGCGTGCGGGCCCACTGGAGGACGGCCGCCACGGCCCCCGCGGCCCCCCCAGCCCTTGATGAGAACGCTCTCTGGCAGAGCGCAGTCGACCGCACCCTCGCGGGTGAGGAGTCCCTGGAGGCCCTGCTTGGGCTCGCCCGTGACCTCGAGGCCGCCGCTGCGGCCCAGCTCGACGCCGAGCTCCGCCAGCGGGCGGCCCACCTGGCCCTCTCCTGCGCCCTCGGCGCCTTTCCCCAGCCCGCGCTCCAGGCCCTGCTCACGGCCGCCCCCCCCGAGGTGTCCCGATGACCCCCTCTCTGCTTGCCCGCCTCTCCTGGGTGGCCGTCCTCGTCGCCGGCTGCGTGGACACGGCCAGCGCCGGTGGTGACCACGCCCATGGCGGCGGGGACGACCATGCCGACCACGCCGAAGAGGGCGAGAGCATCGCCATCACCCGCTGGACCGCCACCCACGAGCTCTTCGTCGAGCTGGACGCGCCCGTCCAGGGGCGGGCCTTCGCCTACCACGCCCACGTGACGCGCATGGCCGACAACCACGCCGCCGACAGCGGCACGCTCACCATCCGCTGGGAGCAGGACGGCTTCCCCGTCGAGTCCCACACCGATCCGTCGGTGGCCCGGGCGGGCATCTTCGCCGCCGAGGCCCCGCCCCCGCCCGCCGGCCGCTACCGCCTCGTCTTCGCCTACGCCGATGGCGACGAGCGGGCGGAGTGGGACGGCGGCACGGTGGAGGTGGGCGCCGGTGCTCCGGTCGCCCACGACGGCGAAGACGAGGGCGAGATCGCCTTCTTGAAGGAGACCCAGTGGCAGGTGCCCTTCGCGGTGGCCCCGGCGACCGAGCGTCCCGTGGTCCGAGAGCTGCATGCTGCCGGCGTGGTGGCCGCCGCTCCCGAGGAGACGGCCGTGGTCGCCGCGCCCGTGGACGGCCTCGTCGCCTGGGCCGACGCCCTGCCGGTGGTGGGGCGCCGGGTGCGCCAGGGAGAGCGGCTCGCCACCCTGGTGCCCGCGGGCGCGGCCGAGCACTGGTCCAGCCTGCGCGCTGCCGTCGCCACCACCCGCGCCGACCGGGACCTCGCCCGGGCCAC
Source organism: Myxococcota bacterium (assembly GCA_964226865.1). Lineage (GTDB taxonomy): Bacteria > Myxococcota_A > UBA796 > UBA796 > UBA2385 > CAXQUZ01. The sequence continues at coordinate 6,627 of CAXQUZ010000083.1, read as the reverse complement.
GCTGGCCCGCTTGGAGGCCCTGCCCGCCGACACCCTCGTCTCTCAGCGGCGCCTGGACGAGGCCCGGGCAGAGCTGGCCCGGGCGGAGGCCGAGGCGTCTGCTGCGCGGGGGCGGGCGGCCGTGCTCACGAGCGGCGGCTCCGGTGCGGTGGCCATCCGGGCGCCCGCCGACGGCCTCCTGGTCCAGGTCGGCGCCCCCCACGGCGCGGCGGTCTCAGCCGGGGCACCGCTGCTCTCGGTCCAGACCGGAGACGGCCTGCTGATCGACGCCCACGTCCACGACCGCGGCCCCCACGAGCTGCGCCCCGTGGCCAGCCTCTCCGCGACCGCCGGCAGCACGGGCCGGGTGGACCTGCTGGCCCTCGGCGGCACCGTGCTGACCGAGGAGCTGGTCACCGACCCCCACACCCTCTCGGCCCCGCTGCTCGTGCGCGCTCCCGCCGTCTCGGGGCTGCGACCGGGCGACCTCGTCGAGCTGTCGGTCGGGGTGGGCAGCGCCTCCCCGGCTCTGACCATCCCGCGGAGCGCGGTGGTCGAGATCAACGGACAGGACGTCGTCTTCGTGCAGAAGACCGGCGAGTCCTTCACCCGCCGCCGGGTGGTGCTGGGGGACGGCAACGCCCACCACGTCACGGTCGAGCGCGGCATCCAACCGGGCGACATGGTCGTCACCGAGGGGGGCTTCGACGTGCACGTCGCGTCGCTGTCCGGTGCCCTCGAGTCCCACCGCCACTGAGGCCCCGCCATGTGGAACGCACTCATCCGGTGGGCCCTCGGCAACCGCGCCGCCGTGCTCGGTCTCGCCGCCCTCCTCCTCATCTGGGGCAGCCTCACCGCCCTGCGGCTGCCCGTGGACGTGCTGCCCGACGTCAACGCCCCCACCGTGACCATCCTCACCGAGGCCCACGGCATGGCCCCCGACGAGGTGGAGACCCTGGTCACCATCCCGCTGGAGACGGCGCTCAACGGCGCCCCCGGCCTGCGGCGGCTGCGCTCGTCCTCGGGCATTGGCATCAGCGTGGTCTGGGCCGAGTTCGCGTGGGACACCGACCCCTACCGGGCCCGCCAGGTCGTGGGAGAGCGGCTGCAGGTGGCCACCACGGCCCTGCCCGGGGACGTGCCGGCCCCCGTGCTCGCGCCCATGTCGAGCATCATGGGAGAGATCCTCTTCCTGGGCCTGTCCGGTGACGAGACCGTCGACGCCAAGGACCTCCGCGACTTCGCCGACTGGGAGCTGCGGCGGCGGCTGCTCGGCATCCCCGGCGTGGCCCAGGTCACCCCCATCGGCGGCGAGCTGCGGCAGGTCCAGGTGGTCATGCAGCCCCCGGCGATGGAGGCGGCGGGCATCGGCCACCGCCAGATCCTCGATGCCCTGGAGGGCGCCAGCGAGAACGCCCCGGGTGGCTTCATCGAGAGCGGCCACAGCGAGTACCTCGTGCGGGGGCTCGGTCGGGCGCGCACGCTCGACGAGCTCGGCCAGACCGTCGTGGGCCGGGTGGACGGGGTGCCCGTGCTGCTGGGGCAGGTGGCCGAGGTCCAGGTGGGCGCGGCCCTCTCTCGGGGGACCGCGGCGGTGGACGCCGAGCCGGCGGTGGTGCTGGCCGTGCAGAAGCAGCCTGAGGCCAACACCCTCGACCTCACGGCGCGCATCGACGCCGCCCTGGACGACGTGGAGCGGGCCCTGCCCCCCGGCACCACCCTGCACCGGGCCGGCTTCCGCCAGGCGCGCTTCATCGACACGGCCCTCGGCAATGTGCGGCTGCACCTCGTCGAGAGTGCCGTGCTGGTGATTCTCTTGCTGACGGCCTTCCTCGCCAACTGGCGCACCACCCTCATCTCGCTGCTGGCCCTGCCCCTGTCGCTGCTGGCCGGCGTGCTGACCCTCTCGGCGCTCGGCGCGGGCTTCAACACGATGACCCTGGGCGGGCTGGCCATCGCCATCGGGGCCCTCGTCGACGACGCCATCATCGACGTGGAGAACGTCTACCGGCGGCTGCGCCAGCGGGCGGGGCTGCCCGAAGGCGAGCGGCCGCCCGTGCTCGAGACGGTCTACGCCGCCTCCACCGAGATCCGCGGCTCCATCGTCTACGCCACGGCCATCATCGTGGTCGTGTTCCTGCCCCTGTTCTTCTTCTCGGGCCTGGAGGGCCGGCTCCTCGCGCCGCTGGGCACGGCCTATGTGGCCTCCCTTGGGGCCTCGCTGGTGGTCGCGGTCACCGTGACGCCCGTGCTCTGCAGCCTGTTGCTGGCGCGGGTGGCGCCAGAGGCGGAGGAGCGGGAGCCCGCCCGGGTGTGCGGCATGAAGGCGCGGTATCGGCCCACCCTCGCGGCCGCCCTGGGCCGCCCCAAGGCCGTGCTCGCCGTCTCTCTCGTGGGTGTGCTCCTCGCCGGGGCCGGCCTCGCCTCCTTCGGGCGCTCCTTCCTGCCGGCCTTCAACGAGGGGGCCTTCACGCTGGCCGCTGCCACGGCGCCGGGCACCCCCCTGTCGGACTCGGACGCCATGGTGCACCGCCTCGAGGAGCGTGTGGTGGCACTGGACATGGTGGAGGCGGTCGTGCGGCGCACGGGCCGGGCCGAGCGCGACGAGCATGCCCAGGACGTGCAGTTCAGCGAGCTGGAGGTCACGGTCGACGAGAGTGTCGACGCCGAGGTGGCCGCGGCTGCGCTCCGGGACGCTGCCCAGGTGCCGGGGCTGGTGGTGAGCGTGGGCCAACCCATCGGCCACCGCATCGAACACATGCTGTCGGGCGTCAAGACCGCCCTGGCCATCAAGGTCTTCGGCGACGACCTCGGAGAGCTGCGCCGGGCCGCCCTCGAGGTCCAGGGCGCCATCTCCGGGGTGCCCGGCCTCGTGGACCTGTCGGTGGAGCAGCAGACTGAGGTGCCCCAGGTGCTCGTGCGGCCCCGCTACGGCCCCCTGGCCACCTTCGGGCTGCGGCCGGGCGAGCTCGCCGAGTGGGTGGAGACCGCCATGATGGGCCACCCCGTCGGCCAGTGGTGGCAGGGCGGGCGCGCCTGGGACCTCGTCGCCCGCTACCCCGACCACCACCGCGAGAGCCTGGAGACCCTCTCGAGCGCCCCCATCGACGCCGACGGCGAGCGCTTCGTGGCCCTCTCCCAGGTCGCCCGGATCGAGCGCAGCCTCGGGCCCAACCTCATCCAGCGGGAGAACGCCAAGCGGCGCATCGTGGTCATGGCCAATGTCGAGGGCCGCGACATCAAGGGTGCGGTCGACGACATCCGTGCCCGGCTCCCCGCGCTGCCCGAGGGGGTCTACGTCGAGATCGGCGGCCAGGCCGCGTCCGAAGAGAAGGCCACGCGCACCATCTCGGGCCTCTCGGCCGTGGCCATCGTGGTCATGTTTGGCCTGCTGTGGTCGGCCCTGCGCTCGGGGCGCGACGCGGCCCTCGTCATGGTGAACCTGCCCCTGGCCCTCATCGGCGGCGTGGTGGTGGTCCTGGCCACCGGCGGCGTCCTGTCGGTGGCCAGCCTCGTGGGCTTCATCACCCTCTTCGGCATCGCCACGCGCAACGGCATCCTGCTCGTCACCCACTACCACCACCTCATGCACGACGAGGGCGCGACCCTGGCCGAGGCCGTGCTCCGGGGCAGCGAAGAGCGCCTCGTGCCCGTGCTCATGACCGCCCTCGGCACGGCCCTGGCCCTCGTCCCCATCGCGTGGGCGGCGGGGGAGCCGGGCAACGAGATCCAGGCCCCCATGGCCGCGGTCATCCTCGGCGGCCTCGCCTCGTCCACGGCGCTGGTGCTGGTCGTGCTGCCCGTGCTCTATGTCCAGTTTGGTCGTCCCCCCGCATCTTCGGAGTCCCCATGAGCCCCCGTCCCTTCCTCTCTGTGGGCCTCGCGTCCGCCGCCCTCTTCGTCGCTGCCTGCGGTGACACCGAGGAGGGCCACGACGACGAGCATGGCCACGGCCACCACGACCACGACAACACCGCGGCGAAGGCCCACCACGACGATGATCACGGCCACGCAGACCACGGCCATGCGGCCCCGACGGCAGCGGGTCCGGCGGAGGGGGCACCGGCGCCGCCCGCCTTCGCCCTCGGCGGGGCCCAGGGCGCTCTCGTGGCCACGGCCGAGGGCCTCCGGCTCACGGTCCGGGACGCGGCGGGCGCTCCTGTCGCCCCTGCGGGCGAGGCCAAGGTGGTGCTCACCGGCACCGGGGAGGCCCCCCAGCGGCTCGTGCTGAAGCCGGACGGGGACGGCTGGGCAGGCCCGGCCAAGGCCGCCGGTGCGCCGGGCTATGTGGCCGTGGTGAGCGTGGCCCTCGGCGGCCACACCGAGTCGGGCCGCACGAGCTGGGGCGCCCTGCTCACGGTCGAGGCCGCCCCGGCGCCGGCCCCGGCCCATGACGCAGGCGACGCCGACGAGGGGCACGGCCACGGGCACGGCCATGGCCACTGAGGGCCCCCGCGCGCTCGCGGGTCCGGTGCTCTGGTGTCTGGTCGCCGCGGCGCTCTTCGGGGCCTCGACGCCGGCCAGCAAGCTGCTGCTCGACGGTGCGGTGGGCCCGCTGACCCTCGCGGGGCTGCTCTACTTGGGGGCGGGGCTGGCCACGCTGCCCTTCGCCCGCCGCGGGGGCACCGCCGCCCGCCGGCGCGACCCGGCCAACCTCCGCCGCCTCGCGGGCGCCGTGCTCTTCGGGGGTGTGCTCGGCCCGGTGGCCCTGCTGCTCGGCCTGCGCTGGGCGCCCTCGGCCAGCGTGTCGCTGTGGCTCAACCTCGAGACCCCGGCGACGGCCCTGCTGGCCTGGGCCGTGTTCCGCGAGAACCTCGGCCCACGGGGCTGGATTGCCAACGGCATGGTCGTCGTGGCGGGCCTGCTGCTGGCGGCCCCGGCGGGCTTCGGGCTGGCCCCGAGCGCGCTGCTCGTGGCCCTCGGCTGCCTGTGCTGGGGGCTCGACAACAACCTCACCGCCATCATCGACGGCTACACCCCCGCCCAGACCACGGCCGTCAAGGGCCTTGTGGCCGGCGCGGTCAACCTCGGCCTGGGCCTCGCCCTCGAGGGGGGGCTGCCCGGGGCCGGTGCCGTCGCCGCGGCGCTCGGGGTGGGGGCCCTGGCCTACGGCGCCTCCATCGTGCTCTACATCCGGGGCGCCCAGCAGCTCGGCGCCACCCGCTCCCAGATGGTCTTCTCCACGGCGCCCTTCCTGGGCACGGCGGTGGCCTGGGCGGTGCTCGGGGAGCCCGTGGCCGGGGTGCAGGTGGGGGCGGCGCTGCTGCTGGTGGGGGCCCTGGTGCTGCTGCTCGGCGAGCCCCACGCCCACGAGCACGCCCACGAGGCGCTGCACCACACCCACCCCCACCGCCACGACGACGGCCACCACACCCACAGTCACCCCGGGCTGCCCCCCGAGGCCTGGCACACCCACGCCCACGAACACGAGGCCGTGGTCCATGGCCATGCCCATGCGCCCGATCTGCACCATCGCCACGGGCATGGGTAGGGCACGGGGCTGGAGCTCGCTCGGGGCGGCTGGTGAGGGGAGTCCCGGGGCGGGATGGAGTGCGGCAAAAGGCCACCCCGCGACCTCGCCGAGAGTCCGGTCTGGGCCTGCGGCAAAAGGCCCCGTCTTGACTGCGGCAAAAGGAGGTGGTTTTGCCGCGCCTACGAAGAATACTCGGCGTATAGCTCTTGCAACTGGCTGCACGACCACTCGACCAGCTCGCCTGCACTCCTGTCTTCAATCACGCCCCAAGTGGCCTTGCGGCACGCCAGCTCTCCTCCGCTTGCCACACAGCGATCTTCCATCCATGTGCCACCCCTGGCCTCTTCCCAGTCATACTCACTCAGGTGGTACTGAATGGTCGCTTCGTGGGCACCAGGGCCCACAGATATGGAGGCCTCGTTCACCTCTCCATTTGTAGGCTCAGCTTCTTTTCGGTGCGTGACTCGTGCGTCTGACGACATGAGCTCTGGACCGTTGCAATAGGCCACCTGTCGAAACCTAGTCAACATGAGTCCCCCGATCAGGTCTGCTTGACAAGGCCAGCACGCTGGGCGGGTGACCTCCAGGTCGTACCAGATCACGACGAACCGGGCGACTCCATCCTCGTCCAAAGTAGGGGGAACCACAACGGCATCGGGGGTCTCGTAGCCGTGGTCGAATTTCACCTCCAGGGAGGGAGTCCAACCTGACTCAAACCCAGCCTGCCACGCCCCGTCCTCTTCTTCACTGGGCTGGAAACTGTCCCGGTTCTTGGCATTGTCGGAGCAGCCAAAGGCGGCTAGGAGGAGCGTTGTCAGAGCCTCTCTGCGGTAGACCATAGGCGTCCCTCAAGTCGAGAGGTAGGACAAGGTGCGGAGCGCCGGATCAGCCAGCCCTGCCCATAGGTTGCAGTAGGAGGTTCCTGGCCTGTCGGGAGGCGTATCAGGAGCGGCTGCCGTTGACGGAATCCATGAACAGCTGCAGCCCGGTGTGGAAGTGATTGAATAGCCTGAGTGGTACGTATCTGGGCTACCAATCTGCCTAGTCACGATGTTGTCGCACAGCATGAGCTCACCGGCGTCGTAGGTATCGGGGTCATAAGATCGGAAGAGCGTCGTGTAGGGAAAGAGTGTCTTAAGACGTGTAGATCTCGGTGGTCGCCGTATCATTAAAAA
>CAXQUZ010000082.1:0-6074 GCA_964226865.1 Myxococcota bacterium | reverse complement strand
AGCTCACCCGGCGCCAGCGCGTGGCCATCGGCCGGGCGGCCTGCGCGCCCGCGACCGCCGCCCGGCGCCGGGCCCAGACCGGACCGGTGGCCGGTGCCCGGGTGGCCGTGGACGGCTTCAACCAGCTCGTCCACCTCGAGGCGGCCCTGGCGGGGGCCGCGCTGCTGCACTGCGTGGACGGGCGCAGCCGCGACCTGGCCTCGGTCCACGGCACCTGGCGCAGCGTCGCAGGCACCGAAGCCGCCCTCGACCAGCTCGTCGCCGCCCTCGCCCCCGCCGCCGCGGTCTGCTGGGTGCTCGACCGGCCCGTGAGCAACAGCGGGCGCCTCGCGGCCCTGCTGCGGGCCCGGGGCCAGGAGGTCGTGCTCGAGAACGCCGCCGACCGGGCCCTCGCCGCGCTCGGCGCCGCGGGATGGTCCCTGGCCACGGCCGACGGTCCCCTGCTCGACCGGGTCGGCGCCAGCGTCGAGCTCGCCGGTCCCCTGGCCCGGGCCTGCCGGCCGGCGGACGACCCCCTCGTGGTCGATCTCCGGCTGCCGACACCGGAGGGCCCCGCCGGTCCCGCGCCGGCGCCACCGGCCACCGGCGCCCCCCACGCGCCCCCGCCACAAAGGCCGCCGCCCACCCCGCTCTCCCATTGACAGAACGCGGGGCCTGCACTATGCCCCCGCGGTCTCTCTGTGCAGTGCGAGGGGACCCGACACGCCGCCACGGGGCCAGCGCCCCGGGCCCCGGTCCGCATCTCGCGGCTCCCGGCTGGCCACCGACCGCCGCCGACCCCTCGCCCCCTGCCTCCGCCCCCTGCCCTTCCGGGCCGCGCTGGCCCCTGGCCTGCCCGCCAGTCCCGCGCCCCATGCCCTCGTGGAGCCCCCGTGATTGAAGCCATCACCAACAACTGGCGCACCCTCGAGCGCCCCCGGTCCGTCGAGCTCTCCCGCTCCAACGCGACCTACGGCAAGTTCGTGATCCGTCCGCTGGAGCGCGGCTTCGGCACGACGCTCGGCAACGGCCTGCGCCGCATCCTGCTCTCCACCCTCCAGGGCGCCGCCATCCGCACCGTGCGCTTCGAGGGCGTGCGCGCCGACACCGAGACCATCTCGGGCGTCGTCGAGGATCTGACCGACCTCCAGCTCAACTTCAAGGGCGTGCGCTTCCGCACCTCCGCGAACGAGACCCTCACCGGCACCGTCTCCCGCTCGGCCGCCGCCGGCGAGACCGCGGTCGTCACGGCCGGCGACCTGGTCTTCGAGGGCCCCATCGAGGTGCTCAACCCCGACCACGTGCTCGGCACCGTCACCGAGGGCGGCACCCTGTCCGCCACGGTCACCGTCGAGATGGGCGCGGGCTACGCCGCCGCCGACGCCCAGGCCCCGGCCCCCGAGGGCACCTTCACCCTCGACGCCCTCCACAGCCCCGTGCAGAAGGTCCGCTACATCGTGACCAACGCCCGCAAGGGCCAGCGCACCGACTACGACCGGCTGACCCTCGAGGTCTGGACCGACGGCAGCGTGCGCCCCGAGGACGCCCTCACCTGGGCCGCCCGGGTCTACCGCGAGCAGATCCAGATCTTCATCAACTTCGCCGAAGAGGCCGAGCCGGTGCAGTTCGAGGACGAGGCCTCCTCCGACTGGCCGAGCGAGCTGGGCCTGCCCGTCTCCGAGCTCGAGCTGTCGGTCCGCTCGGCCAACTGCCTCAAGAACGCCAACATCGAGTACGTCTCCCAGCTGGTGGAGCGCACCGAGGCCGAGATGCTCAAGAGCAAGAACCTCGGGCGCAAGTCGCTCAACGAGATCAAGGATCTGATGAGCGACTACGGCCTGGCCCTGGGCATGGACCTCACGGGCTACCAGCGCAACGACTGAGCACGGCGCCGGGGGCCCCGACCGGCCCCCGTCCGCCCCACGACCCCCGCCCTCGCGCCTGCCCACCGGCAGGTCGAGACCGCGGGGGTCGCGCCGTTCTCCCGGGCACGCTCCCCTCCGGCGCTGGGGGAGCCGGAGACGCCCGCTCGGCTCAGGCCCCGAGGCGCCGGGCGATGGCCTCGCGCTCGAGCAGGGCGGCCTCGCGCAGCAGGGCCCAGGCGATCTCGGCCACCCGGCGCCCCTCCGGCGCCGCGAAGCGGGTCTCGCGGGCCCAGGCATTGAAGGCCCCCATCGCCGGCCCGCACCAGATCTGGTAGTCGCGCACCCGCTCGGGGTCGCCGACGCGGGCCCACCGGCTCGACAGCCCGAGGTACCAGCGGAAGGTCAGGGCCATGCGCAGCTTCGGGTCCTGCCGGGCCTTCTCGGCGCGGGCGGGCTCGCGCTGGTCCCAGAAGGCGAGGGTCTCGGCCTCGACCTCGGCGAGGGGCCGCCGGAGGATGGTCTTCTCGATCCGGGCGCGCAGCTTGTCGGGAATGGCGTCCAGGCCGGCATGCTCGGCGTAGACCTCGTAGAGCTTGCGGGCCCGCTGGGCGTACATGGTGCCCCGCGAGAGCACCTGGACCTGGGCCCCCAGCTCGAACATGTCGGGGGCGGGCCCCTGGGCGACGTCGGCCATGCCGGCCTCGGCGAGCATGGCCTTGACCCGGGGGCTGGTGCCGGCCTCGACGGTGGCCTGGTTGATCGAGCCCGTGAGCACGTAGTCGGCGCCGAGGGCGAGGGCGCCGTGGAGCGAGCGCGGGCAGCCGATGCCGCCGGCGGCGCCGACCCGGGGCCGGATGCCGAGGGCGGCGTAGTCGTGCTCGCGGGCGATGCGGTCGCGCAGCGCCGTCAGCAGAGGCAGGAGCACGACGAGGGCGCGCCGGTCGGTGTGGCCGCCAGAGTCGGCCTCGGCCGTGATGTCTTCGGCCACGGGCAGCCGGGCGGCCAGCTCGGCCTGGTCGGCCCGGAGGACGCCCCGCTCGACCAGCTCGGCCAGCATGCGCGCCGGCGGCGGCGACAGGAAGCGCTCGGCGACCTCCGGGCGGCTGACCTTGGCGAAGACCGGGCGCAGGCCCCGGGGGCGGCCGTCCGGGCCGGCGGCGAGGCCGGAGAAGCGGTAGCGCAGCACCGCCGGGGTCAGGGTCATGAAGGCGCTGGCCGAGATGGCCGGCACCCCGGCCGCGAGGTAGCGGTCGACGGTCTCTTCTTCGACCGCGGGCTCATCGGGGTTGTGGAGCAGGTTGGCCCCCCAGGGCGCCCCCGCCGGCAGGCCCGCCCGCAGGGTCTCGAGGTCGGCCTGGACCTGGTCGACGGGCAGCCCCCCGGCCCCGTAGAAGGCGAGCAGCCCCTCGCGGGCCATGGCCTGGACCATCGCGGGCGAGGCGATGCCGCCGGCCATGGCACCGGCGACGTAGGCGGCCTGGACCCCGTGGGCCCGGAGGAAGGCGCGGCTGCCGAGATCGGCCGGCCCCACCGCGGGCACGCGCCCCTCGGGCCGGCCCGGCGCCCCCCCCACCGGGTAGAGCTGGCCGCCGAGCACCTCGAGGGGCTCGCGCAGCGCCGCGAGGGCCGCGGCCCGGTCGAGCGGGGCGGCGGCCGCCACCGGAGCGGCCGGGGCCGCCGACACTGGAGCGGCCGGCACCGCCCCGGCGGCGGGCGCGAGCGCAGGCGGCGCGGGCAGCGCCAGGGGCCCGGCCGGCACGGGCATGCGGTCCTCGAAGACCGGGCCCTGGTCCCACTGGACCCGCACCCGACCCTCGGCCCCGTGGTGGGAGACCCGCAGCGCACAGCCCGCGTCGTCCAGCTCGGCGACCTCGCCGCTGCGCAGGGCCGCCAGCAGCGGCCGCAGGCCCGCCCCCTCGACCGCCCGCACCAGCCCACCACCGGCGCCCGTGACCTCGACGGCGGGCCCCTCCCCGCTGCGGAGCGTGGCGCGGCGGGCCCCGTAGGCCAGGCGGAGGGCGGTCAGGCGGGCAGCGGGATCGGTCGACACGGCAAGCTCCAGGGGGCCGACAGCCAGCGCAGGGCGGGCGCCCCCGGGCACGCGCGCCGGGGCCACCCGCGCCGGCACGGGCGCGGCGGGCCGCGAGGCCTAACGCCCCGGACCCGTCTCGTCGGCCACCAGCCAGTCCACCGCCGCCGCCCGGGCCTCGAGGGCCGCGAAGAAGCGCCCGACGTGCACCCCGTCCGCGAGCCCGTGGTGGACCTGGGCCGAGACCGAGGTGCGCACCCGCCCGTCCGCGCCGGTCGTGAAGCGCCCCCAGCAGAGCCGGGGGAAGCTGTCGCTGCGGGGCTGCCAGGAGGCGTGCTTCATGCCCGTGAAGTGGACCCAGGGCACACAGCTCACGAAGAGCAGGTCGTCCTGGGCGAGGGGCCCGGGCCGCAGCACCCCCTCGGCCGGCCGCGCGAGCTCGGCCCGGAGCCCGGCGGCGAAGCGGGCGAAGTCAGGATCGTAGTCGGCCCGGCGGTACTCGAAGTTCTCGCCGTCGAGCAGGGCCGTGAAGGAGGGGTGGACCCGGGCGTGGCGCACCACGGTGTCGGGCCCGCGCATGCGCAGCCTGAAGGCGGGCACGGCGTGGGCCGCCCAGCAGACCGCGTGGAGCATGGCCGCGAAGCGCGAGATGCCCCGGGCCCCGGCCGCCGCGTGCAGGGTCGTGATGTCGACATCGGCGACGAGCATGAAGTGGGGGTCGGCGAAGTCGCGGAAGAAGCGGAAGTGGCTGGCGCGGGGCCAGCGGTCGAGATCGATGGTCTCGGGGGGCGGCACGGCCACAGGCGGCTCCGGGGCAGGAACGGACAGAGAGGGGCCCTATCCCCCCGGCTGGGCGGCGCGGCCCGGCTCGGGCGCGGGCACGCGGCGCTGGCCCAGCATGCCGTCCACCGCCTCGATGAAGCGCCCGATCCGGAAGGGCTTGATGAGAACACCCTCCTCTCGGGCAACACGGAGCTGTTCCGGCTCGGCATAGCCCGTGATGTAGAGCACCGGCAGGGGGCGGCCCGTGGCCCGGAGCGCGGCCACCAGCTCGACCCCCGAGGCCCCGCCGAGGCGGATGTCGGTGACCATGCCCGACAGCCCCTCGCCCGCCTCGTGGAAGCGGACCCAGGCCTCGTCCGGCGCGCCCGCCTCCCAGACCGCGTAGCCCGCGCGGCGCAGGTGGCGCGCGAGGTGGCTGCGCAGCTCGGGCTCGTCCTCGACGAGCAACACCTGGCCGCGGCTGGCGCCCCGGGGCGGGGCGATGTCGGCCGGCCGGGCCTCGACCCGGGGCAGCGCCGCCGGGAGCACGAGCCCCCCGGTGGCCGGGTGGCCCACGCCGAGGCAGCCGCCGCGGCGGGCGACGATGGCCCGGACGAGCGCGAGGCCCGCCGGCAGGGACCCGACAACGGCGCCCGCGCCGGAGGGCACGACCGGGCTGCTGCGCACGGTGACGAGCACGTGGTCCGCGCCAGCGTCGTGCCCCCCCGAGGTGACCTCCCGGGGGGCCGCGCGCACGGGCTGCTCGCCCTCCACCCGGCCGAGGGCCGTCTCGATGCGGACCTGGCCCCCCGCGGGCAGCGAGGCCCGGGCGGCCGCCACGAGGCTCTGGAGGATCTGGGCCAGCTCGTCGGCATCGGCGAGCACGGCTGCGCCCTCGGCGCCGAGCTGGAGCGCGAAGCGGGTGTTCGCCCCTGCGAGGCGCCGCAGGAAGCCGGCGGCCTCCTGCACCACGGCGGCGGGCACGGCGACCGGCGCCTGGGCGCTGTCGCCCATGCTCGCGAGGAGGAACTGGTGGGTGCGCTGGGCGGCGTCCTGGGTGAGCTCCCGGAGGGCCGCGAGGTCGGCAGCGTGGGCCCCGGCCACGGCCGGGCTCGCAGCGAGCGCCTCGAGGGTCGACATCACCACCGACAGGTAGTTGTTGTGGTCTTGGGCGGCGCGCACGCCCCGGCGTCCGAGCACCTGGCGCTCGTCGTCCCGCTGCACCCGGGCCGCGAGCCGGGCCCGGTCGTGCATCACCTGGTCGCGCACCCGCCGGGCCGCCAGCACGTTGCCCATGGCCTGGACGAAGCCGAGGTCGCCCCGGCCCAGCACCCAGTCCGCCGGGACCACCACCACCAGGGCGTGCTGGCGCTCGGTCGGATAGATCGGAAGAGCACACGTCTGAACTCCAGTCACCGCATGCTCTCTCGTATGCCGTC
>CAXQUZ010000081.1:0-6674 GCA_964226865.1 Myxococcota bacterium | reverse complement strand
CACGCAGACCGTCGCGTCGTCGCTGCGCCCCACCACCAGGCCGTCAGCGCCCGTGCAGTGGCCGAGCTCGACGGTGCGCGGGGCGCCGGGCCCATCGAGCTGGATCAGCTGGTCTCGGTGATCCTGGCGCTCAGGTGGGCACAGTGCATCGGTCCAGCTCGCGGTCTCGAGGTCGTCCACGGCGGCGTCCCCCCTTGCGGTGCGCGGCGGGCCTCGGGCGCCCGCCTCCGGTGGTGCTCCTCCCATCGGCCCACCCTGGACGGCTTGAAGCCGAACTGGCCCCGGGGCGGCCCGGCCGGCGGACGGCGTCCCGACCTCTGGGGCGGAGCGGCGGTTGTGGCGGTGCAAGACGGAGGCCCGCGTTAGCCATGCGCATCTTGCGCTTGCTGCTCGGATCTTGGAGCCCGCGATGCCCCGCCTCATCGTCAAGTCGACCCTCACGAAGAACCAGCGCTTCGAGCTCCCCGAGGGCGAGAGCGTGATCGGCCGCGGCGCCGAGGAGTGCCAGCTGGTGCTCCCCAATGTCTCGGTCAGCCGGGTCCACGCCCGGGTGCTGGTCGGCCAGCAGGGCGTCAACATCGAAGACATGGACTCGTCTTCGGGCGTGCTGGTCAACGGCACGAAGGTCGATCAGGCCCCGCTCAAGTCCGGCGACGAGATCCAGATCGGCAAGTTCTCGCTGGTCTTCCTGGGCGATGCCCGCACCGACCGCTTCTACAAGGGCCGCTTCGTCGAGTACCTGCCCGAGTACGAGCCCGGCGGCGTGATGGCCGACGACGGGGCCTCGACCTTCGCGATGGACATCAACACCCTGCGCAAGCTCCAGGAAGACAACCACGTCGTCGAGAACGCCAAGCTGGTGCTCGAGTCGAACCAGCGCCGCTTCTGGTACCCGGAAGACCGTCCCCTGACCCTGGGCACCGCCGGCATGGTCGAGACCGAGGGCTGGTTCAGCTGGGGGGTCGTCGCCGAGCTGGCCTGGGACGGCAAGCAGCACACCCTGCGCCGCCAGACCTGGTGGGGCGCGGTGAGCGTCAACGGCGAGAAGCTGCCCAGCCGGCGCCCGCTGCGCGACGGCGACCGGGTGCGCATCGGCAAGTCCTCCTTCCTCTACCAGTGCGAGGACTGAGGGCCGTGCTGCTGCACTTTCCCGGCACCGACCCCCGCCTGGCCCGCTGCGAGGGCATCCGCCGCCGTGTCTTCATCGAAGAGCAGGGGGTGGCCGAGGCCGAGGAGCTGGACGGGCGAGACCCGGGCTGTGAGCACGTGCTGTTGGTGATCGACGGGCGGGACGTGGCCACGGCCCGGCTGCGCCTCGTCGACGACGGACGGGTGGCGAAGGTCGAGCGGGTGGCGGTCGAGGCCGCAGACCGGGGGGCCGGGCACGGTGCCACGGTGATGCGCGGCCTCCACGCGCGGGCCGCGGCGCTCGGTGCCCGGGAGCTGCGCCTCGGTGCCCAGCTCACGGCCCTCGGCTTCTACACGCGGCTGGGCTACACCGCCTTCGGCCCCGTCTTCGACGACGCAGGCATCGACCACCGGATGATGCGCCGGGCGGTCCCGGGGCTCGCGGCGCCGGTCGCTGCGGCCGATTCCCTGGGCACCACCGCGCCCCACGGCACGGCCGCGCCCGGTGCGCCGCCGGCCCCGCCCGACCCTTCCTGAGCCTGTGATGCCCGATCCCGCCGAGTCTGCTGCCGGGGAGCGCCCCCGCTCCGGCGCCGCTGTGGCCCCCGTGGGCCCGCTGCCGGTGCCCGGTGCCGGCGTGGCCCCGCCGCCAGACTTCGACCTGCGCAGCCTGCTGATCCGCTTCTCGGTGGGCGTGCTGGTGCTCATCGCCATGCTCGGCGTGCTGGGGGCCCTCTTGCGCGAGCCCACGACGGCCTTCGCCCGCTGGTATGTCGGGCTCACGGGGCTGCCGGGGCTGCTGGTGGCGGCCTCGGTGCTCGACATGGTCCCCCAGCCCGTGCCCTCCGACGTGTTCATGGGCTTCGCCCACATCGCGGGCCGCGACTTCTTCTCCATCGGGGCCACGACCACCGTGGGCAGCATCCTCGGCGGCACGGTGGCGTGGCTCGGGGCGCGGTGGGCGGCCGACCGGGGCCCGGTGCGGCGCTACCTCGCGGGCCCGGGCGCCGGCGTCTTTGCCCTCGTCCAGCGCTACGGCACCCTCGCCCTCGCAGTGGGCGCCATCTCCCCGCTCCCCTTCAGCGTGACCTGTTACGCGGCGGGGGCCATCAAGATGCCCTACCGGCGCTTCGTGCTGGTGTGCCTGCTGCGCGGGCCGCGCATGTTCTTCTACCTGTGGCTGATCCAGCTCGGGTGGGTCGCGGCGGCCTGAGCGAGGCCCCGGTGCGGGGCCCCGGGCTCCGGAGTCCTGCCATGCCCGCTGCTGCCTTCGCCCTGTTCCTGACGCTGCTCTCTCCGCTGGCCATCGCTGCCGAGGCGGCCGAGGCCCCCGCCCACACCTCCGAGACGGCCCTCAAGTGGGTCCGGGACTCGGCGGAGTACCACGGCCTCACGACCCAGACCTACCGGGCGGCCCTCGGTGCGGTCCGTCGCCAGTCGAAGAAGCTCAAGAAGGGCCAGTGGGCCGTCATTCTCGATGTGGACGAGACCGTGCTCGACAACTCGACCTACCAGCTCGAGCGCCACGCCTACGGCCTGCCCTACGACAGCCCCTCCTGGCATGCCTGGTGCCGGCGCGAGGCCGCGGCGGCCATCCCGGGCGCGAAGGACTTCGTCGACGGGGTGCGGTCCCTCGGGGGCACGGTCGTCTACCTGACCAACCGCAAGGACGTGGTGGCGGCGCCGACCCAGGCCAACCTCGTGGCCGAGGGCCTCTGGACGGACGGCGACCTGCTCTGCCCCCGCACCGAGACCAGCGACAAGGCCCCCCGGCGGGCGGCGGTCCGGGCCGGCACGGGCGGCTGCACCACGGGCAAGCCCCTCGCGGTGGTCGCCTACCTGGGCGACTCCTGGGAGGATCTGCCCCGGGACGGCGAGGACGGCGGCGCGCGCATGGACGAGCTGGGCAAGCGCTTCTTCGTGCTGCCCAACCCCCTCTACGGCCACTGGACGGCCGAGGACGCCATCACCCGCCCGGATCTGGCCCCGCCCCCGGCTGCGGAGTAGGTCGCCAGCCCCCGCCCTGGAGCCCCCCGTGCGCGACTTCCGCATGCCCATCCCGCCCGCCCCCGGCGGCGCCCCCCTCGACAAGGCCACCAGCGTCACGAAAGAGGGCGAGCCCGACGGCTTCGTGCCGCCCCTGGCCTACAAGGCCGAGGTGCTCCAGGGCGGCGTCTCGCGGCTGGTGATCAGCGCCCCGGCGGCCCACCTCGAGCGGGTCCACCGGGCCATGGTCAACGCACTCAAGCCGCCCTACAAGGTGCTCTACGTGCGCATGGTCGACCGGGCGGCCGGCGTCCAGCTCGCCAAGCCCGAGCGCCTCGTGGCTGTCGACATCCCCCGCGACCGGCTGCTCTCGACCCTCCACCGCCTGCGCCAGCTCGTCTACGAGGACGCCCGCCACCAGCTCTGGATCCGCGGTGCCTCCGGCGAGCAGCTCGTTCTCGAGGAGACCGGGGTGCTCTTCGTGTACCCCGACGACTTCCTGTTCCGCGACGTGCTCGCGGCCCAGGGGGTCGAGGAGGCCGAGCACGAGAGCCTCGCCGACCGCGACTACCTCAAGGTCAACTTCGCGAGCGCGGCCGACGCCGAAGAGGCCGAGCTCATCCAGAGCTTCCACCTCCTGCCCTGGCAGGGCTGAAGGCCCGCGCGGCCCCCTGCCCGGCGCCGGCGCCTGCCGGGGGGGGTGGGGAGCGGGCGGCGCGCGGTGTAGGATGCGGGCATGTCTGGCCCCACCCCCAAGACCGATGGCGCGCCGTCCGGCCAGGGGGCGCCCTCCCTGGACGAGAAGCTCGCCCGGCGGGCTGCCCGCGCCAAGTCGCCCCAGTCCCTGGTCGATCCCCTCCTGGGCATCGAGCTCGACGGCAAGTACCGGGTCGAGCGGGCCCTGGGCAAGGGCGGCTCGGGGCGGGTCTACGTGGCCACCCAGCTGAGCCTCGACCGTCCCGTGGCCGTCAAGATCATGCGGCCCGAGCTCGAAGAGGGCGGCGACGAGCGCTACGCCGAGCGCTTCTTCAGGGAGGCCTCGAAGGCCGGCAGCCTCGCCCACCCCAACGTGGTGACGGTGCACGACTACGGCCGCACGGCCGAGGGCCTCTGCTACATCGCGATGGAGCTGCTCGACGGCCGCAGCCTCAAGTCGATCATGCGCGAGGGGCCCATCGAGCTCGAGCGCACCCTCGACATCTTCGAGCAGATCGTGCGGGGGCTGCGCCACGCCCACAAGGCCGGGCTCGTCCACCGGGACGTGAAGCCCGGCAACGTCCAGATCCTGGCGGGCGACGAGTTCCAGGATGTGGCGAAGCTGCTCGACTTCGGCCTGGTGAAGTCGGCCGAGGCCGAGGTCACCGAGATCACCCGCGACGGCTCCTTTCTCGGCACCCCCCACTACGCTGCCCCCGAGCAGGTGCGGGGCCTCGAGGCCGACGCCCGCAGCGACCTCTACGCGGTCGGGGTGATGCTCTACCGGGCCTGCACGGGCAAGCTGCCCTACAGCTCGCGCAATGCGATGAGCCTGGCCATGTCGCACGTGCGCGACCCCTACCCGCCGATGGCCGAGCGCGCGCCGGACGTGCCCGTGCCGCCGATGGTCGAGGCGGTGGCCCGCCGCTGCATGGAGAAGGATCCCGCCCGGCGCTTCCAGTCGGCCGATCTCCTGCTGGTCGAGCTCCAGCGGGTGCGCATGGCCCTGGCCGAGGCGGACGCCGCGCCGCCCCTCGAGCTCGATCCCGAGCCGGCGGTCCTGCCCGCCGCGGCCGCCCGAGATGCCCTGGACGAGCAGACCCTGCCCGAGGGCAAGCGCCGGTGGCTGCCGGGGGTGCTGCTCGGGGCGGGGGCGGCGGCCGTGCTGCTGGCCGTGGGGATCGGGGCCTCGGTGCTCTCGGGCGGAGCCGCCCCCGTGGCGCCTGCCGTGGTCGCGCCCGCCGCGGCGCCCGCGGGCGCGCCCGAGCTCGCGGCCCTCGCGGCCGAGGCGGCCCCCCGCACCGTGCCGGCGGTCATCGTGACCGACCCGCCGGGGGCCACCGTGCTGGTCGACGGCGAGCCCGTGGGCGAGACCCCCTGGGCCGACACCCTGGCGGTGCGCGGTGACCTGCCCCCCGAGCTGCGCCTCGAGCTCGCCGGCCACCACAGCCTCCGCCCCGACTGGACCGAGCAGGACGGCGCCCTGCGCATCGAGGCCACGCTGCAGCCCACGGCCCCGCCGCCGGCCCCCCGTGCCCGACCCGCCGCCAAGCGGGCGGCGCCGGCGCCCTCCCCGAAGCCCAAGGCCAAGCCCACGCCGACCGCGGCCCCGGCCCCCAAGCCAGAGGCCGCACCGCCGCCACCCCCCGCCCCGGCGCCCGCTGCCGCGGCCACCGTGGACGGGGTGTCCTTCTCGGCGAGCGAGGCGGCCCACACCCTCGCCTTCGCGAACCGCGCCACCGAGGCCCAGCTGCGGGCCGCGGGCATCGCCACCACCCAGCTCCGGGCGGTCGAGCGGGGCCGCCCCTACGCCACCATCCAGGCGGTGGGCGCGGCGCCCGGTGTCGGCAAGAAGACCCTCGAGCGGCTCAAGTCCGGGGGCTGAGCCCGTCGCGCCGGCGCGCCCGGCCCAGGACCACCAGCCCCAGCGCCAGGGCCAGCCCGCCGAGGGGGGGCGCGCCGCCCCGGCTCGCACAGCCGCAGTCGTCCGCCTTGGCCGTGCAGTCGCTGTCGAAGTCGTCCGCGAAGCCGTCGCAGTCGTTGTCGAGGCCGTCGTCGCAGATCTCGGGGGCGTCGGGGTGGGCGGCCGGATCGGCGTCGTCACAGTCGGCCCCGGGGCCGAAGCCGTCCCCGTCGTTGTCTTCGCCGCCCCCGTCGTCGCCGTCGTCCGTGCCGCTGTCGACCGGCTCGCCGGCGTCGTCCCCGTCGCAGTCCTGGTCGATCCCGTCCACCGAACTGTCGGGGGCGCCGGGGTAGACCGCGGCATCGGTGTCGTCGCAGTCGTCGGGAACGCCGTAGCCGTCGCCGTCTGCGTCGTTGTCATCGTCGCCGGCACAGTCGCTGTCGCGCCCGTCATACCAGGCGTCGGCCGCGCCGGGGTAGATGCTGGGGTCCGTGTCGTCGCAGTCGCTGGCTGACAGCGCCACCCCGTCTTCGTCGAGATCCTCGTCCCAGGCCTCGGGCCCGCCGAGGTGGCCCGGATCGCCCAGGCTGCCGTCCAGATCCGTCACGGAGGGGTCGCCCGCGTCCCGGCAGGGCGACACGCTCGAGAAGCTGACGAGGTCGTCGCTGGCGTCGCCGTTGACCACCAGCGCGGCGTAGTCACAGTCCAGGGTCTGGTTGCCGTCCGCACCCGCGCGCCCGGCGAGCCCGCCGTCCCAGTCGGTGCCGTTGCCCCCGGAGACGGCGTAGGCGAGCGTGATGCTGGCGCTGGCCGTGTCGCCGGTGAGGCCCCTGGCGGTGTTGGCGGCGGCCACGAGCTGGTGCAGCCGGCTGCCGGCGCACTGGAGCAGGCCGAGGCC
Source organism: Myxococcota bacterium (assembly GCA_964226865.1). Classification (GTDB taxonomy): domain Bacteria; phylum Myxococcota_A; class UBA796; order UBA796; family UBA2385; genus CAXQUZ01. The sequence continues at coordinate 63 of CAXQUZ010000081.1, read as the reverse complement.
GTCGCCGTCGTTGCCAGATCGGAAGAGCGTCGTGGAGGGACAGAGTGTCTTAAGACGTGTAGA
>CAXQUZ010000080.1:0-19994 GCA_964226865.1 Myxococcota bacterium | reverse complement strand
CCCGGCCAGGACGGCTTCGCCGTGCTCGAGGCCCTCGAGGGGCGCCGCTCGGTGCCTGTCATTGTGCTCAGCGCCCGCACCGAGCGCGAGGCCCGCATCCGCAGCTTCTCGCTCGGTGCCGTCGACTTCGTGCCCAAGCCCTTCTGGATGGAGGAGCTGGTGGCCCGGCTGCGCTCGCGCCTGAACCTGCGGGCCGCCGCGCCGCCCAAGGTCATCGCCGTGGGCGGGGTCGACCTCGACCTCGACGCCCGGGTCGCGACCCGCGGCGGGGTCGACCTGGGGCTCACGGCCGCCGAGCTCAACCTGCTCGCCTGGCTGGCGGCCCGACCGGGCCGGGCCGTCACCCGCGCCCAGCTCGTCGCCCACACCCTCTCGGCCGAGTCTGGCGCCACCGAGCGCACCGTCGACAGCCACATGTCGCGGCTGCGAAAGAAGCTGGGCGACGACGCCGCCTGCATCAAGACCGTCTGGGGCATCGGCTACCGCTTCGACCCGCCGGGGCCGGCGTGAGGGCCGACCTCACCCTGCGCAGCCGGGTGCTGCTGGCGGTGCTCATCGCGCCGGTGCTCGCCGGCGGCGTCATCTGGGCCACCACCGAGCTGGTGCGCGACCGGCTGCTCCAGCCCCCCTGGAGCCTGCCCCCCGGCGAGCTGGCCCGCTGCGAGGCCGATCCGGCCGCCTGGCACCCCCAGGTGGTCGACATGGTCGAGGCCTGGGCCTACGACAACGACGGCCACGGCGCCCATCCCGACGCGCCCCCCCTCGAGCCCAACCTGCGGGCGGGGGTCGAGACCCGGGGCTTCGCCTTCGCCGAAGACGACCAGGCGCGCGGCGACGCCCGCCGGGTGGCCCCCGACGGGCCCTGCGCCATCGTGCGGCTGCGCTTCGGCAAGCCCCTCGACTTCGCCCCGGTCTTCAGGGTGGGGCTGGTCGGTGGCGGCACCCTCGCCTTCCTGCTCTTGGCCGGCCTGGCCGTCGCCTTCGTCGTCCAGCCCCTGCTGCGCCGCATCGCCCGGCTCGAGCGGGCGGCCCGGGGGGTCGGCGCGCCCGGCTACCGCCCCGCCCCCGACCAGGTGCCCGACGCGCTCGGCGAGATCGCCACAGTGCTCGACCGCTCCCACGGCCGCATCCTCGCCCACCAGGCCCAGCTCGAGGAGCGCCGCCAGGCCCTCGAGCGCCACCTCGCCGACACCGCCCACGACCTGCGCACCCCCCTCGCCTCGCTGCTGCTGGCCGTCCAGGAGCTCGGCGCCGCCGTGCCCCCGGGCGATCCGGCCCTGCGCCGGGCCCTCGGCGATGCCGAGTACGTCAACGCGCTGGTCGACAACCTCCACCAGGCCTCCCGGCTGCGCAGCGGGCTGCCCCCGGCCACCGGCAGCTTCGACCTGGGCGAGATCGTCTCGCGCCTCGGCACCCGCTTCGCCGCCCTCGGCGCGCTGCAGGAGGTCGAGGTGGGGGCCGCGACCCCGGACGGCCCGGTGGTGGTCCGGGGCGCCGCGGCCCTCGCCGAGCGCGCGGTGGCCAACCTCGTCCACAATGCCGTCAGGCACGGCAACGAGGGCGGCCACGTGGCCCTGGTGCTCGACGCCGCCGACGGCGCCTTCTGCCTGACCGTGCTCGACGACGGCCCGGGCCTGCCCCCCGACGCGGTCGACCTCTCCGCCCCCACCTTCCTCACCGATCCCGCCCGGGGACGCAGCCGGGGCCTCGGCCTCGCCATCACCCAGGCCGCGGCCACCCACCTCGGCTGGACCCTGCGCCTCGAGAGCAGCCCGGGCGCGGGGCTGCGGGCCGAGCTGCGGGGGCCGCTGGTGGGCGACGGCGCGGGCTGACCCCCGCCAGGCGGGGCGCTCAGGCCTGCTCGGGCCGGGCCCCCGGGGGCAGGCTGGCGGGGTCGCGGCGGGGCAGCACGAGCACGAAGCGCAGGCCCGGGCCCTGGGCGGGGGCCTCGGCCCGGAGGGTGCCGCCGGCGCGCATGAGCTGGAGCTTGGCGAGCATGAGCCCGAGGCCGTAGCTCTGGGGCAGGGCGCCCGGCGCGGGCTCGGCGGAGGCGGGGGCCGGCACCGGGGCCTCGAGGGCGAGGCGCTGGCGCACCCGGGCCAGGGCGGGGGCCCGGTCGGCGGCGGCCACGCCGAAGTCGCGCACGCAGAGGCGGAGGAAGTGGGGGTGGTCGTCCTGGACCGTGAGCTCGATGTCTTCGCTGCCGTGGAGCCGCGAGTTGAGCAGGATGTTGGCGAGCACGGTGGCGTGGCCGGGGGCCGTCCAGACGGGGGTCGACGGCAGGGGCGCGGGCAGGGCGAGGCGCGGGGCCGCCAGCCGGTAGCCGGGCAGCAGCTGCTGGAGCACCCGGCAGGCCTCGTCGGCGAGCCGGTCGACGGGCTGGGGCGCCGCCTGGGAGGGGCCGCTCACGGCCCGGACCAGCTCGGCCGCCATGGCCCCGAGGGTCTCCTGGACGGTGGTGAGCTCGTCGCGGATGCGGGCGAGGGCCGTGGCCTGGGCGGGGGGCAGGGTGGGCAGCAGCTCGCCCAGCTCCCAGGTGTGGAGGGCGAGCACCGTGAGCGGCGACTTGACGTCGTGGGAGAACTGGGTCGCGGCGAGGCCCTGGACCATCAGGGTGCTGCTGCGCTGGACCACCTCGCGCTCGCGGGCCATCACGGCGATCTGGCGCTCGAGCTCGGCCCGGTCCCGCTGGTCGTCTTCGCCCTCGCGGAACTGGCGGCCGATGGCGCGGACCCCCGCGACCGTGGCGGCCACCACGAGGACGTGGCCGAGGAGGGTGCCCACCACGAGCAGCGGCGCCTCCCCGGCGAGGTGCAGCGGTCCGGGGCCGCCGACGAGATCGACCAGCAGCAGGGCACCCCAGGCGCCGAGGCCACCGGCCACGTAGCTCTGGCGCAGGGGCGCGGCGTCGTGGAGCATGCGGATGGTGTTGACCAGCATCGCGCCGGTCACCAGCACGGGCAGGGCGCCGTACTGCGGGGGGAAGAACCAGGAGGAGAAGAGGATCCAGCCGTAGATGGCCGCGGCGTAGGGCCAGAAGAGGGCCGGGGGGCGGGGCGGCGCCGGGGTGCCCGCGTAGGCCTGGGCGCAGCGCCGCATCAGCCAGAGCCAGGGCAGGGCGCCGAGCCAGGCGAGCAGCCCCCAGGCCCCGCCCCGGGCGAGCTCGCCGGTGAGCATCCACTGCAGGGCGTGGCCCGGCACCAGCAGCCACAGGGGCAGGGTCGCGGCGATGGCCATGTCGCGGGGCGAGAAGGTGGCCTGGAGGGCCGCGGCGCGGTCGGGCGTCATGGGTCGCATCAGCACAGGGCCCGGGGCAGGAGGTGGTCGAGGGAGAGGGCGTCGCCGGGGGCGAAGGGGGCCGTGGTCGGCCAGGCCCGGCGGCAGCGCTCCTGGGCCCGCAGCAGCGTGGCCGGCGCGACGCGTCCCTCGGTCACCCGCTGGGCCAGCTCCCAGGTGCGGCCGTAGGCCCGGGCCCAGGTGTCGACGGCGGCCTGCTCGGCGGGCGGGGTGGCCGGGTCGAGCCAGAGCGCGAGGCCCAGCAGCCGGCCCTGCTCGTCGGCGGTGCCGGCGATGTGGGCGTCGTCCGTGAGGCCCTGGGCGGCGGCCATGTGGGCCAGGACGGCGGCGAGCTGGGCCTGGGCCCGGCCGACCGCCAGGCCCGGGGTCTCGCCCGCCGCCAGCGCCCCCAGGCGGGCGAAGGCCGCGGCGGTGGCGACCGCGGGCAGGGCGGGCCGCACACTCGCGGGAATGGCCTCGAGCACGGCAACATGGGGCCGTCCGGCCGCGGTGTCGGCCTCCCAGTCGGCGAGGTCGTCGGCCAGCTCGATGGCCACCTGGACCAGGTCGAGGGGTTCGGCGATGGCCTGCTCGGCGGCGGCGCCGAGGCCCCGCGGCGCGGCGATGTGGTCGGCGAGCACACAGTGGGGCAGGCCCCGCATGCCGTCGAGGGTGGCCTGGAGCACGCCCCCGACCGCCGCGAGGGCCCGGGCCGCTGCGGCATCGATCGGGGCCGCGACGCGGTCGAGGGCCGCCGCGATCCGCTGGTCGAGGGGCGGCAGGGGCGCGCGGGGCTGGACGGCCCCCCGGCTCACGGGGCCAGCGACTGGAGGTTGGCGGCCTGGGCGATGCGGGCCTTCGTGGCGGCGGCCTGCAGCTCGTCGGCGACGGTCGGATCGTGGCCCGACACGGTGCCCCCCGCGAGCGCCTTCATCACCTCGACACCCACGGGGGTGAGCTGGTGGACCCCGTCGTCGTCGGTCTCGAAGCAGCGGGCCTCGAAGTCGACGAGGAAGTCGAGCATCGTCTGGGTCAGGAGAACGGTGGTGGAGTTCATGCGGGGTCCTGCACGTGGGGGATCGAGAGCCTGGGCCCCCGCTGTATTGCCTCTGCCGTGGGTGCGCATCGCAACGACTTGCCGCCGTGCATCGTGCATGTGCCCCCCCCCTGGTCGCCTCCCCCGAAGGGGGGAGGGGCCGCGCGCCGGTGGGGGGGCGCCGGTCGGCCCCGGTGGCCCGGCACCGGGCTACGGAGGGGGCGCTGGAGGCCCCATGTGGAACCCGCTGCTGCTCGCCTTGTCGCTGTCGGCCCCGGCTGCGGCCAACGGCCAGACCACCCACGTCTGGATCACCCGCGAGGCCCTGCGGCTGCTGCCCGACGGCGAGCTGAAGACCCTGCTGGTCGACAACGAAGACGCCCTCGTCCACGGCACCATGTTCCCCGACGGCGGCTACCCCCTCGGCCACCCCTACGGCGAGGCGGCCCACTGGGAGCCCTTCCAAGACCGCTACCGGGCCTGGATCGCCGACCACCACAGCCCGCCCTATGACGACGAGGCCGCCCGCCACGTCGCCTTCTACATGGGCCTCGGCTCCCACGGCATGGCCGACCAGCACTTCGACGCCTGCTACCTGCGCTGGTCCCAGACCCACTACGACGCCGACGCGGGCTGGGCCGCCGGCGAGAGCATGGACGAGGCCACCGACTTCCAGTGGGCCGCCCTCACGGGGGCCCAGGAGCTGCCGCCCCGCTGGCTGCCCGACACCGTGCTGGTCACGCTCTTCGCCGACCACGGCATCGAGGTCGACACGGCCACCCTCGGCCGGGGCCAGGGGCTGCTCGAGGCCGCCATCACCCTCGTCGGCATCGGCGGCGGCAACCCCGAGCTGGTGGCGGGCTACCAGGAGGCCTTCCCCTGGGCGACGGCCCACCTCGAAGACGAGGCCGTGCCGGGCATTCCCGCCTACGAGGCCGCCCGGGTGGCCCTCTACTGGCAAGAGCTCTGGGACCGCCTCCAGGGCGTGGCGCCGGCCCGGCTCGTGTCGCGCACCTGGCCCCCGGACGGCGGCATGGGCCACCCGCGCAGCGCCGCCCTGCCCGACGCCGCGCTCGCGGTCTTCTTCGCCGAGAGCATGGACCCAGGGGGCATCTCCGACGATCACATCTCGGTGGTGGACGCGCACGGCACGGTCCACCCCGTCCGCCAGCGGCTCTACTATGGCGACGCCTCCCACGTGCTGCTGCTCGAGCCCGAGGCCGACTGGCCCGCCGACACCGACCTCACGGTGACCCTGTCGGCCGACATCGAGAGCCGCTCGGGCACCCGCCTCGCCACCGACCATGCCTTCAGCTTCTCCACCCGGCCCCCGCCCGATCCGGTCGACACGGGCACGGCCACCGGGCCCGACAGCGGCGACGGCGACGGCGACGACGACGCGGCCGCGGCCGACAGCGCCACGGAAGGGGACGCCGGGGCGGCGCCGGCCGACAAGGAGGCCAGCGGCTGCGGCAAGGCCGGGGCCGGGCTGGTCGTGGGGCTGGGGCTGCTGGGCCTCGGCCGGCGGCGCTACTCGCCGGCGCCGAAGAAGAGGTAGAGCGCGCCGGCGTCGACCGCGTCGCCGTCATCGGCGAGCTGGGCCGTGACGAAGATGTCGCCCAGCCCGTCGTTGTCGATGTCGCCGGCCCCCCGGGTGCGCAGCCGGTCCTGGGCCGCCGCCGCCCGCACCACCCCGTCGGCCTCGGCGAGGCTGCGGGTGCCCGTGAGCGGGCCGCGCAGGATCCAGGCGGCGCCCCCCTCGGTGGCGCCGATGCTGTTGTAGCCCGAGCCCACCACCACGTCGCCGTAGCCGTCCCCGTCGACGTCCCCCGCGGCGCCGACGCTGTCGCCGGTGTAGTTGTCGGCCGTCTCGCCGAGCAGCCGGGCGCTGGCCGCGGCGAGGCTGTGGGTGCCGGCGGGCACGGGCCCGAGCAGCACATAGGCCGCCCCGGCGTTGGTGGCCGCGGCGCTCTGGTTGCGCGCCCCGACGATGACATCGTCGTAGCCGTCGTTGTTCACGTCGCCAGCCGCCGAGACGCTGGCCCCCCAGCCCACCTCGTCGCCCGCGGACTCGCCGGTGTAGGTGGCCGTGGCGGTCGAGAGGCTCTGGCTTCCGGGGAGGACCTCGGTCAGAATGTAGACGGCGCCAGCATTCTCGCCCGCCGTGTCGACGCCCCGGGCGCCGATGGCCAGGTCCATGAGGCCGTCGGCGTCGACGTCGCCGATGCCCCCGAGGCTCGAGCTGGCCTCGTCGCCGGCCGCCACCCCGAGCAGGGTCGCGGTGGCCCCGGCGAGGCTCGCCGTGCCGGTCGCGGCGCCGAGCCCCGTCACGAGGTGGGCCGCGCCGGCCTGGGCCCCGGCCGTGCTGTTCCACTGGGCGCCCACGAGCAGGTCGGCCATGCCGTCGCCGTCCACGTCGCCCACCCAGCTCAGCTCGCCGGCGATGTCGCCCGGGGCCGCGCCGGTGAAGGCCGCCTCGGCCCGGGCGGCGAGGGGGGCCGCCCCCGTGATGGGGCCGTGCACGACGAAGCCGATGCCCGCGTCGGTGCCCGCCGTGTCGTCCCGGGTGGCGCCCACGAAGAGGTCGTCGAAGCCGTCCCCGTCGACGTCTCCGGCGCCGGCCACCGCGTAGCCGGCCCAGTCGTTGGCGTCGTCGCCCGTGAGCTTGGCCGTGGCCAGGCTGCCCACGTCTCCGCCGGTCGTCACGGGGCCCGAGAGCACGTAGACGGCCCCCTGGCGGGTGGCCACCGAGCTCTCGAAGATGGCCGACACCACGAGATCGTCGATGCCGTCACCGTCGAGATCTCCCGCCGCCGCGGCCCCCGGGTCGCACTGGCCGAGGCGGTCGCCGGCGGCCTCGCCCCAGAGGGTCACGGCGGCGTCGGCGGCGGACTGGTCCTGCCACGGCCCGCAGCCGGCGAGGGCCCCGTCGCAGTCGTTGTCGATGCCGTCGTCACAGACCTCGTCGGCGTCGGGCGAGACGGCGGGGTCGGTGTCGTCGCAGTCGTCGCCGGCGGGCCAGGTGTCGCCGTCCGCGTCGTCGTCGTTGCCGTCGCAGTCCTGGTCGGTGCCGTCGTACCAGAGCTCAGCGGCGGCGGGGTGGACCGCCGGGTCGCTGTCGTCGCAGTCGTCGCCGCCGTGGGCGTCGCTGTCGGCGCCGTCCCCGTCCGCGTCGAGATCGCTGGCCCCGTCGCAGTCCTGGTCGACGCCGTCGTACCAGAGCTCGGCGGCACCGGGGTAGACCGTCGGGTCGCTGTCGTCGCAGTCCCCGTCGGCCACCGTGACCCCGTCGCCGTCGGCGTCCGTGGTGGCGGTGCCGTCGCCGCCGCCCGTGCCGGTGTCGGGGCCGGCCTTGTCAGCGCCGCCGCCGGCGCAGCCCCCGAGGATCAGGGCCAGCAGGAGGGCGGAGGACGGGACGGGGCGGGGCATGGGGGCTCCGGGCTCAGCTGCCGTTGTCGGCGATGGTGACCGTGCCACCGACGGTGGCGATGCCGTCGACGAGGGCCTGGGCCTCGGCGTCCGACAGGGCGGCGTTGTTCTTGATGTTGATGTCGCCGTCGACCCGGTCGACCCCGGCCAGCGGCGAGAGGTCGGCCAGGGCGACGTGGCCGAGGATCTCGAGGTCGCCCTCGAGGGCCGTGACCGTGGCCAGCGCGCCGAGGTCGACGAGGCGGGTGTTCCACTGGAGGTGGAGGCCGCGCACGGTCGGGGCGAGGGGCAGGGCGCCGAGGCTGGTGAGCTCTTCGTTGCTCACGAGGCGCAGCCCGCCGGCGCTCTCGAGGGACGCGAGGCCGTCGAGGCTGGCCACCGGGGTGCGCTCGAGCCAGAGGCGGCCGCTGATGCTCTGGAGGGAGTCGGCGCCGTCGAGGGTGTTGAGCTGGGGGGCGTCTTCGATGCGCAGGTGGCCCGAGATGGCGGCGAGGTTGGGCAGCCCCGAGAGGTCGCGCAGCCGGGGCAGGTCGAGGAGCACGAGGCTGCCGCCGAGGGTGCCCAGGCCCGTGAGGCCCGTGAGCCGGGCGCCGCTGTCTTCGATGGTGAGGCCGCCCACCACCCGGCGCAGCCGGTCGAGGCCCGTGAAGTCGTGGTCGCCGGTGCGCTGCACGGTCATGGCCCCCTCGACCCGCTCGAGCATGCCCGCCCCCTCGGCGCTCTCGAGCCGGGGCAGGTCGGCCAGCACGAGGTCGCCCGAGACCAGAGCGAGGCCCGAGAGGCCCCGGAGGTTGCGCAGGGGCAGCCCCGAGAGGGTGGCGTCGCCGCTGACCTGGGCCAGGGCGTCCATGCCGTAGAGGCTGGTGAGGGCGGGGCTGTCGACCACGGCCAGGGGCCCGTCGACCAGCGCGAGGGAGGAGAGGCCCGAGACGCTCTCCAGCAGCTCGTTCTCGGCGATGACCAGCCCCCCCGTGTGGGCGAGCTGGTCGAGGCCGTCGAGGGCGGCCAGCCCCGTGCCCGCGATGGTGAGGGTGCCGCCGACCCGGCAGAGGCAGCCCAGGGCGGCGAGGTCGCCGGTGAGGGCGGGGTCGTCCAGCAGCAGGTCGCCCTCGACGGCGTTCCCCGTGGAACAGAGCGTGTCGAGCGCGCCGGCGCCGAGGTGGAGGTCGCCGGGAATGGTCGTGGGCGCGCCACAGTCGAGGGTGGCCTCGCCGTCGTCGCCGTCCGTGCCCGCGCCGCCGTCGGTCCCGTCGCTGTCGGCGGGCGTGCCGCTGTCGGCGGGGGCCCCGGTGCGGTCGCCCGGGGGCTTCTCGGACGTGCCGCCGCAGCCGAGCAGCAGCAGGCACAGGGCGGCGGTGCGCATGGGGACTCCGGGGCAGGCGCCGCAACGTAGCCGGCCCCCCTGCACTTCGCCTGAAGGCAGGGGGGCCGGCGGCCACACGGTCAGCGGGGGGGCAGGGCTCAGCCGCCCGCGCCCAGCAGCAGCGGCACGAAGGCCACGAGGATCAGCGCCGTGCCCATGACCACCATCGGCAGCCACAGGTGCTCGTTGTTGGCCCACCAGCTGCCGCCCTCGATGGGCATCTCTTCGACCCGGGCCTCGGGCCCGATGACCTGGCGCGCGAGCAGGTGGTTGATGGCCACCGGCGGGGTCAGGTAGCCGAGCTCGAAGGCGCAGAGCACCATCATCCAGAAGTGGACCGGGGCGATGCCGTTGTTGTAGGCCAGCGGCGCGATGGTCACGCTGACGAGCACGACGGCGCCCAGGGCGTCCATGGTCATGCCCACGAAGACCATGGCCACGACGAGGATGGCCATGGTGGTCATCGGCGAGCCCAGGTCGGGGGGCACGAGGCTCATGAGCTCGGCCCGCTCGACCACACCGCCGAGGCCCACCGAGCCGGCCATGAGCATCAGCAGGGCGCCGATGTGGCCGGAGGACTCGAGGGTCGCGCGGGTCAGGGCGGGCAGGGTCTTGCCCGGGTCTTCGCGCGGGGTCTCGTCCTCGTCGGGCTTCGAGATGCGGGTGTCGTAGATGACGAAGGCGATGAGGATGGCGGGCAGCATGAAGGCCGCCGTGTGCTCGGAGACCTCGAGGGCCATGACCACCGCGAAGAAGACGAGCACGCCCGCGGCGATGAGCACGTAGGGCAGGACCTTCTTGACGGCCGTGATCACCTTGGGCATCGCCTCGGAGGCCGGGGCCAGCGAGAAGCCGTCCCGGTTCCGCACGAGCATGGCGATGAGGTAGAGCGAGGCGGTCAGCAGGAAGACCTGGAAGCCCCGGCTGAACAGCTCATCGGTGGTTACCTGCTTGTTGAGAATGGCGACCAGCACGACAACCAGGCAGGGGCGCAGCACGACGCCGAGGCTGCCCGACATGGCCGTGGCCGACAGGGCGAGGCGGCGGGAGGCGCCGGCCTTGCGGAGCTGCTCGAAGACCACCGCGCCGGCGGCGATGACGAAGATGCCGCTGGCGCCGGAGTAGGCGGTCGGCAGGGCCGCGAGCACGACCACGAGCCAGGCGAGGATGGCCGGGGGCAGCTTCCAGGGGGTGAGCAGCCCGAAGGCGCGGTTGGCCAGCCGGGTCTCGCCGAGCATCATGCCCGCCCAGATGTAGAGCCCGATGCCGATGTAGACGGCGGGGTGCTGGACGAACTTGTGGAAGTAGATGGCCTGGCCGCTGGTGTGGCCCTCGAGCACGAGGAAGTAGCCGATGCCCACGAGGCCCATGTAGACGTAGAGCGGGATGGCCATGCCGAGGCGCACGGCCGAGAACTCCTTGTCGAGGCCCCGGGGCAGCTTCACGAGGTGGAAGAGGTTGACCAGCGCGAGCACGCCGAAGCCCGCCACCCAGAGCAGGGGCAGCCCGCCGTGCTCGACCTTGGCCGAGTCGGCCTGGGCCACCCGCCAGTCCTCGAGCGAGGAGTAGACCATCGCGAGGTGGACGACGAGCTGGAGCACCTGGGTGATGCGGTGCTCGAGCGGGTTCTCGGGCTCGCGCAGGGCGATGTGTTCCCGGCGGACGGTGGTCGCGAAGCCGCCGAGCAGCAGCACGAGGCTGAGCAGGTGCTTCCAGTAGGGGAAGCGGGCGAAGTCGCTCACGGCCGTCTCGAAGGCCCGGAAGGTCTTCACGTTGCCCGAGATGCGGGTGGTCTTCTCTTCGTACTCGGCGTGCTTGGTGGCACAGCGCGTGTGGAGCGCCCGCAGGGCCGGGCAGTTCTCCGAGGAGGTGGCCGCGCTGCCGCCCGCGACGGGGTCGGCGCCGCCGAAGGGATCCGCGTCGGCGCAGGCGTTGTCGGCGCCCGCGACGGGGTCGTCGCCGCCGAAGGGGTCGCCGCCGCCCGCGACGGGGTCATCGCCGCCGAAGGGGTCGCCGCCAGCCTCGGCGCTGCCGCCCGCGACGGGGTCGTCGCCGCCGAAGGGGTCGCCGCCGGCCGCGGCGCTGCCGCCCGCGACGGGGTCGTCGCCGCCGAAGGGGTCACCGCCGGCCGCAGCGCTGCCGCCCGCGACGGGGTCGTCGCCGCCGAAGGGATCGCCGCCGCCCTCGACCGGATCGGTGCCGCCGAAGGGATCGCCGCCGCCGGCGCCGCCGGTGGCCGCGGGGGCCGCGTCCTCGGCCGGGCAGGACTTCAGCCGCTCTTCGAGCTCGCCCAGGTCACAGTCGGGCAGGGCCGGATCGGTGCGCAGCTCGGCGGCGTAGCCGGGCCACATGGACTCGCCCAGGTTCACGAGGCGCGTGTCGAAGTTGGGCGCCACACCGACGGTCAGGGCGACCAGCAGCAGTCCCAGGATGGTGACGGCGACCGGCCCGAGCAGGCGGTCCAGTGGCCCCTTGGGCCCTCCGTGGCTCATGTCGACCTCGTGCGCAGGGTGGGGTTGCGGGCCGGTGGGCGGGGCGCACAGGGGCGGAGCCGTGCCGGACTGCGGGTCTTGGCGCGGCCCCTATCGCAGTGGCCGGTGCCGGGGCTACCCGGGGGCCTGCCCGACGGGAGCGCCGCTCTCGGAGCCCCGGTGGCGCCGGCCCGAGAACGGCGGCGGGCGGCCCCCCCAGCGCGGAGAGGCCGCCCGCAACATCATCGAAGATGGCGTGCTACTCGCGGTTGTCGGCGCACTCGGCGCGGGTCTTGTCCTGGTAGCAGCGGGTCTTCTTCATGAGGTTGAGCATGGTGCCGTTGTAGGCGCCCTTGCCCTTGAGCTCGACCCGGACGTCCTGGAAGAGGGCGTCCCACTCGGTGAGGGTGTCGGCCGGGATCTTGATCTTCTTGGCGGCCGGGATCTCGGCGTCGGTCTTCTTGACCGCGGCGAGGGCCTTGTCGAAGTTGTCGGCGAAGTACTGGCGGGACTTGGCGCCGAAGTCGGCCGGGAACTTGCTGTGGCGCACGAGCACCTGGAAGGTGGCCATGGCGAGGGGCGCCTCGATGACGCCGCCGTTGGCCGAGATGCCGCGGTGGAGCTCGAAGGGACCGTAGCCGGGGGCGCTCATGTAGCAGATGTCGACGTCGCCGTTGTTGAACTTGGGACCGATGCTGCCCAGGTCGGCGGGCACGACGATGGCGCCCATCTTGTTGACCATGAAGGGGGCGGCGTTGTCGTAGGTCATCGTGGCGATGCGCTTGCCGGCGAGCTCCTGGACGGAGTCGATGCCCTTGTCGCGGACGAAGAGGTAGACGGCGCCGGCGGGCATGATGCCCACGGTCTCGTGCTCGCCCTTCTTCATGCCCTTGGCGATGCCCTCGTACTTGGCGATGGACTTCACCATGCTCTTGAGGGCCGCGTAGTTGGGCAGCCCGCCGATGGCCTCGAGGGTCGAGGGGTAGTTGTTGAAGCCCTGGAGGCGCACGCCCGTGGCGACGACGCCGTCGCACTGGCCGGCCTTGTAGTCCTTGGCCGCCGTCTCTTCGTCGGTGTAGGCCTTGAGCTCGATGGTCACGCCCCACTTGCTCGCCTCGAGGGCGTAGTCGCCGAGGGCGCGGAAGAACTCACCGGACTTGCCGGCGGGGTCGTAGGCGCAGAGGGTCCGCGACTCGGCGCGGGCTTCGGGGGCCCAGAGGCTGGTGGCCAGGGAGACCACGGCCGCAAGGGCCAGCTTGAAGGTGCGGTTCACTCTTCCTCCGCGGGAGGGGGTTCGGTGGGAGCGGCGTCGTCCGTGGGGGCATCGCCGCCCATGGGGTTGCCGCCGAAGGGGTCGCCGCCGAAGGGATCGGCGCCGAAGGGGTCGGCCTCGGGCGCCGCGTCGGCACCAGGAAGCTCGCCGAAGACGGGCGTGCGGTGACCTTCTTCGGCGATCCAGATGAGATCGGACTGGAACTGGCTGAGCAGGAAGCTGAAGCGGTCGAGCAGCACCCAGTCCGGGTCGGCCGGGGTGGCGGCGACCGCGGCGGCGTGCTTCTGGATGGCCTCTCGGGCGATGTCGTCCTTGCCGTTGTTCACGGCGATGGTCGCCTGGAGGCCCCGGGGCACGCGGATGCCGAGGGTGTCGGACTTCTCGGCGGCCTCGTCGATGAGCTGCCAGGGGTCGACGCCCTCGGGACCGCTGCCGGGGATGGTGGCCCAGACGGCGCCCCGGATGGCCTGGGGCACGTACCACCACTGGGCATTGTCGAGGCACTCGCTGGCGCGACCTGCTGCCAAGAGGGTGTCCTTGGGCACGCCCACCGGGGACCCGGCGGCACTGTCGTGCAGCACCGCCTGCACGCCGGCGAACAGACCCAGGAAGTAGGCCAGCTCTTCCCAGTCGGCGAGCTTCGGGCAGTCTGCGCCGTAGGGGCCGAAGGCCTGCTCGGCGGTCAGGTAGGCCCGGTAGTAGCGGCGGGCCGAGCGCTCGTGGAGCCGCTCGGCCCGGATGCGGGCGTCCTTGGCGGCGACGGCCCGGGGCACGGGGCCCAGCTCGTGGCTCGCCGACAGGGCCAGGGCCGCGTCGAGCTCGGCCTCGAGAGACGCGACCTCGTCGCACATGCCGGCGGTCATCTCCGAGATGAGCATCGCCTTGTGCGACTTCTTCTTGGTGATGGCGGCGACCGGGGTGCGCAGCGACACCCCCGTCTCGCAGGCCATGTCGACGTCGGGGACGCGCATGGACTCGGCGACGATGCTCTTCACGGTGGTCTTGTCGACCATCTTCGAGATGCAGCCCGTCAGCCCGAGGGCCAGGGGGAGCACCGCGAGGGCGGCCGGAGAACGGACGGGGGAGGTTGTGCGCTTCATCGCCGGCCCGTATAGCGCGCTCGGAGCAGAACGGGCACCATCCCCGCGCTTCCTTCGGTCCCCGCTGCCCCGGATCCGCCGCGTGCCGTCCCCCGCCTCCGCCCATCCTCCCGCGGCCCAGCTCGCGGCCCTGCGCGCCCGGCTCGGCCGCGGCGCCCCGCTGCCCGTGGCCCAGGCTGCCGTCCAGCTCGCGGGCCGGTATCCCCAGTCTGCCCTGCCATGGGGCGTTCTCGCGATGGCCCTGACCGCGGCGGGCCAGGGCGCCGAGGCGGCCAGCGCCTGGGCCCAGGCCCGCCAGCGGCTCGTGCCCGGCGACCGGGACGCCTGGCTGCTCGTGGCCCGGGACGCCCTGGCCGTCCAGGCCCACGACGTGGCCGACGGGCTGCTCACGGGGCTCTGCAACGCCGAGCTCGCGGCGGGCGGGGCGCGGGATCTCGAGCTCTGGCTCTCGCTGTCGCGGCTGCGCCGGGCCCGGGGGCTCGCGGTGGCGGCCCGGCCGGTGGCCCAGAAGGCGGTCGAGGCCCACCCGGAGGCCCCGGCCGCCTGGATGGAGCTGGCCGAGGTCCACGCCGACAGCGCCGACGTCCGGGGCTGTCGCGACGCGGTCCACGCGGCCCTCGCCCGCATCGACGCGGGGCCCCCCGGCCCGGCGGCGGCGGCCCAGCGGGTGGGCTGTGCGCGGCTGCTGCTCGCGGCGGGCTACGCCGACGAGGCGGCGGTGCTCCTGGGGCGGGTGGATCCCGAGACCCCCCGCCACGCCGCCACCCTCGGCCTCGTCCACGAGCGCCGCGGCGACGCCCCGGCCGCCCTCGCCGCCCTCGATCCCTGGGTGGCGGCCGGCAAGGCCAGCGCTGTCGAGCTCGGGGTCTGGGCCCGGCTGCTCCGCCGCGGCCCCCGGGCGGGCGAGGCCCTGGCCACCCTGCGCGGGGCCCTCGGGCGCTTCCCGGATCCGCCCCTCCAGCGCATGCTCCTCCACCGCATCGGCGAGCTGGCCGAGGCCCTGGGCGAGCCCGCCGCCGCCTTCGCCGCCCACGACGCCGCCAACCGCACCGGTCGGCTGCCCTGGTCGGTCGACCACTTCGATCGCGAGTGCGCCGCCATCGTGGCCCTCGCCGACCAGCCCCTGCCCCCGCCGCCCCCCGGCCCCCTGCCCGGGGCCGGCATCGTGCTCGTCGCCGGGCTGCCCCGCTCGGGCACGAGCCTGCTCGAGCAGATCCTCACCGCCCACCCCGCCGTGCGCGGCATCGGCGAGTCGCCCGCCCTGCGCCGCACCCTCGCCGCCCTGCCCGGTGACCCGGCCCAGCCCTGGCCCCTGCGCCTCGCCGCCTGCAGCGCCGCCGACCGGGCCGCCGCCGGGGCCCGCTACCGGGCGGCCGTCGACGCCGAGGCCGGCAGCGCGGGCATCCGGGTCGACAAGACCCCGCCCAACCTGCTCCACATCGACGCCCTGGCGCGCATTCTTCCGGGGGCCCGCGCGGTGCTGATCCGGCGCGATCCCCGGGACGCGGCCCTGTCCTGCTACTTCCAGAACTTCGGGCCCTTCTACGCCTGGACCGATGCCCTGCCCTGGCTCGGCCACGTGGCCCGCACCTACGACACGCTGCGCGACCGCTGGCTGGCCCGGCCGCCGCTGCCCGTGCTCGACCTCGCCTACGAAGACCTCGCCCGGGACCCCGCGCCCACCATCCGGCGGGTGCTGGACTTCCTCGGGCTGCCCTGGGACCCGGCCGTGCTCGCATTCCACCGCAGCGGCCGCGAGATGCGCACGGCCAGCTACGACCAGGTGCGCGAGCCCATCAACACCCGCAGCATCGGGCGGTCCGCCGCCTACGCCGCCTGGCTCGGTCCCCTCGAGGCCGCCCTCGCCGGGGCGCCTACTGCTGCTGGGTGAGCATGGCGAAGTGGGCCGCGACGCCGCTGTCGACCAGCGCGGGCATGAGCCCCGTGAGGCCCCGGTGGGGCGCGTCGACGACCACGTCCACCAGCATGTAGCCGCTGTCGTCGTCGAGCTCCCAGGTCGCCGCCACCGTGCAGTCCCCCCGGCAGTCGACCCCGGCGGCGTCGAGGGCGAGCCAGGCATGGGTCTCGGCGGCGGCCACGATGTCGTCGCCCGTCGGGCTCGGGCCCTCGAGGATGACCGAGCCCACCCGGGCGCTGTCGCGGGCGATGCGCGAGACCCGGTGCATCATGCCCAGGTAGAGCGAGAGCTCGAGGATGGCGCCGAAGATGGTCATCAGCACGGGGATCACGAGCGCGAACTCGATGGCGCTGGCGCCGCGGCGGGGGCGACGGGGGCTCATCCGCGCTGCCACTCGAGCCGGACCACCTGGGTCGAGCTCAGGGTCATCTCGGCGAGGCCCAGCCCGAGCAGCGGGGTGAACTGGTAGGCGACCTCGCAGGTGAGGGTGCGGGCGGGGGCGCTGCCGAAGGTGTCGACCTGGGAGGTGCAGCGGTTGTCGCAGTCGTCGAGGCCCTGGGCCTCCATGGCCGTGACCAGTGCGGCGTTGGTCACGGCGTGCACCTCGGCGAGGTTGCTCTCGTCGCGGCCGGGGTCGACGAGGGCGCCGGCCCGGCAGCCGATGTGGGTCGAGACGTCGAGGCTGGACTCGGTGTAGAAGAGCCAGGACAGGTCCATCATGGCCGTGATGATGGCCAGGAAGACGGGCATCACGAGGGCGAACTCGATGGCCTCGGCGCCGCGCCGGCGGGGGGGCCTCACTGGACCACCGCGAGGGGCAGGGACGAGGCGATGTCTTCGAAGATGCCCACCAGCGCGCCCGGATCGGAGGTGAGTACGTAGCTGCCCTCGCCCTGGGGCATCTCGCTGAGGAAGCGCTCGTCGGCGTCGAAGCTGACGACCCAGGTGTGGACCTCGAGCTCGTCCCAGAGCTGGGCGGTCAGGGCCACCGTGTCGGACTGGATGTCGCTGCTGGAGTGGGGGACGGGGCCCAGCCACTCCCGCCACCGCAGCTCGTCGTCGCCCCGGGACTGGCGGGTGCTGCCGTGGCCGCTGTAGATGCCGTTGGGGCGGCCGTCGGTGAGCACGACCATGGCGCGGTAGACGCCGTCGTCGTCGTCTTCCTCGAACATGAGCCGGGCCATCTCGATGCCCGTGCTGTGGTCGGTGCCGGGCTCGTCGCTGTACTCCCGGGGCATCTGGGGGTAGCAGCCGCCGGCGGGCGCCGAGAAGTCGTCCCGCTGGCTGCCGCCGTGGACCGCACAGCCCCAGCTCTTCTGCACCCCGGCCTTGCTCGCCGTCTCCATCGCGGCCCAGGTCGGCCGCACCCCGAGGCCCGCCACGTCGTCGAGCAGGGTCAGGGGGGTGAACTCCCAGGCGTAGCGGCCCGTGAAGATGGTCATCCCGATGCGGTCGCTGGGGCCGTGGGCCCGCTCGAGCACGTCGAGGAAGGCGACCGCGGCCTCTCGGGCCTTGTGGTAGTTGCTGCGCGACCAGGAATTCGTGATGTCCATCACGAGGATGACGTGGAGGTCGCGCGAGGCGGCGGTCGCCCGGGCCGAGATGGGCACGGCCTCCCAGCCGAGGATGCGCGCCAGGAACATCGGCACCCCGCCGCTCTCGGCGAGCGAGAGCTGGACCCGTGCGCTGTTCGGCGAGACCAGATCCAGGTCGAAGCCGTCGTCGCGGCGGTCCCAGTCGCCGAGCTCGACCGACTCGATGGTCGCGGCGCGGCCCACCACCTCGTTGCGCGCCACCAGGGCGACCGCGGCGGCATCGGCGGCGGCGGCGCTGTCTTCGGCCCGGGCGGCCCAGAGGGCGGCCACGCTGGCGGCGTCGGCGGTGTCTTGCAGCTGGGCCTGGGCCAGCCGCAGGTAGGCCACGTCGACGGCGAGGGCCCCGAAGGCCATCAGCACCGTGATCGCCACCGCGGCCACCAGCGCGACCGAGCCGCGGCGCGGCGGGGAGGCAGGGGAACGGTGCAGGCGCGAGAGCATGGACAGGCCCGGCCGACGGGACCGGCGGGCGGCCCCGACGGGCAGTCGAGGGGGGACCAGGCGCGCCCGGGCGGCCACCGGGGCCGGCGGGGACGGAGCCTGTGTTCCGAGAATCGGCAGGGGGACGCGGGACTTGAGGCCCGAGAGAGGGGATCAGCTCAGCGCACTCGCCAGCGCCGCCCGCTCGTCGTGGGTCCAGGCCAGGCGCACGGTGAAGGCCCCGGGGGCGCGGGCGGAGACCTGGCCGGGAATGACGTGCCGCACGCCATCCGGGAGCACGAGGGTCACCTGGAGGGGAGCGCCCCGGGCCGGGCTGTGGGCCGTGGGGATGCCCAGGGTGCCGTGGGCCAGCTGGCGGGCCCAGTCGGCGGCGGCGTCGGGCCAGCGATCCCAGCGCACGAGCAGGGCCCCGCCGTCGGCGGAGAGCGCGACCTGGGCGGCGGGGCCCCGGACCCCGACGGCGGCGCGCGCGGCAGCCGGGCGCCCCGTGACCGCTGCCCGCACGGCCACGGCCACCGAGGGCCGGCCCACGGGGCGCTGGCGCAGCTCGGTGGGGCCGTCGGGCTCGGGCCGCAGCCGGGGCGCCGGGAAGCCCCCGGTGGCCTGGTCGAGGGCGGGAACCTGGCGCAGCACCCAGGCCCGCAGCCGCTGGGCGCTCTGGTCGTCGTCGACCACGAGCTGGGCCTCGACGGCCGCCGGGCCGCCGCCGAAGCTGTGGCGGATCTGGACCACCCGCAGGGTGCTGTGGATGACGGCGAAGTCTTCGGCCACCTCGATGCGGGCCGGGAGGGACTGGCCCACGGCGAGCTTGCCGTGGGTCACGAAGCGCACCCGGTCGGCCGAGACCGCCGTGGTGGTGCCGAAGAGGGGCCCGGTCGGGCCGTCGAGGGCGATGGCGCTCTGGACGCGGACCGTGGGGAGCTCGGTGCTCTGGCGGGGAGGCTGACCCATGGGACCCTCGGGCGTGGGGGGTGGGCGGGGACCATGCTGGTCGGGGAACCCTGCGTTCCACAAGAGGAAGATCGCGGACCCGCCGCTTCCTTTGACAGCGCGTGACGCAGCGCAGCCCCGGGGGCCGCCGTGGTGGCTCGCCCCCCCGGGCGATAGCGGGGCGCTGGACGTGGAGGTCCCGTGCGCATTGTTCGTCCCGTCGTCCAGACCATGGGCTCGCTGTCGGTCCAGGTCCGCGACCTCGGCCGCCTCCAGGAGGTCGCGCGGGTGCTGGCCCGCCACGGCCTCGGCATGCTGGTCGCGGGCTTCGACCTGCCCGGCTTCACCGCCGAGCGCGAGTTCCGCTCGACCCCCGACCGCCTCGTCCAGGCCATCGAAGAGCTCGGCCCCACCTATGTCAAGCTGGGCCAGGTGCTCTCCTCGCGCACCGACGTGCTGCCCCCGGCCTACACCACGGCCCTCCAGCAGCTCCAAGACGACGTCCAGCCGCTCGACTTCGCCGACATCGACGCCCAGCTGGTGCGCGCCCTGGGCCCCGACTGGCGCGACCGCTTCGCCACCTTCGAGGAGCGCCCCCTCGCCACCGCGAGCATCGCCCAGGTCCACTGCGCGACCCTCCACGACGGCCACCGGGTCGTGCTCAAGGTCCAGCGGCCGGGCATCTCGGCCAAGATCCAGTCCGACCTCCACATCCTCCACGCCATCGCCCGCCGCACCCTCGTGGAGTACCCCGAGGCCCGGGCCTTCGACCCCGTGGGCATCCTCGACGAGTTCCAGGGCAGCATCACCGCCGAGCTCGACTTCCTCGAAGAGGCCCGCAACATGCGGCGCATGGCCCGCAACCTCTCGGATCTGGGCGAGATCCTGCGCATCCCGGCCGTGCACGACGCCCTCACCACCCGCACGGTGCTCTGCATGGAGTTCCTCGAGGGGGTGAAGATCCGCGACGCCCGAGGCGCGGGCTTCGACATGGAGCGGGTGGGCCGCAACTACCTCACGGTCGCCTACGACATGCTCTTCAAGCATGGCTTCTTCCACGGCGACCTCCACCCGGGCAATGTGTTGGTGCTGCACAAAATAGTCCACAACCAGAAAAAATTGCATTACCTAGTGTAGGTGGTGCTGGGCAATATGGTGCTGC
>CAXQUZ010000079.1:0-43804 GCA_964226865.1 Myxococcota bacterium | reverse complement strand
CCCGAAGGTGCGGGCCTTCGTGGACCACCTCATCGCACGGGTGCCCGGGCTGCTGCCGGTGGCCCCCGCGCCCGGGAGCTGAGTGCGGCCGGCCCCTCAGTCCACCCGCGCGAGCACGGTGAACACCATCAGCTCACAGGACTTGGCGATGGGCCCCATCGGGTGGCCCGCGGCCTTGAGCGCCGTGCCCTTGGGCCAGTCGATGCCCGCGGGCATGCAGGCCTCGACCGGCGGCGCGTCGGGGGCGAGCTGGAGCAGGATGCGGTTGTCGCCCACGGTGGCGGCCACGTCGGCGAAGGCGCCCTCGGGGGGCGGCTCGACGGGCAGGTGCTCGGTGAAGTCGACCGGCGCGCAGCGCATGCGCACGTTGGGGCGCACCGGCCGCTGGGTGCCCGCGTAGCGCACCGCGTAGCCGTCCCGCTGGAACAGCCCCGGCGGCGGGCAGATCGGCAGCCCCTCGGCGCTGCGCAGGGTCCACTGGTCCTTGACCCCCTCCATCGTGCCCACCCCCGAGACCGGCGTCGGCGCCGTCGCTCCCGGCGGCATGCGCACCGACGAGGACGCCCCCGGCGGCGGCGGCGGCAGCTCGGCCCCCACCTCGGCGCCCGGCGCCCCGGGGGCCTCCGACTTGGCCCCGCCACAGCCCACCACCAGCGCCAGCCCCAGCGCTCCGATCCGCATGCCCATCGCGACCTCCGGTCCCCCGACCATAGCAGCGCCGCCGCTGCCCCGGGCCCCGGCGGGCTCAGGTCATGCGGATGACCTCCGACAGCGTCGTCGCCCCCGAGCGGGCCAGCTCGACCCCGGCCCGCCGCAGGGTCGGCACCCCCCGGGCCGCGAAGAACTGCCGCATGAAGGCCACGCCGGCCCCCTGCTTGATGGCGTCACGGAGGGCATCGTCGACGGTCACGACCTCGTAGATGCCCGTGCGGCCCCGGTAGCCCGTGCCCAGGCAGGCCCCGCAGCCACCGGGGCTGCGGAAGCGGTCGTCGGGCCGCCGCGCCAGGGGGAAGCCCAGCTCGGCGGCGTCCCGGGCGATGTCGTCGGGCAGGCTCGGGATCGCGCACTCCGGGCAGAGCACCCGCACGAGCCGCTGGGCCACCACGCCCTCGAGGGCCGCCGCGAGGATGTAGGCCTCCATGCCCATGTCGACCATGCGGGTGATGGTGGTGGGCACGGAGTTGGTGTGGAGGGTGGAGAGCACGAGGTGGCCCGTGAGGCTGGCCTGGACGGCGATGGCCGCGGTCTCGCGATCGCGCATCTCGCCGACCATGATGACGTCCGGATCCTGGCGCAGCACGGCCCGCAGCCCGCTGGCGAAGTCCATGCCCGCCCGGCGGTTGAGCTGGCCCTGGGTGACGCCCTGGAGCTCGATCTCGATGGGATCTTCGAGGGTCACGACGTTGCGGCGCCGGGTGTCGAGCTGGTGGAGCAGGGCGTAGAGGGTCGAGGTCTTGCCTGCGCCCGTGGGCCCCGTGACCAGCACCAGCCCGTTCCGCAGCCGGCACATCTCGCCCACCTGGGCGAGCTGGGCCGCGGCCAGACCGAGCTGGGGCAGCCGGATCATGCCGCCGCTGCGCAGCAGCCGGAGCACCACCTTCTCGCCGTGCAGGGTCGGGAAGGTGCTCACCCGCAGCCCGATGGGCGGCCCCTTCTCGAGGGCCTCCTGGAACATCCCGTCCTGGGGCGCCCGGCGCTCGGCGATGTCGAGCCGCGCCAGAACCTTGATGCGGTTGATGAGCTGGAGCCCCACGTCGAGGGGCACCATGCGGTCTTCGACCATCACCCCGTCCACGCGGAACCGGGTGCGCACACGGCGGGCCCGGGTCTCGAGGTGGATGTCGGAGGCACGGGCAGCCCAGCCCCGAGCGAGGAGCTCGGTGAGCACGCGCACAACGACGCTCTCGCCTGCAGAGTGGGTGGGGGAGGCCATGGCGGCACGGTAGCACGGGGGGGCGCCGCGCACGGGACCCGTCCGGGCCGCTGACGGGCTACCTTCGCGCCAAGCCCCGGAGCCCCCCATGCTGCACGCCGTCCTGGCCCTGTCTGCCGCCCTCTCCTTCTCCGCCGCCCACGCCGGCACCCTCGCAGGCGTCACCCTGCCCGACACCGCCCAGGTCGGCGGCCAGTCCCTCGTGCTCAACGGCATGGGCCTGCGCGAGAAGTACATGATCGACGTCTACGTCGGCGGCCTCTACCTCCCGGCCAAGTCCGGCGACGCCGCCCGGGCCATCCAGGACGACGTGCCCAAGCGCATCGTGATGCACTTCCAGCGCGGCCTCGACAAGGACGACCTCGTCGGCTCTCTGCGCGAGGGCTTCGCCAAGGCCAAGGCCGACCCCACGAAGGTCAAGCAGCTCGAGGGCATGCTCGGCCCGGTCTCCGAGGGCGACCAGATCATCCTCGACTACGTCCCCGGCGCGGGCACCACGGTCAAGATCAAGGGCGCCAGCAAGGGCACGGTCGCCGGCGCCGACTTCATGCACGCCCTCTGGGGCATCTACCTGGGCGCCAACCCGCCCACCGCCGCCCTCAAGAAGGGCATGATGGGCGGCTGAGCGCCGACACCGCCGGCCCCGGGCACCGGCTCAGCGCGGCCGGGGCACGGTCTGGCTGAGGCAGTGCAGCGTCCCGTAGAGGGGCGCCACGGCGTCGGCCTTGACCGGCACGAGGCGCCGGCCTGGGAAGGCGCCGGCAATGGCCTCCAGCGCGGCATACTGGACGACGGGGTCGGCCCCCACGAACACGGGCACGGCCACCACCCCGTTGACCGGCACGAGGTTGAGCCAGGTGCGCACCAGCGGCCCGCCGCCGTCCCCGCGCACCGACCGGTCGATGGGCACCATCGGCACCCGCACCACCCGCCAGGGGCTCCCGTCGAGCGACCGGGTCGCCCCGAGGATGGCCGCCGCCTCGTCGAGCACCCGGGCGTTGCGCGGGTCGGTCTTCGGATCGGCCGCCCCGAGCAGCAGGGTGTGGGCATCCGCCACCGCCAGCATCAGGTCGACATGGTCGATGACCTCCCCCTCGAGCGGGGGCAGCTCGATGACCTGCTGGCAGCCGTACCAGCGCGCCAGCCCCCCGTCCTGGGCCCAGTCGGTCACGCCGTTGCGCGCGGCGAGGCCCGTGGTCGTGAAGCAGGTGCCGGCCCCGTCCGAGAGCAGGTTGCCGCCCTCGACCACCAGCTCGGTGCGCACGAGGGCCGAGACCTCGACGCCGAGCTGGTCGTGGATGCGCCCCGGCAGGGCATCGTCGGCGATGCAGTCCACCGAGTAGTCGGCGTCGACCACCGCCAGCCCCCCGGGGCCCTCGACGAAGACGGGCCCGAAGTCCCGCACCCACAGCGAGTCGTAGGGCACCTGGACGATCTGGACCGTGCCCCGCTCCAGCCCGGCCAGCTCGAGCATCAGCCGGGCCTGCTGGGCCGAGGCCGGGGTCTCGACCAGCAGCCAGGGGGTCGCCTCTCGGGCGACGGCCACGAGGAGGTCGACGGCCACGGTGTTCAGGTCGGGCTCATCCGGCCAGCTGATCACCACCCCCGACCGGGGCTCGAACTCGCCGGGCAGCCGCACCGGCCCGGCCAGCGGCAGGGTCGGCGCGAAGAGCTCGGGGTGCTCGGCCCGCCAGGCCCGCAGGGCCACGGTGAGGGCGAGGTCGTCGTCGAGCACGGGCTGGAGCCGCTGGAGCATCTCGGGCGAGAAGGTGCAGCCCGCCATCGGGTCGACGCCGGGAGGCACAGCCAGGGCCGCCCCGGAGAGCGCCCCCAGCAGCGCCGCCTCGGCTCCGATCATGCCTCGAGCCCAGCCACCAGCTCGCCGTGCTGGGCGGCGATGTCGGCGTCGAGGGCCTTCACCAGGTCGCCCAGCCGGTCGTGGATGCGCTTGGGGCTGCGCGGCGCGCAGTGGCGGAACAGCCCGTGGACCACCCAGGGCAGCACGGCCGTCACGTCGGTGTGGACGTAGACGCTGTTCAGCTCGACACACTCGGCGCTCACCTTGCCCCAGGTGTGGCCCTCGCCCGCCGGGCAGCTCGACAGGGCGCCGTTGTCGACGGGATCGACGCAGAACTGCACGTCGACGTCGAAGCCCCGGGCGTCGAGCTCGAAGATCTGGGAGAGGGTGGGCTCGCCTTGGAGGGTGTAGTTCTTGGGCACGCCGCCGCCGAGGATCCACACCGCCGTGTCGCCGGCCTGCTGGGCGGCCCACTGGACGGCCGCCATGGCATGCACGTCGGCGGCGGGGTCGAGGCGGAAGCGGAAGTCGTCGCCGAGCAGCGCGCGCAGCTTCACGACGTTGAGGAAGATCGAGCCGTCCTGGGGGGCGCCCACGAAGATGGGCACGCCGGCCTGGTAGCAGGCCGACAGCAGGCAGGGCTGGTCGACCCCGAGCTCCTGCTCGAGCTCGAAGATGCAGCGGCCCAGCTCGTGGTGGAGCTCGGCGGTGGTCATCGTGCGCTGGAACTCGGGCCGCTGGAGGAAGCGGGCGAAGAGGCGGTCGGTGTCGAGCAGCACGCTCTCGTCGAAGCCGAGATCGTAGATGCGGATGATGCGCGCCTCGCGCAGGGCCGTGTCGCCGGCCTGGGGGTCGATCTCGCGGATGGCGTGGCCGATGACCCGGTGGGCGTCGTGGTAGAGGTTCGCGCCCGTCGTCGTGAGCACGTCGACGAAGCCGGCCTGGACCATCGGCACGATGCACGAGCGGTGGAGGCCCGCCGGCGTCATGGCGCCCGAGAGGGTCAGGAAGACGGTGTGGTCGCTCTCGGCACAGCGCCGCATGAGCTGCCAGGCGGTCCGCAGCTGGCGGCCGACAAAGGCGGGGAAGGCCGAGGCGAAGAGCTCCTCGGGGGTCTCCTGGCCCGTGATGGGCTTGGGAGACACCCGGGGGGCACGGGCGAGCTCGGGGGACTCGGGGGACGCAGGTGCGGTCATGGCAGCTCCGGGGCGCGCAGGGGGGCGGGCCTAGTAGTCTTCGTCGTCGTCTTCGTCAGACGCTTCCTCGTCCTCGTCGTCGTCGTCGAGATCGCCCCAGTCGTCGCCGTCCATGGCCTCTTCTTCCTCGTCGCCCTCGTCGAAGTCGTCCTCCTCCTCGTCGTCGTCGTCCTCGTCGTCGTCCGGATCCCGCTCGGCGGCGCTGGACTCGTCGTCGACGATGGCCTGGAGATCGGCGATGAGGTCGTCCACGTCGACGCGGAACTCCCAGGCCAGCTCCTGGACGGTGTCCTGGGCGCCGATGTCCTCGGTCTCGATGCCGTACCAGCCGAAGAGCTCCTCGACGCCGGAGAAGCGGCGGAGGAGGCGGGCGATGCGGGTCTTCTCGCTGACTTCCATGATCGTCTCCACGCCGACCCGGGAGTGGTGGGGGGTCGGACGACGGGGCCCAGAGCACAGTCCATGCCAAACCCGAGAATGCCGTGCCTGCGGCCTTCTCCGCCCACCACCCCCGGGACTGTCGCCTTCTGCCCCACCCCACCTGCAGCGGATCGACCCACTGGGGCAGTCTGCCCCATGCCACGGCCGGGCCCCTCAGCGGGTCAGCACCTCGGGCCCGTCCGGGGTCATCAGCACGGTGTGCTCCCACTGGGCCGACCAGCCCCCGTCCCGGGTCACGACGGTCCAGCCGTCGGCCAGGGTCTCGACCGCCGTGTCGCCGAGCACCAGCATGGGCTCGACCGTGAACGCGTGGCCCACCTCGAGCAGGGGCCCGAGGGCCGCGGGGCCGACGTGGCGCACGAAGGGGCCCTGGTGCATGGCCCGGCCGATGCCGTGGCCGCCGTAGGCCGTGATCACCCGGCAGCCCTCCCGGCGGGCCAGGGCCTCGACCGCCGCGCCCACCACCCCGAGGGGCGCCCCGAGCCGGGCGGCGGCGATGCCGGCGTCGCGCGCGCGCCGGGCGGTCTCGACGAGGTGGCGCGCCGCGGGGGTGGGGGTGCCCACGAGCACCATGCGCGAGCAGTCGCCGTGCCAGCCAGCGAGCCGGGTGGTCACGTCGATGTTGAGGATGTCGCCGGGCGCGAGGCGCTCGTCGTCGCGGGGGATGCCGTGGCAGACGACGGCGTTGCGGCTGGTGCAGACCGCCGCGGGGAAGCCGTGGTGGCCGAGCTGGCTCGGGCGCCCGCCGAGGCGGCGGGTGTGGCGCCGCACGGCCCGGTCGATGGCCGCCGTGGCGAGGCCGGGGCGCACGAGGGCGGCGGCGTGGGCGAGGGTGGCGGCGGCGGCCCGGCCGGCCGCGCGCATGGCCGGCCAGTCGGCGGGGGGAATGCGGGGAAAGGCGTCGGCACGGCGGGGGCGGGGCATCGGGGCTCCAGGGGCGGGACTCCCCCCGTCATGGCCCGCCGGGCCCGGGCCGACCCATGCCGCTTGGGTATGGGCGGCCGCCGCCCGGGGGGCCTATGCTCTCCGGGGGCCCGTCCCCGCCTGCCTCCGGAGCGCCCCATGAGCCTCGACCAGATCCGCAGCTTCGTGGCCGTCGCCGAGACCGGGGCCGTGGTGCGCGCCGCCGCCCGGCTCCACCTCAGCCAGCCGCCCCTCACCCGCCGGATCCGGGCCCTCGAGGACGAGCTGGGCGCCCCCCTGTTCGAGCGGCTGCCCCGGGGCATGCGCATGACGCCGGCGGGCGAGGCCTTCCTGCCCCACGCCCGCCAGGTGCTCGCCGCCGTCGACGCCGCGGCCCGGGCCGTCAGCGACCGCCGGCCACCGGGCCGCGCCAGCCGGGGACCGCGGCGCTGACAGCGCTCAGAAGGACCAGCCCATGTTGACGCCGCCGGTGAAGGTCAGGCCGCTCTCGGGAGTGGTGCGCTCAGACTCGCCCGCGACCTCGACGTTGCCGCCGAGCGCGGCGAGGTAGCCGGCCCCCGCCTCGACAGAGAAGGTGAAGCCGGAGGCGCCCACCACCTTCCAGCCCAGGTGGGGCGCGACGGTCAGGGCGTTGGTCACCCCGGCGCCGTCGATGCCCTCGCTGGCGACCTGGACCGAGATGCGGTCGAAGCGGGCCTTGCCGCCGAGGTACCAGCCCCGCGAGTAGTCGTTGAAGTAGTGGTTGTAGCCGGCGCCGAGGCCGAACATGTAGGCCTTGATGTCGACCTCGCCGTCCGTGCCCTCGTCGAGCAGGGCCGTCCCCAGCCGCAGCAGCAGCGGGTTGTAGCGCCCGGCCACCACCTCGCCGAAGGCCCCGCCCTGCGCGCCGACCTTGCGCTCGTAGCGCGCGTCGACGGCGGGCCAGATCAGCCGCATCGGCCGCACGGTCACGCCCTGGGAGACGTCGGGGTTGGCGGGCGCCTTGGCCTTGGCGTGGGCGGCGGGGGCAGCCAGGGACAGGGCGAGCAGGGCGGGGGTCAGCATCGGGATCCTCGGGGCAAGGGAGAGCACGGCCAGGGGCGGGGTCCCCGGTCCGGGGACGGCGCCGCGACGGCGGAGCGACGCGGGCATTCACCACCGGGGCGTGGCTGCACCGCGCCCCACCGGGACGGACCCTGGCGCCAGCGCGCGCGCGTCTAGCCAGCTGCGCGGGAGGCGCCAAGAGCGGGCCGCCCGAGAAACCGGACCGCTGCGTCCCCCATCGGCGCGCCACCACCTGGGAGACCCATGCGCGCCACCGCCCGACCCTCTGCTGCCGTCTTCGTCCTCACCCTCGCCCTCGGCGCCTGTGGCGACAAGGACGGCGACACCGCCAGCGACGCCACACCCGCGACCGACGCCGGCAGCCCCGACAGCGACGGCACCGCAGACGGCGGGGACGGCACGGCAGACGGCGACGAGGACACCGGCACGGCGGACGGCACCGGCGACGGCACGGACGACGGGACGGACGACGGCACCGACGGCACGGACGACGGCACCGACGACGGCACCGACGACGGCACCGATGGCACGGACGACGGCAGCGACGGAACCGACGGAACCGACGACGGCGGCGGGGACGACGCCGGCGAGGGCACCGACGACGGGGGCGACGACGCGGGCGCCAGCACCGGCACGGACAGCGGCGGGGGCAGCGGCGGCAGCGGGGGCAGCGGCGGAAGCGGAAGCGGCGGCAGCGGCGGAAGCGGCAGCGGCGGAAGCGGCAGCGGCGGCAGCACCGACTCCGACGGCGACGGCCAGACCGACGCCGACGAGCTTGCTGCGGGCACCGATCCCCTCGACTTCTACGACCGCAGCTACAGCGGCGGCTACTCCGTCGCGAGCTGCGGCAGCGCCCTGCCCACCGCCTCGACCCCGAGCGGCACCCACAACGGCCGGGCCACCACCTACGCCCTCGGCGACGTCGTCGCCAACGTCCAGCTCGTCGACCAGCACGGCGAGAACGTCGACCTCTACAGCTTCTGCGACAACCACATCATGCTGGTCTTCAGCGCCATGTGGTGCGGCAGCTGCCAGTCGGTGGCCCGCAACGCCCAGTCCAAGCAGACCACCCACGGCGCCAGCGGCTTCCAGTACCTCGAGGTGCTGGTCGAGGACCGCAGCGCCGGCAGCATCGACACGGCCGAGCTCAACCAGTGGGCCACCAGCTACGGCCTCAGCACGGTGCCCGTGCTCGACGACGACGCCCGCGCCGCCCACGTTCTCTTCGAGCGCAACTGGTCCTACCCGACCATCGTCCACCTCGGCGCCGGCACGATGGAGGTGCTCAGCATCGACGCGGGCGAGCAGGATCCCAGCGGCTGGCTCTGAGCCCCACGACTGGGTCACTCTGGGCTACAGTGGGCCGACCACCGCCTGGAGTGCCCATGCGCCCCGCCGCCCCCACGGCCCGCCCTGTCCCGCTCCGTCCCGGGCGCGCCGCCTGGGTGTTGCTGCCGCTGGTCGCCGGCCTCGGCTGCAGCGACTACAACTTCCAGCCCGAGGGCAAGGCCGCCGAGAACGGCGTCGACACGGGCACCGTGGCCGAGACCCCCGACCCGGATCCCGACCCGGGCGCGCCGGCCATCGCCGCCCTGCCCGGGGCCATCGAGCTCGGCGTGCTCTGTGCCGAGACCGCCGTGAACGTCGAGCTCTCGAACCAGGGCGATGCCGCGCTCACCATCTCCTCGCTCAGCGCCGGCGGTGCCTGGACCGTGACCGATCCGGGCCTGCCCCTCTCCCTGCCCCCCGGCGACGCCGTCGTGGTCGAGCTGGTGGGCGGCCCCGGCAACACGACCCTCTCGGTGCTCTCGGACGACCCGGCCACCCCCGTGCTCGAGGTGCCCGTCAGCTCGGCCGTCGACGTGCCCCCGAGCGTCTCGATCGTCGATCCGGCCGACGGCGACACCATCGGGGTCAGCGCCGCCACCAGCTTCGCCGCCCGGGTGGCCGACGACATCTCGACCGAAGAGGTCGAGCTGGTCTGGTCCTCCGACGTCGACGGCGACCTCTCCACGACCTTCCCCGACGCCAGCGGCGACGCCCGCCTCGCCTGGGACGGCACCCTGCGCAGCGCCGGCACCCACGTCGTCACCCTCACGGGCACCGACACCTGCGGCAACGTGGTGAGCGACGAGATCACCGTCTGCCAGAACGAGGGCTACCTCGCCGACTCCCTCGACCTGTCGACCTGGAACTTCGAGGGCAGCGCCCTGTGGGACGCGGCCAACAGCTGGGTCGAGCTCACGGCGCCGCTCAACAACCAGTCCGGCACGGCCTTCCAGACCGCCGCGACGGTCGACGCCACCAACGTCCAGGTCGAGTTCTCCTTCTACGTGAGCGGGGGCACGGGCGCGGACGGCATCTCGGTCACGGCCATCGACGCCTCGCGCATGACCACCTTCGTCGGCGGCACGGGCGGCGGCATCGGCTACCGCGGCCTGCCCGGCTGGAGCATCGAGGTCGACACCTGGTACAACGCCGAACACAACGACCCGACGCCCGAGGATCACCTCAGCCTCCACCTCGACGGCAACGTCGACAGCCCCCTGGTCTGGGCGGCCCTGCCCGAGATGGAAGACGGCAACTGGCACACGATGGCGGTCTCGGTGGTGGGCACCCACGTCACCGTCGAGATCGACGGCACGACCCACATCGACCAGACCGTCTCTGGCCTCTCGAGCTTCCCGGCCTATGTGGGCTTCACGGCAGCGACGGGCGGCTCGACCAACCACCACCTGATCGATGCCCTCCAGGTGGAACAATATGTCTGTGACGAGTAGCGATCCGGCCCCCGAGCCCCCCCGTGTCCAGCCCGTCGGCGACGGCGTCTTCGCCATCGACGCCGGCTACGTGCGCCCCGGCCTAGCGGCGATCCACGTGCTGCGGGCGGGCGACGCCGTGGCCGTGGTCGACACCGGGGTGGGCGGCTCGGTGCCCCGGGTGCTGGCGGGCCTCGCGGCGCTGGGAATCCCCGAGGATGCCGTGCAACAGGTCATCCTCACCCACATCCACCTCGACCATGCGGGCGGTGCCGGCCGGCTGATGCAGGCCCTGCCCGCCGCCACCCTCGTGG
Organism: Myxococcota bacterium; assembly: GCA_964226865.1. GTDB lineage: Bacteria > Myxococcota_A > UBA796 > UBA796 > UBA2385 > CAXQUZ01. The sequence continues at coordinate 33,395 of CAXQUZ010000079.1, read as the reverse complement.
TCCACCCCCGCGGCGCCCGCCACATGGCGGATCCCCGGCGCCTCGAGGCGGGCGCCCGGGCGGTCTACGGCGCCGCCTATGACGACCTCTATGGCGCGCTGGTGCCCGTTCCCGAAGACCGCATCCTCGCGACCCACGACGACCAGCGCCTCGCCCTCGGCGACCGCGCGCTCCACATCCTCCACACCCCCGGCCACGCCCGCCACCACCACTGCATCGTGGATCCCGTCGCCGGCGGCGTCTTCACGGGCGACACCTTCGGCATCGCCTACCCCGAGCTCCGGGCCGGCGGCCGCCCCTTCGTCTTCCCCACGACGACGCCCGTCCACTTCGACCCCGCCGCGGCCCACGCGAGCATCGACCGCATCGTGGCCGCCGCCGCTGCGGTGGGCGCCGACGCCGCCTGGCTGACCCACTTCTCGCGGGTCGAGGGCCTCGCGGGGATCGCCCAGGGCCTCCACGCCCTGCTCGACGGCCTCGTCGCCGCCGCCGAGGCCGGGCCCGATGGGCTCGAGGAGCGGGTCGCCGCCGTGCTGCGCCGGGCCGCGCGGGCCCACGGCATCACCCTCGACGATGCCGAGCTCGACCGCATCCTCAGCCTGGACGCCACGCTGAATGCCCAGGGGCTGGCGCACTGGCAGGCCCACCGGGGTTAGCCCCGCTGCGAGGAGTGCCCCGTGTCCCCGCCCCCCGCGCCGTCCGTGCCCACCCCAGCGGTCAGCATCGCCCCCATGATGGAGCGCACCGACCGCCACCACCGCTTCATGATGCGCCAGATCACGCGCCACACCCTGCTCTACACCGAGATGGTGACCACCGGCGCGCTGCTCCACGGCCCCCGCGACCGGCTGCTGGCCCACCACCCGACCGAGCACCCCATCGCGCTCCAGCTCGGCGGCGACGACCCCGAGGCCCTGCGCCAGTGCGCCCGCATCGCCGAAGACCGCGGCTTCGACGAGGTCAACATCAACATCGGCTGCCCCTCGTCCCGGGTCCAGTCGGGCAACTTCGGCGTCTGCCTGATGGGCGACCCCGCGCGCGTCGCCGCCGGCGTCGCGGCGATGAAGGCCGAGGTGGCCATCCCGGTCACGGTCAAGCACCGCATCGGCTTCGACGAGCTCGACCACTACGACGACATGCTGCGCTTTGTCGACATCGTGGCCGCCGCCGGCGCCGACCGCTTCACGGTGCACGCCCGCAAGGCCTGGCTCCAGGGCCTCTCGCCCAAAGACAACCGCAACATCCCGCCGCTGCGCCACGACGAGGTCTGGCGGCTCAAGCGCGAGCGCCCCCACCTCCAGATCGAGATCAACGGCGGCATCACGGATCTCGACCAGACCGCCGCCCACCTCGCCCATGTCGACGGGGTGATGATCGGCCGGGCCGCCTGGGATCGCCCCATGCTCTTCGCCGAGGTCGACCACCGCTTCTTCGGCGCCCCGGCCCGCACGGTCGAGCCGGCCGCCGTCGTCCACGCCATGGCCGAGCACGCCGCCCGCTGCTTCGCCGATCCGGCCGACGAGGGCTTCAAGCTGCGCCACGTGGTGCGCCCGCTCTTCGGCATCTTCGCCGGGCTGCCCGGGGCCCGCCGCTGGCGCCGCAACCTCAGCGACGCCGCCCAGGCCGAGGCCGGTCCCGCGGCCCTCATCTCGGCCATGCCCGCCTGATGCACGACCACCGCCACGGCCACAGCCACGCCCACGTCCACGGCCCCGAGCATGTCGCGGCCCTCTCGAGCCACGGCCGCAGCGACGAGCGCGACGCCGCCGCCCGCAAGGCCCTGCAGCTCTCGCTGGCCCTCAACGGCGGCTTTCTCGTGGTCGAGGCCCTCGCGGGCTGGTGGACGGGCTCGCTGGCGCTGCTCTCCGACGCGGTCCACATGCTCGGCGACGTGGCCAGCCTCGTGCTCGCGCTCATCGCCGCCCGCCTCGCCGCCCAGCCCTGGACCAGCCAGCGCACCTTCGGCCTCGTGCGCGCCGAGACCCTGGGCGCCTTCGTCAACGGGCTGCTGCTGGTGCTCGCGGCCGCCTGGATCGGCGTCGAGGCGGTGGAGCGCGCCCTGGCCCCGCCGGCCGACATGCCCGGGCTGCCCGTGCTCATCGTCGGCATCCTCGGCCTCGCCATCAACGTCGGCAGCGTCGTCGTGCTCGTCCGCGCCCGGGGCGGGGCCGGCGACCTCAACCTGCGCGGGGCCCTGGTCCACATGGCCGCTGACGCCCTGGGCTCGGTGGGCGCCGTCGTCGCCGCTGTCGCGATCATGGCGGGCCACCCCGAGGCCGACACCCTCGTCAGCGTGCTCATCGGCGGCCTCGTGCTCTGGGGCGCCTGGCAGGTGCTCGGGGCGGCCGGGCGGGTGCTGCTCCAGCTGCCACCGGCGGGCCTCGACATGGAGGCCGTGCGCGCCACCCTCTGCACCCCCCAGCCCGTGATCGACGTGCACGAGCTCCACGTCTGGTCGCTCGACGGCAGCTTCGGGGTGCTCACGGCCCACCTGGTGATCGCGGAGGGGGCCGATCGCCACGCCGTGCGGGACGAGGCCCGGGCCCTGCTCGCGGCGCGCCACGATCTGCGCCACGTCACCCTCCAGGTCGAGATCGGAGAAGAGGCCCACCACGACGGCATTCCCCACCCCTGATGGGCCACGGGGCCGCCCCCATGCCGCGGGGGCCCGCCCGCCAGGATCCCCGCCTCACGGTCGCTCTCGCCAGCCCGAGAACATGTTTCAACAGGCGCTCTTGCCGAATTTTCTGTCGCTGTTTGTCGAGAAGCACGTGCGAGATCAGCCGGCGGCAATACAGCGGCAGTGACAAGTCGGGGCCACTCTTGCTATGTCAAGAGAAGCCATCGACTGAGGGCCACCAACGAACCCGTCCGCGCGACTGCGCGCGGTCTTGCAACGGAGGAGTTGCACCATGACCATGATCCCCCTTCTCATCGCCGCCGTGACCTCCGGAACCGCCCACGCTGGCGAGGACGCCATGGGCCTCCGCGTGAAGTTCTCCACCCCCGTCGTCCAGAACACGTCGATGTGGAACGAGGTCGAGGGCGATGACGACCCCTTCAAGATGAAGACCACCGGCATCAGCACCTTCGACGGCGACAACCGCTTCGAGCTGACCTACAAGATCGGTGACACGGGCATCGAGGCCGGCGCCTGGCTCGGCTACAACCGCACGTCCAGCAAGGTCGAGAACGACGCCAACGAGGCCAAGGACGAGGACATCACCGTCGACACCAACACCCTCTTCCTGGTGACGGGCGCCTACAACATCAAGATGGGCGGCGGCAAGGCCATCTTCATCCAGCCCGCCGTTGGTGTGAACCGCTTCAAGTCCACCAACAAGCCCGGCGACGCCCCCTTCCAGACCAACTTCGTGATGTTCGGCGGCGACGCCGGCATCCGCCTCAAGGCCTACAAGCGCACCAGCATCGACCTGGCCGCCGAGTACCTCACCGGCAACGGCACCTACATCGCCGACGGCGAGAAGGACGAGGACACCACCGGCAAGATGACGATGATGGGCCTCCGCGCCGGCATCAGCATCATGCTCTGAGGCTTCGGCAACCATGGGGCCGGCGCTGTCTCGACCGCTCCGGCCCCTGCTGCGCCCGGCTGCCAGCCGGGCGTTGCTCGTCTTGGTGGGCCTCGGCTGGGCCGCCCTCTGCCTCGCCCTCGACGCCGCCGGCCACGCCCCGACCCGGCCGCCCCTGCCCGTCGACCGCTGGTACCGGGTCCAGGCGCTGCTGGTGCCCGGCCTCGTGCCCGCCATGGGCGCCCTCGCCGCGGGCCTCGCCCGGCGCTGGCTGGGACCGGTGGCCCCGCCCACCACGGGGCCGGCCCTGCGGGTGGCCCTCGGGCTTCCGCTCGGGGCCTTCATCGCCGGCGATGCCCTCGCCTGGGGCATCTTCGGACATGCCGCCATGGCGCCGGCCAGCGCCCTGCTCGGGGCAGCGGCCCTCGTCGCCATGCTCGCCCTGGCCACGGCGCTGCTCCAGGGACCGGCCCTGCCGCGGGGCCGCGCGCTGCGGGTGGCCGCCGGGGCCCTCGGGCTCGCGGGGCTCGCCGGCAGCCTGCTCCTGCGCTGAGGGCCACCTCCCGGGCGGGGGGCGGCCCGGTGCGGCTTCAGTCGCCGGCGCCCGCGGTCGCGCTGATCTCGCCGACCTTGCCGTCGCGGCCCTTCTCGGCGTCAGCGCCGGGCATGGGGTCGCGCTGCTCGGTGAGCACGGGCCACTGCTGGGCGTACTTGGCGTTGATCTCGACGTAGTTGGCCCACTTGGCGGGCAGGTCCTCGTCGAGGAAGATGGCCTCGGCGGGGCACTCGGGCACGCAGGCGCCGCAGTCGATGCACTCGTCGGGGTCGATGACCAGCATGTTCTCGCCTTCGTGGAAGCAGTCCACGGGGCAGACCGTCACGCAGTCGGTGTACTTGCACTTCACACAGGGGTCGGCAACGACGTAGGGCACGCGGGGCTCCTCGATCAGGTAGGCTGCTGCGCTGATAGCGCAGACGGCGCCCCCACGCGAGGGGCCCCTGCCCGGCCCCTGCGAGAGCGCCCATGACCCGCCGCATCCGCGCCCTGTCCCTGCTGGCGCTCGGCGTGGTGCCCGTGGCCAGCTTCGCCCGGGCGGGCACGGCGGCGGCGCTCGGCCGGGAGTCTCCCGACCTGCTCGGCCACCTCTGGACCATCTGGCACGCCACCCAGGAGCCCCTCACCCGCACGGCCCTGCTCTCGTGGCCCGAGGGGGTCGACCTGTTGCCCATCCTGGGCGGCTGGGCCGACATCTGGCTCGCCAGCCTCGCGGCGCCGGCCCTCGGCCTGGTGGGGGCCTGGAACCTCGCCATGGCCGCCTACCTGGGCCTCGCCGGGGTGGGCGGGGCCCTGCTGGCCCGGGCCCTCGGCGCCCCCTGGCCCGCGGCGGCGGCGGCGGGCCTCGTGCTCCAGCTCGACCCCGCCACCCTGCAGCACCTCCACAGCGGCCGGGGCGAGCAGGTCGGGGTCGGCGTGCTCGCCCTCTTCCTCGCCGCGGGCCTCCACAGCCTCCGGGGCCCCGGCTGGCGGGCGCCCCTGGCCCTCGCCGCCACCGGCGCCCTGTCGCTGGCCGTGGCTTGGGAGTATGGCCTGTTCATCGCGCTTCTGGGCGCGACCCTCTTCCTGGCGGCCCCCGACCGGGCGGCGCGCCTGCGGGTCGCCGCGGGGGGCGCCGGCGCCGTGCTCCTGGCCCTGCCGGCGGCCCTGCCCTTCGTGCAGCGCAGCCTCGCCGCCCCGCCGGGCCGCTTCGCCGCCGACTGGGCCCTGCGGGCCGCCCGCAACGCGCTGGTGCCCCTCGGGCCCCGGGGCTGGGGCGGCGCGCTGCCGGCGGTGGTGCCCCTGCTGGCGGTGCTGGGGCTGCCCTGGGCGCCCGGGCTGCGGCGGCGCGAGAAGGCCCTCTTTGCCGGCCTCCTCGCCCTGACCGGGCGGGCGGCCCTCGGCCCCGAGCCCCACCTCTCGGCCCTCCCCACCGGCACCCCCCAGGCCTGGGCCCCCTTCACCTGGCTCCACGCCCTGCCGGTCTTCTCCCGCTACCAGACCCCCGTGCGGCTGACCGTGCCCTGGAGCCTCGCCGCCAGCGCCGCCGTGGGCCTCGCGGTGGCCCGGGCCGGGGCCTGGCGCCGCAGCGCCGGGATCGCCGTCGCCGTCGGCCTCGTGGGGGCCGCCCTCTTCGAGGTGCGCGGGCTGCTGCCCCGGCCCGGCTACCGGCTGCCGGACTGGCCGGGCATGGAGCGCATCGCCGAGAGCGCCCACCCCGGCGCGGTCTACGACCTGCCCGCCAGCTCACCGGGCGGCCGCAGCATCGACACCCAGCTCGCCCAGCTCGTCCACGGCCGGCCCATCCGCCACCACTCGCTCCAGGTCTACCTCGACGGCGCCGGCCCCCCGCCGGTCGACCCCTTCCTGACCTGGTCCCAGGGGCGCCCCCGGGGGGCCGAGACCGAGGCCCAGCGGGCCGCCCTGGCCCTGCGCAGCCTCCAAGACCGGGGCTTCGGCTGGGTCGTGCTCTACGTGGGCCACCTGCGGCCGGCCCAGAGCTCGCGGCTCGCCAACCGGGGCTCGTCTCTGCTCGGTCCGCCCACCCACACGGCCCGCGCCTTCCAGGCCTGGGCCGTGCCCCTCCCCGCCGTGCCTCCCGACCCGGGCCCGGGATAGGCCCCCCTCCCCTCGCCCCGGAGCCCCCATGGCGCCCACCATCTGGCACAACCCCCGCTGCAGCAGCTCGCGCAAGGCCCTGGCCCGCCTCGAGGCCGCGGGCGCCGCCCCCACGGTCTTCCTCGACCGGAAGACCCCGCCCGACCGGGCCGCCATCGCCGCGCTGCTCGACCAGCTCGGGCTGCCGCCCTCGGGGCTGCTGCGGGCCAAGGAGGCCCTGGCCGCCGAGCTGGGCATCCGCGGGAGCACCGACGAAGAGGCCATTCTCGATGCCATGGCCGCCCACCCGCGGCTCATCCAGCGGCCCGTCGTCGTCGGCCCCCGGGGCGCGGTCATCGCCCGGCCCCCCGAGGCCCTGGACGCCGTCCTGTGAGCCCGCGCCGCCACGCCCCCGGGCGCGGGATCCCGCTGGGGCTGGGGCTGCTCGTGGCCTGCGGCACGGCCGACAAGAGCGCCACGACCCGGGCCGGCGGCGACAGCGCCCCGGCCACCACCGGGGGCGCCGCGACCGGCAGCAGCACGGGCGGCGACACCAGCGGCGACGGCGGCACGGGCGGCGACGGCGGCACGGGCGGCGGCGGCGGCACCAGCGACGACGGGGACGACGCGGGCAGCGACACCGGCACCGTCGATCACTGCGCCGAGGTCGACGCCTTCGTGCCGGTCTTCGGCGCGGTCACCGACACCTGGGCCGCCCAGGACGCCGCCGCCCCCTGGCCCGCCGGCGGCCTCGTCGTCGCCGGCAGCTCGAGCGTGCGGCGCTGGGAGTCCCTCGCCGTGGGCCACCCCGAGCACGCCGTCATCCAGCGCGGCTTCGGCGGCGCCCAGCTGGGCGAGCTGGCCCTCGAGGCCGAGGCCCTCATCTCGGTCCACGATCCCGGCGGGGTCGTCGTCTTCGCGGGCACCAACGACCTCGCCGCTGGGGTCGATGCCGCCACCGTCAGCACGCGGCTGCGCTGCCTGCACCAGCGGCTGCGGGCGCGCCACGGCCCCGCGCTGCCCGTGATCTTCGTGGGCATCACCCCCACCCCCGCCCGGTGGCACCTCCAAGAGGCCAACGCCGCGGTCGACGCCACGGCCCGAGAGCTCGCCGCCGGCGACCCCGCCTTCGGCTTCGCCGACGTGCCCGCCGCCTTCCTCGCCACGGGCAGCCCCCCCGATGCCGCGCTCTTCGTCGACGACGGCCTCCACCTCAGCGCGGCCGGCTACGCCCTCTGGGACGGCGTCATCAGCGAGGTTCTCGACCGCATGGTCGCGCCGACGGCCCCGGTGCCCCCCGCCGCGGCCTGGTCGCCCGACCCGGGCACCCGCCTGCGCGTCGACCTGGGCGCCAGCGACACCACCAACGGCGAGCCCTCCGCGAGCCCCGACCACCTCGGCAACCACTGGAACAACTGGCACGCCCTCGCCGGCGGCGCCGAGATCTACCCGGGCGAGCGCCTCGCCGACCTGGTCACGACCACGGGCGCGCCCACCCCGGTCTCGCTGGTGGTCACGGGGGGCTTCTTCAACAACGGCCGGGCCCACGGGGGGCTGCTCTGGCCCGACACGGCGGCGCTGGGCGCGCTCGCGGTCGGCACGGCCACCGAAGACTTCTTCTATGCCGTGGCCGAGGACCAGACCGGCGGCCTCCAGCTGCGGGGCCTCGACCCCACGCGCCGCTACACCCTGCGCCTCTTCGCCACCCGGGCGACGGCCGAGCGCCGGGTCACCCGCGCCACCCTCACGGGCGCCGCCACGGCCACGGCCACCGTCCAGACCTCGGGCCCCGGCACGGGCCCAGACGACGGGAACACCGACCAGATCATTGTCTTCGAGGACGTCCAGCCCACCCCCAGCGGCCACCTCGACCTCGACCTGGCCCCGGAAGAGGGCCCCTACGCCTACCTGGGGCTGCTCGAGCTCGAGGCCCGCTGAGCCCCGTCGGCGCCACAGCCCGGCGGGGCGCCCGGGGCGCGGGGCCCGTCGTCACAGACCGCCGCAGCCGCCGTGAGCATCTCGACCACCGCGTCGGCCACCACCCGCACCCGGGGCAGCCGCCGCAGCGCCCGGGGCATGACCAGGTAGACCGGCGCCCCCGCGGCGAGGCCCGGCGGCATCGGCAGGTCGATGCCCACCAGCCCCGCCCGCTCGCCCTGGAAGCGCGGCATCAGCATGCAGCCCAGCCCCAGCCGGGCCGCCTCGCGCAGCACGTGGAAGCTGTTGGCCCGGAGCGCCGCGGGCCGCCCCCCCAGCCAGCCCTCGACGGCCCGGGCCTGGGGGATGTGGGCCAGCTCGTCGCTCCACTGGACGAAGGGGAGCTCGGCGACCGCCGGGCGGGGCCCGAGCCGAGCGGCCAGGGCGGGGCTGGCGAAGACCCCCATCGCGAAGGCCGGCAGCCGGCGCACCACCAGCTCGCCCGTCTCGGGCGGCCAGCTGCGCAGGGCGATGTCGGCCTCGTGGCGGACGAGATCGCGCATGCGGTTGTCGGCGAGGATGCAGAGGCGCACGGCCGGGGCGACGGCGGCGACCCGGGGCACGAGGTCGTGGAGCACGTCGACGGCCGCACCGGGGGGCACGGCGATGCGCACCTCTCCGGCGGGCGCCTCCGAGAGGCCCTGGACCGCCGCCGCCGCCTCCCGGGCCGTCGCCGCCATCACGAGGGCGTGGGGGTGGAGGGCCCGGGCGGCCGGCGTGGGCACCAGTCCCCGGCGGGTGCGCTCGAAGAGCACATGGCCCAGCTGGTCTTCGAAGAGGGCCACCCGCCGGGAGAGCGTGGCCTGGGCCAGCCCCAGCTCGGCGGCCGCGCCCGAGAGGGTGCCCGCCTCCCAGGCCGCGAGAAAGAGCCGCAGATCGTCCCATGCCAGCGCCACTGCGGCCTCCTGGGGACCGGCCGTCCCGCAATGCATCGAATTGCGGATGGATACTACCAGAAATCGGGCATTTCCAACGAATCTTCGACCCGTCAGGTTGGGGGGGCACCAAGGAGTCCCCCATGTCGCGTCCCCGCCGCCCCGTCCGCGCCCGCACCGCCGTCCTGCCCCTCGCCCTGGCGCTCGCTGCCTGCGCCCCCACCCGCCGGCCGACCCCGCCCCCGGTGCTGCCCGCCGCCGGCGCCGTGCCCGCCGACTGGGCCGCCTTCGTCGCGAGCCCGGGCCCCCTCGTGCTCGACAGCCGGGTGGGCGCCCGCTGGGCCGTGCCGCTCACGGGTCTCGTCGACACCACGGATCCCGCGGCGGCGGGACTGCCCGAGGGCGACGTGCCCATCGTGCTCCCCGTCCACATCCTCACCCACCCGACGGCCGGCACCTGGGTCATCGACTCGGGCATCGACCGGGGCCTCGCCGCCGGCGAGGCGGGCCCTGTGCGCGGCCTCGTCCACCACTTCACCGACAGCATGGAGCCCGTGGCCTCCCTCGGCGAGATGCTCGGCGACACCGTGCCCGCCGGCGTGCTGCTGACCCACGCCCACCTCGACCACGTGCTCGGGCTGCCCGACCTCGACCCGGGCGTGCCCGTGATCACCGGCCCGGGCGAGCTGGCGGCCCGCAGCCTCCAGACCGCCCTCATCCGGCGCACCCTCGGCCAGGTCTTCGACGACCGCACGGCGCTCCACAGCCTCGACCCCGCCGAGAGCCTCTCGCTCGGGCCCGTGGGCCAGGCCTGGGATCTGCTCGGCGACGGCAGCCTCTTCGCCCTGTCGACCCCCGGCCACACCCCCGGCAGCATCTCGGTGCTCGCCCGCACCACCGGCGGCCCCGTGCTCTTCACCGGCGACACCTGCCACACCCGCTGGGGCTGGGAGCACGGCGTGCCCCCGGGCAGCTACACCGCCGACGGCGACGAGAACCGCCGCTCGCTCGGCATGCTCCAGGCGCTCGCCCAGGCGGTGCCGGGGCTGGTGGTGCGGGTGGGCCACGAGCTGGACGGCGCCGGCACGGGGGTCGCGGCCATGGCGGGCGCCCGAAGCACCGGGGCCGCGGCCCGCCCCTGAGCACGGGGGGGAGGCCCGGGCGCGCCGACCCGCCAGTCTGACCGCTGCGGGGCCGCTCTCGGGCGGGTGTGAGACGGGGGAGAGATCCGGTCCGGCCCGCCAGCGGGTAGCCCGGGCCCTCCTCTCACCCCCCGCGGGTCCATGCGCGCCCCCCTCTCCTCCTCCCTGCTCCTGCTGGCCCTCGGGCTCGGCTTCGCGGCCTGCGGCGACGAAAAGGCCGACAACACCGACACCTCCGACGACGGCGACGGCGGCACGGGCACCGAAGGCACCGACGGCACCGACGGCGCTGACGGCACCGACGGCACCGACGGCACCGACGACGGCACCGACGGCGGCGACGACGGCACCGAGGCCGTGGACGCGGACGGCGACGGCGCGGCCAGCGACGTGGACTGTGACGACGCAGATCCCGCGGTGCACCCGGGCGCCGAGGAGCTGGTCGACGGCATCGACAACGACTGCGACCCCGAGACCACCGAGGCGGGCCGGGCCACCTGGGTCGACGCCGCGGGCACGACCGACGTGACCGCCGCGCTCCAGGGCAGCTGGACGGCCCCCGCCGACGGCGTGCTGCACCTCGGCGGCGGCGCCACCTTTGCCGCCGAGCTCACCGTGCCCGCGGGCCTCTCGGTCGAGCTCGTGGGCCACAGCATCGACGGCAGCCTGCCCACCATCGAAGACGGCGTCCCCCTGTCGGTGGCCGGCAGCGCTGTGGCCCGGGACCTCGTGCTCGTGGGCATGGTCGAGGCCGACGTCGACGGCGCACTCAGCCTCAGCGACGTCGACATCGACGGCGAGCTGGCCCTGCTGCCCGGCGCCGAGGCCACCCTCAGCGGCGGCACGGTCACCGGCAGCAACGGCATCGTCGGCTACGCCGTCCCGGGCGAGCCCGAGCGCCCCCGCCACCTCACGGCCACGGGCACGACCGTCTCGACCAGCTTCACGGGCATCGCCCGGATCGAGGATGTGCAGCTCACCGAGGTCGTGATCACCGGCGCCAGCGAGGGCGTCTCGGGCTTCACCACCCTGCTCGCCACCCAGAGCGAGCTCGGCGGCGACCTCGCCCTCACCGTCGCCACCCCCGCGGGCGGCCCCGCCTCTGCCACCCTCGACCAGACCCAGGTGGAGGGCCGCACGGCCGTCAGCGTGGCCAGCGGCTCGACCCTCTGGACCGAAGGCAGCGACATCCACGGCAGCCAGGTCGGCATCCTCGCCACCGACGCCAGCCTCACCCTCTCCGGCGGCACCCTCAGCGCCGAGAGCAGCGGCAGCACGGTGCGCCTCGACACGAGCAGCGGCGCCACCACCGCCGCCTTCACCGGCGTCGTCTTCGCCGGCGGCCCGGTCTCCAGCCAGGTCGAGTACCACCTCGTGGCCATGGGCGACAGCACCGTGACCCTCGACAGCTGCGAGCTGCGCGACGCCACCGGCGGGGCCGTGCTCCTCCTCAGCCGCGGCGCGGGCACGAGCGAGATCACCCACACCCTCTTCGAGAACAACCAGAACCTCTCGGGCGGCACCCCCGCCAACAACGGCGGCGCCGTCCACGTCGACTCCGACTCCCACACCGTCCAGATCTCGTCGAGCCAGTTCATCGGGAACAGCGCCACGGGCTCGGGCGGCGCGCTGAGCGTCGACGGCACGGTCCACAGCAGCGGCAACACCTTCGACCAGAACAGCTCCGGGGTGGTCGGCGGCGGCGTCACGGTGGTCTCGGGCGCGACCTTCAGCTCGACGGGCGACACCTTCACGGACAACTCGGCCACCCTCTACGGCGGCGGCATCAACCACGGCGGCGCGCTCACCCTCGACGCGGTCACCCTGCACCGCAACAGCGCGAGCAGCGGCGGGGCCGTCGCGGCGGCCATGCTCACCCTGAGCACCTCCTGGGACACGGGCACCGGCGCCGACGCCAACACCCCCAACGACTTCTACTGGCGCGCGGGCAGCACGGCCGCCGACATCGACAGCGGCACGGGCACGGTCGTCTGCGGCAACGGCTCGGCGCTCTGTGTGACCTCCCGCAGCCCCTGAGTCCCCGCGGCCCCGCCGCTGCCGGACGGCGGGCCCTCCGTGGACTACGCTGGCCCGCCCCCCCTGCTCGTGCCCGGAGGCGCCGTGTCCCCGTCCGACCTTCCCCCGGCGGGCCGCCCTGCCCCCCACTGGCGCACCTGGCACCCCCTGGGCCACATGCCCGGCTTCCTGCGCGACCCGGTGGGCCTCTTCACCGAGGCCCACCGGCGCCACGGGCCGGCCGTGCACCTGCGCATGGTCTTCTCGGTGCTGTCGATCAACACCCCGGCCGCCGCCCAGCGCATCCTCGTCGAGAACGCCCGCAACTACGTCAAAGACACGCCGGGCTACACCGTGCTGCGCCGGCTGCTGGGCCAGGGCCTCGTGACCGCCGAGGGCGCCGACTGGAAGCGCAAGCGGCGCATCGCGAACCCGGCCTTCCACCGCCGCTGCCTCGCGGGCTTCGTCCAGACCATGAACGACGAGACCGCCGCCTGGGTCGACACCCTCGCGGCGCCCGGCGCCCTCGCAAGCCCCCGGGAGCTCCACAGCGAGATGACCCGGCTGACCCTGCGCATCGCCGGCCTCACCCTGTTCCACGTCGACCTCACCGCCGCGTCCGACAGCGTGGCGACGGCGGTGCGGGCCGCGCTCGGGGCCTTCAACGACCAGCTGCTCAGCGCCATCCCCGCGGTGAGCTGGCTGCCCACCCCCGGCGCCCGGCGCATGACGGCGGCCATCGACAAGCTCGACCGCGTCGTCCAGGGCATCATCGAGCAGCGGCGCCGCGACCCCGAGCAGGAGGCCGATCTGCTCGGCATGCTCATGGGCCTCGTCGACGACGAGACCGGCACGGCCCTCGACGACCGCGAGCTGCGCGACGAGGTGGTCACCACCCTGCTCGCGGGCCACGAGACCACGGCCAACGGGCTGGCCTGGGGGCTCTGGCTCCTGGCCGACAACCCGGCGGTGGTCGACCGCATCGCCGCCGAGCTGGCCGCCGAGAGCCCCGAGGGCCCCATCGACCTCGACACCCTGGCCCGGCTGCCCGTGCTGCGGGCCACCGTGCGCGAGATCCTGCGGCTCTACCCGCCCATCTGGCTCATGGCCCGAAAGGCCGTCAACGACGACGTCTTGGATGGGTTCCACGTCCCCGCCGGCACGGTCTGCTTCTTCTCGCCCTGGCTCATCCAGCGCGACCCGGCGTGGTGGCCCGATCCCCTGCGCTTCAGCCCCGACCGCTTCCTCGACGAGGCCGTGGCCAAGGCCCGGCCGCCGGGGGCCTGGCTGCCCTTCTCGTCGGGGGCCCGCAAGTGCATCGGCGACCGCTTTGCCGAGGCCGAGATGGCCGTGGTGCTGGGCCAGCTGCTGCGCCACCACACCCTCCGCCGCGCCCCGGGCCACACGCCGGGCCAGCGGGCCAGCGTCGCCCTCGGGCCCGAGCACGGGGTCAAGCTGCTGCTCGCCCGGCGCGGCTGAGCCGCCTCAGAGGCCGGCCTCGAGGGCGGCGAGCACGGCCCCGAGGGGCGCGTCCAGCTTCACGGTCGCGTCCCCGTCGCCCCGGGTGGGGCCGAGGGCCACGATGCCGACGGGCAGCCCCTCCCGGGCGGCCCGGTGCACGAAGCGGTAGCCCGAGAAGACCGTCAGCGAGCTGCCCAGCACGAGCAGCACCTCGCCCTCGGCGAAGAGCTCCCAGGCCGCGGCGACGACGTCCTTGGCGGTGTTCTCGCCGAAGAAGACCACGTCGGGCTTGAGCACCCCGCCGCAGCGGGCGCAGCCGACCACCCGGAAGCCCCGGCCCGGCTCGAGCACGGCGTCGCCGTCGGGGGCGATCTCGCCGGGGGCCACCGCGCCCGAGGGGGCGAGGTCGAGGCCGGGGTTGGCGGCGAGCAGGGCCTCTTGGAGGGCGGCCCGGGCACTGCGGCGCCCGCAGCCGAGGCAGACGACCCGGTCGAGGCTGCCGTGGAGCTCGACCACCCGGTGGCTGCCGGCCTTGTGGTGGAGCTGGTCGACGTTCTGGGTGATGATGCCCGTGATGCGGCCCCGGGTCTCGAGCTCGGCCAGCACCTCGTGGCCCCGGTTCGGCTGGGCGGCGGCGATGGCCGGCCAGCCCCGGAGGCTGCGGGCCCAGTAGCGGCGCCGCATCTGGGCATCGCCCACGAACTGGCGGTACTGGATGGGGTTGCGCGGGATGTGGCGGGTCTGGGGGCCCCGGTAGTCGGGGATGCCCGAGTCGGTGCTCAGCCCGGCGCCCGTGAGCACGGTGATGCGGCGCCCCAGCAGCAGCGCGAGGAGCCGCTCGGTGGCCACGGGGACGGACGGCGGGGCCGGCATCCGCGGGCGCTCAGGGGGCGCCCGGCGGCGCGGGCGGGGGCGGGGTGGGGGTGCCGGGGCCGGGGGCGGGCGCCGTGGTGGCGGGGGCATCGGCGGCGGCGAGGGCCCGGGCGGCGGTGATGGCCTCGTCGAGGCCGGGCTCGAGCAGGGCGAGCATCAGCAGCACCTCGCGGCGGGCGTCGTGCAGGGCGTGGCCCCGGCCCTCGGCGCCGTCGGTCCACAGCCCGCCGATGTCGAGGGGCGCCGAGAGCTCGGTGCGCAGGCCGCGGGTGAGCACGGCGTACTGGCCGGGCTCGTAGGTGGTGCCCACGAGGGCCTTGAAGTCGCCGGGGTTGGCGACCGGATCGAGGCGGTGGCGCAAGAAGAAGACCGCGTCGTTGAGCAGCTGCTCCTGGCGGGGGCTGAGGGTGCGCAGGAAGGGGCCCTGGGCGTCGAGGGCGGCCCGGGCGGCGTCGAGGCGCAGGGTCACGAGCGCGCGCTCCCGGGCCCCGCCCGCACGCAGCTCGCGCAGCTCGTCGACCAGGGCGCCCACCTCGGGGGCGTCCACGGGCACCCCCGCCGAGAGCTTCTCCCAGAGGGCACCGTAGACCGCCGACTCCTGGGTCTCCCACTCGGCGGCCAGCTCGCGCTCGCGCGCGGCCACGGTCTCGCGCCGCTGGGCCACCTCGCGGCGCAGGGCGTCGAGCTGGGCGAGCTGGGCCGGGCGCAGCTCCATGTGGCGCAGCCAGACGAGCAGCCGCAGCCGCTGCTGGACGGGCTGGCTCTCGGGCAGCACGGGCACGTCGTAGAGCAGCTGGTAGAGCGGCGGCTCGGCCGCCCGGTCGAGGGTGGTCACCTCTTCGGCCGTCGGCAGCGGCAGGGGCTCCCCACCACAGCCGGGCAGCAGCAGGAACACGGGGACCAGCAGGCGGGAGAGCATGGCCGCCCAGCCTACTCCACCTGCGGGGCCCTGTCCCCCGCCCCCGGCGGCTCCGGCGACCAGAAGCCCAGGCCCCCCGCGGCTCTCCGCCGGCCGCCACCGGAAATCCTCCCCCCGACCCGTCCCCGCCCACGCCGGAGCCCGCCCTGTCTTCCGACGCCGCCCCCCCCGCCGGCCCCCCCGCGCCCTCCGGTCCCCCACCGGCGGTGGCCGGGCCGGCCGCCCCCGTCGCGACCGGCCGCACCGCCGGCTACGACGTGGCCCGGGCCTTCGCCGTGCTGGGCATGGTGCTCGTCAACTTTCGCGGCCGCACCGAGGGCTACACCCCCTTCTTCGACCTGACGACCACCCTCGTCAACCAGCTCGAGGGCAAGGCCGCCGCCCTCTTCGTGCTGTTGGCCGGCATCGGCGTCTCGCTGCGCACCCGCCGGGCCCGGGCCGAGCCCGCCCGCATGCCCGCCGAGCGCAAGGCCCTCGCCCGCCGGGCCCTCGTGCTCTGGGTGGTGGGGCTGCTCAACGTCCACCTCTGGGACTGGGACATTCTCCACGTCTACGGCCTCTACCTCGTGGTCGCCGCTGGGCTGCTGTCGGCCACCCAGGCCCAGCTCGGCCGGGTGGGCCTCGCCGTGGCCCTGGGCACCATCCCCCTCCAGCTGCTCTTCCCCGAGCCCGCCGAGCCCGTGTTCCTCACCCCGGTCGGCATGATCAACGCCCTGTGCTTCGCCGGCAACTACCCGGCCCTGCCCTGGCTGGTGTTCCTCATCGCCGGCATGGCCCTCGGTCGGCACGATCTGCGCCCCCCGCGGCTGCGGCGGCGGCTGCTGCTGGGCGGCACGGTCCTGTGGCTCGGGGCCGAGCTGGCGGCCTGGCTGCTCGCCGGGGTGCTCGCGCTCGACGCCGCCCCCGACCTGTCGCCCACGACGCTGCAGTGGCTCACCACCTGGCCCCGCCCGCCGGGCCCGCTCTTCGTGCTCTCGGCCCTCGGCGCCGCCGTCGCGGCCGTGGCGCTCTGCGTCGAGCTCACGGTCGACCGGCCCAACCACCCCTGGACCGTCGCGCTCACGGCCACGGGCCAGCTCGCCCTCACCCTCTACTTCGCCCACGAGGTCGCCATCCTCATCCCGCTCGAGTACGGCTGGCTGCTCGGCGCCCCCCTCGAGGCGGTGCTGGCCTGGGGCGTCGCCTTCTTCGCGGCCGGGGTCGGCGGCTCGCTGTGGTGGCGGGCCCGGTGGCACCAGGGGCCCCTCGAGGCCTTTCTCCGCCAGATCAGCACCCGCTCGAGCCCCGCCTGGGGCGGCGCGCTGGTCGAGGCGGACGACCGGCCCGGCCCCGGCGCTTAGCCCCGGGCGCCGCAGCGGGGGCAGGCCCGGTCGTCGAGAGGATCGGCCACGAGTCCGGTGTCGTCGTCGAAGCGGGACCACAGCAGCCGGTGGCCGCAGCCGGGGCAGCGCAGGGTGGCCACGACGAGGGCGCCCAGGCCGTAGCCACCGAGGGCGCCGAGCACGAAGGCCGCCGCCGCCGCGTCCAGCCCCGCCGGCGCCCGCAGGGCCGCGAGCCCGAGGCCGGCCCCCAGCCAGAGCCAGCGCCCCAGGTGCGCGCGCAGCCGCCCGAGCGGCAGGGTGTCGATGAGCGCAGGCATGGCGGCCTCCCGGGCCCCCTCTCTACAGCGCCACGTCGGCCACCACCACCCCCGCCACCGGGCTGCGGGAGGTGGCCAGCGGCGCGCCGGTCTTGTCGAAGATGCCCGAACCGCGAGCATCCTCGGCGCTTCCATTCGCAAAGACCACCGGCCGCTGCCAGTCGTGGGCGAAGGCCGCCGGCCAGGCCAGCGCGCCCTCCACCGTCCACCAGGCCGAGACCAGCACCAGCTCGGCGCCGAGCATGCCCGTGAGCCGCGCGTGGAGCGCCGGGGCCGCGTAGAGATCGGCACAGACCAGCAGCCCCATGCGGCCGTGCGGGGTGTCGAAGGCGACCACGTCGGTGCCCGCCTCCATCGTGGCCCGCTCGCCGTCGAAGAGCTCGATCTTGTGGTGGACGGCGAGGATGCGGCCGTCGGGGCCCAGGGCGACCTGGGAGTTGCGCGGCAGGGCCCGCCCCTGGGTCTGGAGGGCGAGCACGAGCACGATGTCGAGCTCGTCGGCGAGGCCCCGGAAGCGGCGCAGCACGGGCTCGTCGCCGCCGACCTCGACGGGGGTCTCGAGCTCGAGGGCGTACTCGGGGGTGACCACCACGGCGGCGCCTTCGGCGTGGGCCGCCCGCACCAGGACCTCGAGGCGGCAGGCCCGATCGGCCACCGCACAGGGCCCCTCCGGCGACCCGAGGGCCCCGGTGTCGTGCACCGCCGCCACCCGGACCACCCGGGGCCCTGGATCCCCGGCTTCCGCCGGCGCTCCAGCTGCTGCCGGATCCCCCGCCGCCAGCGCGAGCACGGCCAGCGCGAGCGCCGCCAGCGCCCCGGCCCACCGCCGCCCCGCGGCCCTCACGGCAGGCTCCGGACGCAGCGCAGCCCCACCCACGACAGCCGCTGGTCGGCCGGCACAGCGAGCGCCCCGGCCGACCGGGCGTGCTCGGCGTTGTGGTACCAGGAGCCCCCCCGCACGGCGACCTGGCCCGCGGCATCGGGCGGGCCCGCCGTCCACTCGGCCACGTTGCCCGCCGTGTCGTGCAGGCCCCAGGGGTTGGCCCGCAGCCGGCCCACCGGGTGGGGGCGGCCGCCGCTGGTGGTCTTCGTCCAGGCCACCCCGCGCAGCACGGGCTCGTCGGTCATGCAGGCCGTCACGGGCCCGGCCCAGACCGCCGTGGTGGTGCCCGCCCGGGCCGCGACCTCCCACTCGTCTTCGGTGGGCAGCCGGAAGCCGCGGCAGTCGCGGGGATCCGCGTGGCGGGGGGTGCAGACCAGCGCACCGTCCACCAGGGCGCAGTCGTCACAGGCGGGCAGCCCCGCCCGGACCGCGCGCCGGGCGCAGTGGGCCGTGGCCTCGGCGTGGGTGATGCCGCTGACCGGGCACTGGGGGCAGGGCAGCAGGGCGTCGGCCGGCGCCCAGCCCAGGCCCTCGGCCCCCGGTGCCGTGCCCCCGTCGCGGCGCCACTCCCGGCGGCTCACCTCGTGCACATCGACCCAGAGGGCATGCGGGAGCACGACCTGGCGCCGATCGGGCGGGGCCCGGCGGCAGCTCTCGGTGGCGGGGGCACCGACGGTGTGGGTGCCGGCGGGCACGGTGATCCCGGGGGGCATGCTGCCGTGGCAGGCCACGGCCCCGAGGACCACACAGCTCAGGCGAGGGGTGCGCAGGGGGCACATCCAGGGGCCGGCCGGCAGGGGCACCCGTGGGCGGGGCATGCGGCGGCGCGCTGAGCATAGCCGCGGCCCCTGGCGGCGCACGACAAATCGGCGGCGGGATGCCAGCCGGGCCGTGGCTTCAGGGCGAGTCGCCCGCCACGAGGGCCAGCAGCTCCTCGACCGAGGGGGCCCCGTGCACCTTGGCGCCGGTCATGAGCTGGGAGACCAGCTCGCGCTTGGCCTCTTGCATCTTGAGAACGCCCTCTTCGACGGTGTTCTCTGCAATCAGCCGATAGACCGTGACCGGCCGGTCCTGGCCGATGCGGTGGGCCCGGTCGGTGGCCTGGTCTTCGGCCGCGGGGTTCCACCAGGGGTCGAGGTGGACGACATAGGTGGCGGCGGTGAGGTTGAGGCCCGTCCCGCCGGCCTGGCGCGAGATGAGGAAGACGTCGGCCGCGCCGGCCTGGAAGGCGTCGACCCGCTCGGCGCGCACCCGGGCGGGGGTGCTGCCGTCGAGGCGCAGCTGGCGGTGGGCGCCCAGCACCGCGCCCGCCCGGTCGAGCAGGCGGGTGAACTGGCTGAACACCAGCACCTTGTCGCCCTGGTCGACGATGGCCTCGACCAGCTCGGCCAGGGCCGCGAGCTTGCTCGACACCGCCGTGCTCTCCGGGTCGACCAGCCGGGGATCACAGGCGAGCTGGCGCAGCCGGGTGAGGGCCTGGAGCACGACGAAGCGGGCCTTGCTCGGGTCGGTCGCGCGGATCTGGAGGGCGGCATCGCGGGCCGCGTCGTAGAGGCTGCGCTCGCTGCGCGAGAGGGCGATGCGCTGGACGAGCTCGGTGCGGGCCGGCAGGTCCTTGGCGACCTGGGCCTTGGTGCGCCGGAGGATGAAGGGGCCCACCAGGGCCGCGAGGCGCGCCTGGGCCCCCGGGTCGCCGCTGTCGGCGGGGCCCGCGACGGCCTTCTGGAAGCCGGCCTGGCTGCCGAGCAGCCCCGGCACGAGCACCCGGAAGAGGCTCCACAGCTCGCGGCTGCGGTTCTCGACGGGGGTGCCGCTGAGGGCGAGGCAGAAGTCGCCCCGCAGCCGCACCGCCGTGCGGGCGCCGATGGTGGCGGGGTTCTTGAGGGCCTGGGCCTCGTCGAAGACCACCGTCGGCGCGCAGAGATCGTCGAGGAAGTCGACGTCGCGCTTCATCAGGTCGTAGCTGGTCACGTAGACCACCCCCGGGCCGGCGTCCCGCAGCGTGCGCCGGCGGCCGCGGCCCCGGTAGCTGCGCAGGTCGAGGCCCGGGGCGAAGCGGGCCGCCTCGGCCACCCAGTTGGCGGCGAGGGAGGTGGGAGCGACGACGAGGGCGGGCCCGAGGTGGGCGCGGTGGAGCAGCAGCCCGAGGGCCTGGAGGGTCTTGCCCAGGCCCATGTCGTCGGCGAGGCAGGCACCGGGCGCCCAGGCGGCCATGCGCTGGAGCCAGGCGAGGCCCTCGGCCTGGTAGGGGCGCAGGGTGGCCACGAGGCCCGGGGGCGGGGCCGGGGCCTCGGCCAGCGCGGCCTCGATGCGCTCGGCCTCGACGACCAGCTCGGGCGGCATCTCGACCACCGCCCCCCCGTCGGCCAGGGCCTTGAGGGCGACGCTGGAGAGGGGGGCGTGGGTGGCCCGGCCCCGGCTGTCGCGCGACATCCGGCCCGAGAAGGCGCCCAGCTTTCGCGCGAGCCCGGGCGAGAGCTGGAGCACGTGCTCGGCGTCGGCCCGGACGAAGCGGCGGCCGCCCCGCAGCGCCTCGACCACCCGGTGGATGTCGACCGTCACCCCGTCGACGGCGAGCTGGCCCCCGATCGAGAGCCAGTCCTGGCCGCCGCCCACGGTGAGCTGGACGTCCCGCAGCGCGGCGGGGCGGCTCACCCGGAGGGGGGCCTCCGTCCACTCGAGGCGCAGCCGCCCGGCGGAGGCGGCGGCCTGGAGCCGGTCGACCAGGGCGAGGGTGTCGTCGTCGAGGGGCAGCCGGGCGTCCGGGCCCTCGGCCAGGATCTCGGCGTCGTCGCCCAGGGCCGCGAGGATGGCGTCCCGCTCGAGATCCAGGTCGCGGTCGGCATAGACCCGCACCCCGTCGGCCAGTCCCTCCACCCGCACGGCCCCCTCGCCGGGCACCACCGTGGGGCCCCCGGGCACGGGCCGCAGCCGCACCGACAGCGACAGCGCACCGTCGCCGGTGGTCTGGAGCTGGATCACGGGGTGGTCGGAGGGGGCGCAGGCCCGGCCCTGGAGGGCGGGGTCGAGCAGCACCGAGACCAGCTTGCGCACAGCGGGAAGCCTCGCCAGCAGGTCTTCTTCGGCACCCGCCGGAAAGGCCCAGCCCTGGTCGCGCAGGGCGCCGAGCAGGGCCCCCGCCGCCGGTGAGAGGGGGTAGACCGTCGCCGCGCCGGGCTGGGCGTCGACCACCACGGCGCCGCCGCCCTGGCCACTGAGCAGCGCGTCGAAGTCGGCCGGCGCCCAGCCGATGCCCGTCTGGCTGTCGACCGGGCGCAGCACCAGCCCGCCCGCGGGTCCCGGGGACCAGCGCAGGGCCAGGTCGCTCACCCGCAGCTGGATGTGGTGCCGGCGGGCGTCGATGACCTCGGGGTGGCCGGCGGCGGCGGCGAAGACAGCGGGCAGGCCACTGCCCACGGCCGCGGGGGTGGTGCCGAGGGCCCGGAGCACGGCCCGGTCTTGGAGCCGCACGAGGCCCTCGCGGTCGAGGAGGTCGCGCTGGTGGAGGTCTTCGACACGCCGGGCGCCCGGCCGGCGGGTGGGGTGGGTCCAGACGGCCCGCAGCCACCAGCCGTCGGCACCGAGCCGCAGCAGCTGCCAGCCGAGCTGGCGGCCCCCGGGATCGACCTCGGCCGGCCCCGTGGGGGCATCGGGCACGGGGGGCACGCCGCTGCGGTGGAGCACGGCGTCGAGGGCGTCGAGGGCCGGGCCCCAGGCCGGGCGGGTCAGCGCCGTGACCAGGGCCGCGCTGTGGGGCCCACCGAGCTGGCCGGCGGCGATGTCGAGGGCCCGCTCGACGAGACCGAGGGCATAGGGGCAGCGGTCGACCGGCACCCGGCCGTCGCCCGTCTCGAGCGACAGCCGGCCGTCCCAGGCGAGCCGCAGGTCGACCGGGCCCCGGGTGGTGGTCGAGACGAGGCCCCGGGCCGTCCAGGGGAGCCCCGCGGGCAGCTCCGAGACGGTGAGCGTGCCCGGGGGCGGGGCGCCCGGGGGCAGCAGGGCGGCCGGGCGGCGGCGGCGGCGGCGGCGCTCGGACTGGAGGGCCCGCCACACGGGGCCGAGGGCCGGGACGGGGGGCGGGCCGTCGCGCCAGGGGGCCGGCTCGGCGGCGGCGGCCCGGGCGGCGAGCTCGGCGCTCAGGGCACCGGCGACCCGGTGGGCCAGCACGGGCGGCCAGCGCTCGACCACGGCCGGGTCGTCCTGGCTGAGCACGGCGGCCACCGAGCCGCCCGCGTCGTAGACCCGGAGGTCGTGGCGGGCGAGCAGGCTCGCCGCCGGGGCGTGGAGCAGATCGCGGGCCCCGGCATGGTCGAGGCGGGCCTCGAGCTCGGCCAGGGGCGCCCCCACGGCAGGGTCGAAGTCGCTGTCGTCGACCTTGGGGAATCCTTCGAGAAAGCGCACCATCAGGCTGTCGACGTGGCTGCAGGGCACGGCCACCTCGGCCGCGTCCGGGCAGCACCAGCAGGCCGTGTGGACCAGGGCCCCCCGGTCGTCCAGCCACAGCTCGGTGATCTGGGGCCGGGGCCGGTCGGCGTGGAGCACCGAGCGCAGCCGCCGCCCGTGCTGGAAGGCCACGGCGTGCGCAACCCAGCGCCGCCCGAGCTGGGCGCGACGAAGGGGCCAGGCCTGGACGGACTGGCGCACAGCCGCAACGAGGGCAGACATCGAGTGGGCTCCTCAGAGCACGCCGCAGAACATACCGCAGGCTCTGCTAAGTGCCCGGGTTGGTCGAAGCGAGCCCCCGCCCCGTCCAATCGTGCAACAAGCCCGCTGCGGGGGCCGGCCGCTCCCGGCCTCTCCAGCGCCGACTTCGCCGTGCTGTGGGGCGTCTCCGTCCCTCCCCCGCGTCGGCCGTTGCCGAGGGTGGGGGCCGGCTTCGGGCGGAGCGCGTCCCCCCACACACAACCCAAGACGGGCCACTCCCCCCTGCTCCCGCCCGCCCACAACCGAAGCGGCGGGAGGGAGCGCCGGGGGGCCCCGCCGGACCGACCGCTCAGTCGACCCGGGTGACGTCGTCGGCGGGGAACAGGCCGTCCACCGACAGGTAGCGCTCGCCGCTGTCGCAGATGATGCAACAGATGGTCTTGCCCGCGTACTCTGGCCGGCGGCCGAGCTGCTCGGCAACCCAGAGGCTCGCGCCCGAAGTGACCCCCGCGAGGATGCCCTCGGTGCGGGCCAGGCGGCGGGTCATGGCGAAGGCGGCGTCGTCGGGCACCCCCACCAGCTCGTCGATGCGGTCGCGGCCCCGCTGGAAGTTGTCGGTCACGAAGCCCGGGCCGATGCCCACGAGCTTGTGCTTGCCCATCTTGCCGCCGCCGTAGACCGGGCTGGCCGCCGGCTCGAAGCCGACGATCTGCACCCGGGGGTCGGTCTCCTTGAAGAAGCGCGACAGCCCCTCGAAGGTGCCCGAGGTGCCCAGGCCGATGACCATGGCGTCGAGCTGGCCGCCGGTCTGTTCCCAGATCTCGGGGCCGGTGGTGGCCGTGTGGGCCGCGCCGTTGTCGGGGTTGCTGTGTTGGTTCATGAACCAGGAGCGGCCGCCGCTGGCCTCACACCAGGCGATGGCCCGGGCCCGGGCGCCCTTCGTGTGTTCGGCACCGGGGGTCAGCATCACCTTGGCGCCGAAGGCGTTGAGGATCTGGAAGCGCTCGACGCTGCACAGCTCGCTCATGAAGATGCGCACGGGGAAGCCCCGGGAGGCCCCGAACATGGCCAGGGCGATGGCCGTGTTGCCCGAGCTCGCCTCGACCAGCTCCGTGCCGGGGGCGATCTCGCCCGAGGCCAAGGCCCGCTCGACGATGTGGCGCACGGGGCGGTCCTTCACCGACATGGGGTTGGTGAGCTCGAGCTTGGCCACGACGGTGGCCGGCAGGTCGGGAAAGAGCCGGTTGAGGCGCAGCAGCGGCGTGCGCCCGATGAGCTCGGAGATGTCGTCGATGACCCTCATGCCTTGTCCTCTTCGTGTTCCACGATCTCGTGGCTGTGGACGATCTCGACCCCACCGCGCTGGAGCATGATCGAGGCGGAGCAGTACTTCTCGGCCGAGAGATCCACCGCACGGGCCACCTTGGCCGGCGAGAGCCCGCGCCCGGTCACGACGAAGTGCAGGGCGATGCGGGTGAAGACCTTGGGGGCCTCGGTGGCCCGCTCGGCCGACAGCCGGGCCGTGCAGCCCGTCACGTCCTGGCGCGACTTCTCGAGGATGGTGACCACGTCGTAGCTGGCACAGCCGCCCAGCCCGAGCAGCACCATCTCCATGGGCCGGGGGCCCGCGTTCTGGCCGCCCGAGGCCGGCGGGCCGTCGAGGGTCAGGGCGTGGCCCGAGCCGGTCGTGGCGGTGAAGCGCACCGCCTCTTCCCAGCGAATCTCTGCATCCATCAGCAAGCTCCTGCCCCGTCGGCGACGGGGGCACCCGCCGGGGTCGCCCGGCGTCCGGTGGGGTGTACCCCAGCGCGGGCCCGCCGGCGCACATTCCCTACTGATTGGGTAGGAGTTGCACCGCCGGAGGCCGGGGCTCCGCGGCCCGGGATGCCCGACACCGGCCCCGGTTGCGTCGTTCTCGGCCGTGGGCCGTTCTGGTGCCCGCCGTCGCGCCGCCCCGGCCCTGGGTTAGGCCGGCGCCATGTCCTCCCCCGCTCCCGACCCGGCCGCCCCCTCCCCCACGGGGCTGCCCACCAGCTACATGGTGCGCGACCAGCGCATCTTCCCCAATGTGGTGCTCGCCCCCATGGAGGGGGTGACCGACCTCAGCTTCCGCCGCCTCGTGCGCCAGATCGGCGGCGCCGGCCTCACCTGCACCGAGTTCGTCGCCAGCGGCGCCCTCGTCTCGCGCCAGCAGGGCCGCCGCAACCGCTACTGGGCCATGTGTGCCTTCGACGAGGACGAGCGCCCCGTCAGCATCCAGATCTACGGCAAAGACCCGGCCACCATGGCCGAGGCCGCCCGGGTGGTCCAGGACATGGGCGCCACCATCGTCGACATCAACATGGGCTGCCCCTCGAAGAAGGTCTGCAAGAACAGCGGCGGCTCCGCGCTGATGGCCGAGCCCGCCCTGGCGGTGGCCATCGTGCGCGCCGTGCGGGCGGCCATCACGGTGCCGCTCACGGTCAAGATGCGCAGCGGCTTCGACCACGACCAGCGCAACGCCCCCGACCTGGCCCACGCCTGCCAGGAAGAGGGCGCCGAGGCCATCACCATCCACTGGCGCACCCGGGCCGACCTCTACGGGGGCCAGCGGGCGGTCGACAAGATCGCCGAGACCAAGGCCCGGCTGTCGGTGCCGGTCATCGGGAACGGCGACGTGGTCGACATTCCCAGCGCGGTCCGCATGTTCCGCGACACGGGCTGCGACGGCGTGATGGTCGGCCGGGGGGCCATGCGCAACCCCTGGTGCCTGCGCCAGATCGCCGACCACCTCGCCGGCCGGCCCATCACCCAGGTGACCGCCGACGAGAAGGAGCGGGTGCTGCTCGCCTTCCTCCAGGCCCAGCTCGACAAGTGCACCTCCGAGCAGGGCGCCCTCGGCCGCTTCAAGAAGGTGGCCAACCACTTCACCCGCGGCGTGCCCCGGGGCAGCGAGCTGCTGCGCATGCCCGTGCTCCGCAGCCAGTCCATCCCCGAGGCCCAGGACCACGTCCGCGCCTACTTCGCCCGGCTGCGCCGCCACGAGGCCGGCGACCCGGCGGCCTTCGCCGACGTGCTGGTGGCCCGGTGAGCGCCGAGGCCCTCGTGGCCGCCTGGGCCCTGCGCCTCGGCGTCGCCCTGCCCGCCCCCGCCCACGTCCAGCCCGCCCCCGACGGCACGGGGCTGGCCCTGGTCGACCGGGGGGTGGCCCTCGCCCTCGT
This sequence comes from Myxococcota bacterium, assembly GCA_964226865.1. Classification (GTDB taxonomy): domain Bacteria; phylum Myxococcota_A; class UBA796; order UBA796; family UBA2385; genus CAXQUZ01. The sequence goes on along the minus strand of CAXQUZ010000079.1, from coordinate 7,601 downwards.
CGACGCGACGGGCCCCGACGCCGCCCGGGCCCTGCTCGACGACCAGCTCGCGCCCTTCCGCCAGGCCGGCCTCGAGAGCGCCCCGGTCGAGACCGTGGCCTGTCGCCTCGCCGGGCGCCCGGGCCAGTGCCTCGCGACCACCCTGACCGTGGCCCCGGGGGCCGTGCTCTCCCTGCTCGTCGGCAGCGCCGGCGACTGGGCCGCCGCCTGCCTCGACCGGGGAGGCGACGCCGCGCGCCGCTGCGCCCCGGTCATCGCCCCCGCCCCGGTCATCGCCCCCGCCGGGGCGCCCTGAGCCGTGGCCCCCCCCGCGCCCCGCCCCGACGCCGCCGCCCGGCTGGCCACCGCCACCCTGCCCCGGCCGGTGGGCGGGCTGCTGCGCCTGGGCCGGGGCCTCGTCGACGGGGCCGGCGCGCTCTGGGCCCGGGCCGGTGGTCCCCTGCCCCGGCTCGACCCGGCGGCACTGCTGCGGGGCGCCGCCCGGGACGTGGGCGGCGGACGCCCGGCGGCCCTGCCCCGGGAAGAGGGCCTCGCCCTGGCCTGTGCAAGCATCGAAGACGAGGGCCAGCTCGGCCTCATCGGCCGGCTCATGCTGCGGAAGATGCTGCGCCGCAGCCTCGCCAACCAGCTGCGCTTCGCCGCCGCGCGCCGGGCCGGGCCCGCCCCCGCCCTGGCCCAGCCCCCGATCTTCATCGTCGGGCTGCCCCGCTCGGGCACCACCTTCCTCCACCGCCTCGTCTGCGCCCTGCCGACCACCTGGGGCATCCCGCTCTGGCAGGCCCAGCAGCCCTTCCCACCGGCGGGGCCCGACCGGCGCCGGCTGCGCTTCGCCCTCGACCTGCGGGCGATGCGCAGCCTCGACCCCTCCCTCGACCGCAAGCACGCCTTCGAGCTCGACGCCCCCGAGGAGGCCATCACCCTCTTCGACGCCGCCGGCGGCTGGAACCCCTCGTGGTGGCGCTTCGCCGACGGCAGCCGCTACCTGCGCTGGCTGCTCGCCCAAGACCCCGCCCCCGGCTGTGCGGCCTTCGCCGACCAGGTGCGCCGTGTCGCCGCGGGCCGCCCGGGCCGCCTCGTCCTCAAGACGCCGAACCACATGGGCGCCCTTTCCGCCCTCCACGACGCCTTCCCGGGCGCCGTCTTCGTCCAGACCCACCGCGACCCCGCCGTCTGCCTGCCCAGCTACCTCTCCCTGCACGCGACGATGCACGGGCTGCTCTCCCGGGCCCCCGACCCCCACCGGCTGGGCCGCTCCAGCCTCCACCTCTGGTCGACCCACGCCCGCCGGGCCCTCGCCGACCGGGCCGCCCGCCCCGAGCTGCGGGTGCTCGACGTCGACTATGGCGCACTGACGGCCGATCCCGTGGCCGTGCTCGCCCGGGTCTGCGACCACGCGGGCCTGCCCTTCGACCCGCCCGCCCGGGCCCGGGCCACGGCCGAGCTGGCCCACCGCCGCCAGCACCGCCACGGCCGCCACGTCTACGCCCTCGCCGACTGGGGCCTCGACCGGGCCCAGGTCCACGCCGCCTTCGCCGGCTACCTCGCCGCCCACCTGCCCGCGCTCGCACCGGGAGGCGACCCATGCGCATCGGCCTGATCGCCGACACCCACGGCCTGCTGCGCCCCGAGGCCGCCGCGGCCCTCGCCGGTGCCGACGCCATCCTCCACGCCGGCGACATCGGCAGCCCCGCCGTGCTCGACGCCCTGGGCGCCCTCGCCCCGGTCGAGGCCATCGCGGGCAACGTCGACCGGGGCTGGTGCGCCCTGCCCGAGTGCCGCCGCTTCGTGCTGGCCGGCGTGCCCATCGTGCTGGTGCACGATCGCAAGCAGCTGCCCGCCCTGCCGGCCCCCGGCGCGGTCGTCGTCTGCGGCCACAGCCACCGCCCCTCCATCACAGAGGAAGACGGCGTGCTGGTCGTCAATCCCGGCAGTGCGGGGCCCCGCCGCTTCTCCCTGCCCGTGGGCATCGGCTGGCTCACCCTCGGCGACGGGCCCCCGGCGGCCCGGCTCGCGCCCCTCGACGTGCCACCGCCCCGCCGCAAGAAGTAGGCTCACGCCCCCCGCGAGGTCCCCCATGCGCCACGCCCGCCTGCTCCGCCTGCCCAGCGCCCACCTCGGCCGGCCCGTCCACCTCTGGGCCCACGGCTGGTACGGCACCCCCGTGCTCGTGCTGCCCTCCGCCTCGGGCATGGCCCACGAGTGGCAGCTCGGCGGCGCCATCCAGGCCCTCCAGCCCTGGATCGACCAGGGCCGGATCAAGCTCTACTGCGTCGAGAGCAACGTCAGCCAGAGCTGGCTGGGCACGGCCCCACCGGCGGTCAAGCTCGCCCGGCATGCCGCCTACGAGCGCTTTCTCGGCGACGAGCTGCTGCCCTGGATCGACCGCGACTGCCACACCCCGAACATCCCGCTGGTCGCCGTCGGCCTCAGCTTCGGGGGCTTTCTGGCCCTCAACCTCGCGCTCAAGAACCCCGCCCGCTTCCCCCGGGTGCTGACCCTGAGCGCCCGCTTCCGGGTCTGGCCCTTCCTCGAGGGGCTGCCCCCCGGCCTCGGCGCCCAGGCCTGGCACAACCAGCCCCTCGCCTACGTTCCCGGCCTCTCGGGCGCCGCCCTCGCGCGGGTCCGCCAGCTGCGGGCGACCCTGGTCGTCGGCCAGGGGGCCCACGAGGGCCGCTGCCTGCCCGAGACCGTCGAGATGGCCGCCGTGCTGCGCGCCCAGGGCATTCCCACGGCCCTCGACGTCTGGGGCCACGACGTGAGCCACGAGTGGGTCTGGTGGCGCCGCCAGCTCGTCCACCACCTCGGCCCGCTCCTCGCCCCCGCGGGGCCCCGCCGGGCGGCCTGAGCCCCGGACCGTCCTCTCCTGCGCCCCGCCCGGGGCCCTGCCTGCTCCCTCCGCGCCGAGCCCCCCATGTCTGCCTTCGCTGTCGCCACCCTCGTGCTCTGGCTGGTCTCCGTCGTCGCCGCCGGCCTCGTCCGGGGCCGGGCCTTCGCCGGCTTCCTCGGGGTGCTGCTCGGCATCCACAGCCTCGTCGCCGCCGGCCTCTGGGAGGCCTGGTCCGCTGCGGGCCTCGGGCCGGTGGCCGCCGCCTTCCACGCCACGGTCTTCGTCCACTTCCTGAGCCTGCTGCGCCCGGCGATGCGCCCCCTGCCCTGGCGGCTGGTGGTGAGCTGGCCGGCCCACTGGTTCATGGCCGCGACCCTGCTCGCCTTCCCCTGGGCCATCGCCGCGGCCTTCGGCGCCACGCCCCACGGCTGGTGGCTGCCCTTCCTGCTCGCCCTGCGCGGCATGTGGCAGTCGCTGCGCACCCCCTGGACCACCGTCCACCTCCGCCTCGACGGCAGCCCCGTCGCCGGCCTCGGGCGCCACGGCCACGGCAGCCGCCGCGAGGCCAGCCCCCTGCGCATCGTCCAGATCTCGGATCCCCACCTCGGCCCCTTCATGTCGGTGGCCCGGCTGCGCGCCGTCGCCGAGCGCACGGTGGCCGCCGCGCCCGATCTCGTGCTGCTCACGGGCGACTTCTTCACGATGGAGAGCAAGGGCAGCCCCGGCTGTCTCACCGAGGCCCTGGCCCCCCTCAAGGCCCTCGAGGGCCGCACCTTCGCCTGCTTCGGCAACCACGACCACGAGGCGCCGGCCAAGGTGCGGGCCGAGCTGGAGGCGGTGGGGGTGCGGCTGCTGGTCGACGAGCACTGCACCGTCGAGACGGAGGCGGGCACGGTCCAGATCGTCGGCGCCGACTTCTGCTGGCGCGACCGGGCCGCCCGCCTGGCCCAGCTCTTCGCCCGGGTGCCCAAGCTCGACGATGCCCTGCGCATCGTGCTTCTCCACGACCCGGGCGCCTTCCGCCACATCCCCGAGGGCGACGGCCAGCTCGTGCTCTCGGGCCACACCCACGGCGGCCAGGTGGGGCTGCTCAGCCTCGGCAAGACCCTCACGGCCGTCAGCGCCACCTCGTCGGTGCCCGACCACGGCTTCTGGGCCCGGGGCACCGACCGCCTCTACGTCCACCGGGCGACGGGCCACTACGGCTTTCCCCTGCGCATGGGGGTGCCCGGCGAGGAGGGCGTCATCTACATCCACCGGGTGGCCCCGGCCTGAGCGCCCCGGCCCTCAGCCCTCAGCCCTCAGCCGTCTATGCGCTCCCGCCAGGCGGGCGCCAGCCGGTCTCGGAGCCAGGCCGGGATGCGCTGCTCGAGCCAGTAGACGGGCCGCCCCCCCGGCCCGCCGGCCACAAAGCCCACGTGGCCGCCGCGGTCGGCAACCTCGGCGGTGACCTCCGGCGCCAGCTCGGCGGGAGCGGGCAGGATCTCGGGCCGCATGAAGGGGTCGTCGGCGCTGTTGATGATGAGGGTCGGCCGCCGGATGGCGCCGAGCAGGGGCCGGCTCGAGGCCCGCTCGTAGTAGTCGAGGGCGCTGGCGAAGCCGTGGAGGGGGGCCGTGAAGACGGTGTCGAACTCCCAGAAGGAGCGGGCCCGCAGGGCGGCGTCGAGGTCGACCACCTCGCGCAGCAGGGCCTCCCGCTCGAGGATGCGCCGCCGCAGCCGCTGGAGCAGCACCCGCTGGTAGGCCACCGACAGCCCCCGGTTGAGCCGGTCGGCGCAGGGCCGCAGCTCCATGGGCACCGAGACCGCGATCGCCCCGTCCACGGGCGCCGCGTCGCCGTCTTCGCCGAGCAGGCGCAGGGTCACGTTGCCGCCCATCGAGAAGCCCACCGCGAAGCAGGGCCGCCCCGGGTGGCGCAGGGCGAGGGCCGAGAAGACCTCGCGGGGATCGGCCGTCATGCCCGAGTGGTAGGTGGTCGGGCTCGTGTTGGCCCGGGGGCCGGCGCCCCGGAAGTGGAACAGGCAGACCCGCCAGCCCGCCGCCGCCAGCACCGCGCCCAGGCCCCGGATGTAGGCCGAGTCGGCAGAGCCGCCGATGCCGTGCAAGATGACGACCAGCGGGCCGTCTTCGCTGCCGAGCCAGCCCAGCTCGACGAAGTCGCCATCGGAGAGGGTGAAGGCCTCCCAGACCAGCGGCAGGGGCGCCACCCGCCGCACGAGGGTCGGGTAGACCGTCTGGGCGTGGGCGCTGCGCAGCCACCACGCCGGCCGGAATTCGCTCGCCACCACCTGGCCGTGCACGGAACCTCCTCGGGCCCAGAACACCCTGGGCATCGGTCATGCCCCCCGGGCCGCCGATCCGCGGGATGCCAAGAGGGGCCCCGTCGGGCTAACCCCCCTCTCCATTTATGCGGAGAGAAGCCATGGGCATCGAGAGCGAACTGATCTGGATGGATGGAGAGCTGGTCCCCTACGCCGAGGCGAAGGTCCACGTGCTCTCCCACACCCTCCACTACGGTCTCGGTGTCTTCGAGGGCATCCGCGCCTACGAGCAGCCCGACGGTCGCCCGGGCATCTTCCGCCTCGGCCCCCACATGCGGCGCTTCGTCGACTCGGCCAAGATGGTCCAGCTCAAGCTGAGCCACGACCAGGCCGCCCTCGAGGCCGCCTGCATCGAGACCATCCGGGCCAACGGCTTCACCTGCGCCTACCTGCGGCCCCTCGCCTTCATGGGCGCCGGCTTCATGGGCCTGGGCGCCACCGAGAACCCCGTCCACACCGTCATCGCCACCTGGGACTGGGGCTCGTACCTGGGCGAGGAGGGCATGGCCAAGGGCGTCGACGTGGCCGTCTCGAGCTTCACCCGCAGCCACATCAACGCGAACCTCCAGCGCGCCAAGATCACGGGCCACTACGTCAACTCGATCATGGCCCGCTACGAGGCGAACCTCAACGGCTTCGCCGAGGCCATCATGCTCGACAGCAACGGCTACGTGGCCGAGGGCACGGGCGAGAACGTCTTCGTGGTGCGCGACGGCAAGGTCATGACCCCGCCCGTCACCAACATCCTCGGCGGCATCACCCGCGACACCGTGCTCCAGATCCTCGAGCGCGAGGGCATTCCCGTCGTCGAGCAGTTCTTCGGCCGCGACGCCCTCTACTGCGCCGACGAGCTGTTCATGGTGGGCAGCGCCGCCGAGGTCACCCCCATCCGCTCGGTCGACCGGCGCGAGGTGGGCGAGCCCGGCCCCATCACCAAGCGGGTCCAGGAGATCTACCTGGCCGGGGTGAAGGGCGAGGTCGAGTGGATGCGCCCCTACATCACCGTGGTCTGAAGCCCCACCAGGGCCGCCCCCGGGGTGAGCCCCCCCGTCCCGACGCGATACACCCCCAGCCCAGACCGCTGGGGGTGCGCTGCATCGTGTGGCGCTGAGATCACACCCCGACTCACCTGATCCGTGGTCATACCGGCGTAGGGAAGCGGTCCCCCACGCCTCCACCCGGAGGTTTTCCCATGTCCAGCAGCGCGCACGAGTCCGAGAGCGCCCCCGAAGCCGAGAACGAGGTGGGCACCAGCCCCCGCAGCCGCCGGGAGCAGATCCCCCGCGCCACCACCCGCATCACCCGCGATCCCTTCCCGAACAGCAAGAAGGTCTACGTCCGGGGCAGCCTCCACGCCGACGTGCGGGTGCCGATGCGCGAGATCTCCCAGTCGCCCACCAAGACCCGCGACGGCCTCGTGCCCAACCCGCCGATCACGGTCTACGACACGAGCGGTCCCTACACGGATCCCAATGTCGAGATCGACGTCCACAAGGGCCTTCCCGCCCTGTGTCTTCCCTGGATCCAGGCCCGGGCCGACTCCGAGCCCCTCGACGGCCTGAGCAGCGACTACGGCCAGGCCCGGCTCGAAGACCCCAAGCTGGCCCACCTGCGCATGAAGACGGGGCACCGGCCCCGCCGGGCCCTCCCCGGCCAGCGCACGACCCAGCTCCACTACGCCCGGCGCGGCATCATCACCCCCGAGATGGAGTTCATCGCGATCCGCGAGAACCAGCGCCGGGAGGCCATGGCCGAGATCCGCAAGCAGCACCCCGGCGAGCGCTTCGGCGCCGCCATCCCCGCGCGCATCACCCCCAAGTTCGTGCGCGACGAGGTCGCCCGGGGCCGCGCCATCATCCCGGCCAACATCAACCACCCCGAGCTCGAGCCGATGATCATCGGCCGGAACTTCCTGGTCAAGATCAACGCCAACATCGGCAACTCGGCCGTGTCGAGCTCGATCGAGGAAGAGGTCGAGAAGCTCGTCTGGTCGATCCGCTGGGGCGCCGACACGGTGATGGACCTCAGCACGGGGCCCAACATCCACGAGACCCGCGAGTGGATCATCCGCAACAGCCCCGTGCCCATCGGCACCGTGCCCATCTACCAGGCCCTCGAGAAGGTCGGCGGCAAGGCCGAAGACCTCACCTGGGCGCTGTTCCGCGACACCCTCATCGAGCAGTGTGAGCAGGGCGTCGACTACTTCACCATCCACGCCGGGGTGCTGCTGCGCTTCATCCCGTGGACGGCCGAGCGCCTCACGGGCATCGTCTCGCGCGGCGGCAGCATCATGGCCAAGTGGTGCCTCGCCCACCACAAGGAGAACTTCCTCTACACCCACTGGGACGAGATCTGCGAGATCATGGCGGCCTACGGGGTGAGCTTCTCCATCGGCGACGGCCGGCGCCCGGGCTCGATCGCCGACGCCAACGACCGGGCCCAGTTCGCCGAGC
>CAXQUZ010000078.1:0-9410 GCA_964226865.1 Myxococcota bacterium | reverse complement strand
CTGGAGTTCAGACGTGTGTCTTCCGATCTCTCGGTGGCCTCGAGCAGGGGCCCCGCCGGGGGACCGCCCGCGTTGTTGATGAGCACGTGGACCGGGCCGTGCGCGGCGAGCAGGGCGGCCACCTTGTCGCGCAGGGCCGCGCGGTCGTCGAGATCGGCGACGAGGGCCCGGGCGGCGGGGGCACCGGTGGCGCGCAGCTCGGGCAGCAGGGCCTCGAGGCGATCCTGGCGGCGGGCGAGCACGGTGAGCGCCGCGCCGAGGCTGGCGAGGGCCCGGGCCGTGGCGCGGCCGATGCCGGCGCTGGCCCCGCAGACGAGGGCGTGGCGGCCGGCGAGCGACAGCGGGAGGGCGGACGGGAGCGGGTGGGGCGTGGTCATGCGGGCGAGTATCGCAGCCGGCGCCCCGGGCACAAGGGGCTCAGAGCAGCGACAGCCCGCCGTCGGCGACCACGACCTGGCCGGTGACCCACCGGGCAGCGGGCGACGAGAGCAGCTCGACGACGCCGGCGATGTCGTCGGGACAGCCGATGCGGCCGAGGGGGGTGAGCTCGCGGGCCACCTCGATCATCTTGGCGCCCTCGGCGAGGTACTGGAGGGTGTCGGTGTCGATGAGGCCGCCGCAGACCGTGTTGACGCGGATGTTCCGGGGCGCGAGCTCGACGGCGAGCTGGCGGGTGAGGGCCTCGAGGCCGCCCTTGGCCGCGCCCATGGCGACATAGCCGGGGATGAAGCGGCGCGAGCCCATCGACGAGATGCCGACCACGCTCGCGCCCTCGTTGAGGGTGGCGAGCTTCGTGAGCATCCAGAAGGGCCGCAGGGAGGACTCGAGGGTCAGATCCCAGTGGGCGGTGCGCATCTTGTCGAAGGGCTTCATGGCCCCGACGGCGGCGTTGTGGACGAGCACGTCGACCGGGCCAGCGGCGGCGGCGAGGGCCTTGAGATCCTTCTCGGCGCGCACGTTGGCCTGGACCACGACGGCCTCGGCGCCCTTCTCGCGGACCTCGGCGGCCGTCGCCTCGGCGGCCTCCTCGTTGCGCAGGTAGTTGATGACGACCCGGCCGCCCGGGCGGGCGAGGCGCAGGGCGATGGCGCGACCGATGCCGCGGGAACCGCCCGTGACCAGGACCGTGGGGGACGCCTCAGACATGCTTGCTCCAGGAGGAGGGGGGGCGCGCCGATGTATCCTGCCGGTCCCCCACCGGGGCCAGGGCTGACACAGCCCCGACGCCCCAGGTTAGGCTGCCGACCCGTCCGGTCTCTGGCCGATCGGCGCCACCGGGCCCCCGCGCCCGTGCCGGCCCCCTCCGGGGCGGCCCGTCCCCGGGCCCGCCTCCCCCCTGCGCTCCCACACCAGGAAGACCTCCCATGATGTTCATGATCGTGCTCCAGCCCCAGAGCGGTCCGGTTGCCAAGGAGCGGGTCGACGCCGCCATCAAGACCCTGGGCAACTTCTCCAGCCGCATGACCGACACGAACGTGTGGATGCTCGAGTCGAACAACCGCGGGGCCCGGGCCATCCGCGACCACCTCAAGCAGTTCATCGACGCCGAGAAGGGCGACCGGCTCTTCGTGGCCCGCTTCAGCCGCAACTGGGCCGGCACGAACATGGGCCCCGGCTTCCCCGAGTGGATGCAGCGCCGCGAGTTCGGCGACTTCCCGAACGGCTGAGCCGCGCCGGGGGCGGGCGTCGGTCCGCCCCCGAGGCGGGCCCTGTGCGCGCGCCCTCCCCCGGGGCGGGGCCGGTCAGTCGGCCTGGGCCGTCGCTGGCGCTGCGGGCTCGCCGAAGGCGACGATCATGGCCTGGTCGTCACCCTCGGCAAAGAGGGCGTACTGGCCGGCGGGCAGGGCCTCGGCGGCGATGTAGCGCACGGTGCGGTCGCCCGAGGTGGCGGTCTTGATGCGCGACTCGTCGAGCTTGGCCGTCACGAGGGTGTACTCGGTGTCGCTGGTGAAGTCGATGCCGAGGAAGGGATGGCCCGTGAGCGCGTTGCCGCTGGCGAACTCGCGGCGCTCGGGCTCGGGCACGACGGGCACGAACTGGGTCTTGTTGATGCGGGCCGTGCCCGAGAGCACGAGGTGCTGGCCGGCGGCGACGGCGCTCGGGCGCTTGAAGGTCGACTCGGGGTAGGTCGCGACCACCTCGGTGTCTTTGATCTTCTCGTCGCGCATGATGCGGGTGCGGGTCTTGATGGCGGCGAGGCCGTCGTCGGCCAGCAGGTAGAGCCCCGGGCCGCCGGGCGCCCGCCACGCCTCGAGGGCCAGGGGGGCCGCCCCCTCCTGGCCGCCGGTCACCGTGGGCGCCCCCGCCAGCAGCAGGGTGTCGTCGAGGGCGGCGATGGTGTAGGTCGTGTCGGGGCAGGAGTCGCTGAGGGTGAAGGCGCCCTTCGCGTCGGTCTTCGCCTCGAGCACCTTGCAGGTCAGGTCGCTGCTCGCCTCGGCCCGGGCGAGCACCGTGACGTCGGCCCGCGGGGCCCCGGTGAGGCCGTCCACGATGGTGCCCTGGATGGGGGTGCGCGGGTTGCACGCCGTCAGGACGAGGGCGAGGGGCAGGAGGCGCTGGGCGGTCATGGGGGCTCCGGGACGGCGGGGACGGCGGGGGCCCCACCGGCGGGCGGGCGTCCCCTGCGCGGCGTGCCCTGGACGGGCCACGCGCTGACGCAATCCGAGCATACCGAGAGCGGGCCCCTGGCCGTCAACTGATTGTCACGGAGCGGCGGGAGCCGATCCGCCCCGGGGAGCGGGTGCGGCGGCCCTCAGCGGCCCAGCTCCCGGGCGGCCTGGACGAGGGCCCGGGCGCGGCGGTGGATGCCGTCGGCGACGGTCTCGCCGGGCCGGTCCTCGCCGAAGAGCACGCTGCGAGAGGCCACGGGCAGGGCGCCCATGCCGTCGGCCCGGCGCCCGGCGAGGGCCTCGGCCATGCTGCCCCCCTGGGAGCCCACCCCGGGCACGAGGAACCAGCCCGCGGGCATCTGCGCCCGCAGCCCCGGCGCCTCGGCGGCGGCCTGGGCGCCCACCACGGCGCCGATGCTGCCGAGGCCGCTGTCGCCGGTGAGGCCGTCCCGGTTGCGGGCCGCGATGCCCGCCGCGACGGTGTGGGCCGTGGCGGGGCTGCCGTGGAGCTGGAGGCGCGCGCTGCCGGGGTTGGTCGTGCGCACGAGCACGAAGAGGCCCCGGCCGTGGTCGCGGCACCAGGGCAGGTAGGGGTCGAGGGTGTCGAGGCCGAGCCAGGGGCTCACCGTCAGCGCGTCGGCGGCGAAGGGCCCGTCGGGATCGAGGAAGGTGCGGGCGTAGGCGGCGGCGGTCGAGGCGATGTCGCCCCGCTTGGCGTCGAGGACGATGAGCAGCCCCCGATCCCGGGCGGCGGCGCAGAGGCGCTCCATCACGGCGAAGCCCGGGGCGCCGAGCTGCTCGAAGAAGGCCGACTGGGGCTTCACGGCGGCGACGGTGCCGGCGAGGGCGTCGAGGGCCTGCATGCAGAAGGTCTCGACGGCGGCGGCGGCCTGGGCGCGATCGCCCGCGGCGGCGGCGGCGCGCAGCGCGGGGGGCAGGCGGTCGAGGTGGGGGTCGAGGCCCACCGCCACCGGGGCACCGACCCGGTCGGCCGCGGCGGTCAGCAGGTCACCAAAGAGCGTCGGGGCCATGGCCGCCTCCAGGGTTGCCCGCCGGCTATCCCCGGCGGAGCGGACGCGCCGCCTCGCCCCCGCCGCGGCCCCCGGAGGCCGGGTCGACCCGGTGGCCGTAGTTGTCATTGGTGACGCGGGTGAGCTGGAAGATGCTGTAGAACAGCCGATCTTCGGCCGCTTCCCGCACCCGGCGGGGCAGGGCCCGGCCGAGCCCCCGGAGGATCCGTCCCGCGAGCGGACGCCGGCTCACAGGCCCGCCGCCAGCATGAGGTTCTCGAGCCAGAAGATGCCCTCGCCGTTGCGGGCGAAGCCGTTGGCGTGGAGGCGCAGGTAGTTCGCCAGGATGGGGTCTTCCTCGAGCCAGCCCGTGATGCCCGTGCGCAGGCTCAGGGGGCCCCGGCGGGGCAGCTCGCGGCCGTCGGGGGCACGCTCCTGCATCTGGGCGATGGCCCCGTTCAGCTCGATCCAGCGCTGGCGGCCGCCGCGGATCATGTAGCGGCGGAAGCCCGGCCAGCGCTCGGAGATGATGACCCAGGCCCACTGGGCCTCGGTGAGCTCGCGCGAGGCGCGCATCTCGACGGCGTACTCGGCCAGGAGCACGGCCCGAAAGGCGAGGCGCCGCAGAAAGCGCGGCGAGCCGAGGGGCCGGTGGGCCACGGCGGCGGTGAGGTTGAGGGTGGCCTCGCGGCCGAAGCTGCGGCGGAGCACGGCCTCGTCGGCGCCGATGAAGTCGCGCAGCATCGAGCCGATGCGCCGGACCTCGAGGTTCGGCACGGTCATCGTCAGCGCGAAGTAGTCCTCCAGCACCCGCCGGGCGCTGTCGCCGGGCAGCTCGCCGTGGTGGGCATGGACCGCGCCGAGGGCGGCCTCGCGCCCGATGCTCAGCACCGCACAGACCTCGGCCCTCCCCCGGAACAGCAGCCGCAGCCCGTCGAGCAGGGCCCAGCGCTGGACCGGGTTGAGCAGATCCATGCCGTCGACCACGATGAGCATGCGGCCGGGGCGGCCGCCGCGGATCAGGTCGACGAAGGCGGTGAAGGCCTGCCAGAGCTCGGCCACCGGGTCGCCGGTGAGCCCCCCGAGGGAGGTGCCGGGGGTGTCGGAGGGGCGGCCGTCGAGCTGGAGGCGGGAGAGGGGCGCGACCACCTCGCGGGCCCGGTCGCGCAGGGCGGCGCTGCGCTCGGCCGTGGCGAGCATGGCGGCGACGAGGCCCGGCAGCAGGCTGCCCTGCTTCGACCAGGTCCAGGCGTCGAACCAGACCACCGCCGGGTGGATGCCCGCGATGGCCTCGCCGCCCCGCTGGCGGCCCGGGCCGGCGATCCAGGCCAGCCGCTTGACGAACTCCTGCTTGCCGCTGCCCGGGGCGCCGTGGACCCCGAGCATCGCGCCCGGCTCCATCCGCGCGAGCACCCGCAGCACCGAGCGGATCAGGCGGTCGAGCCCGATGCTGTCGGTCTCGGCACCGTCGCTCCAGTGCTGTCCGTGCCGACCGCCCATGTGCTCCTCCCGCCCGGGTCTGTCCGGGGCGCGCCCCGGGACCCTGAGCGTAGCCCAGGCGCGCCAGGGGCGTCGGCGCTCAGAAGCGCAGCACGGCGGCGGCGGCGCTGTCGTGGGGCAGGGGACCGAGGGCCGTGTCGACGACCAGCGCGGCGGTCACCGCCACCTCGGCCTCGCCTGCGTCGAGGGCGGCCGCGAGCACCCCGCCCCCCTGGCCCCGCTCGACCGCGGCGCGCAGCGTCACCGTCTCGGTCGTGGCCCCCGGGAGCGCGGCGAGCGCGGCGACCGGCCCGCTGTGGACCACCACCCCGTCCACCGAGATCTGCAGATCGGTGGCGTCGACGGCGACCGCCATGCCCATGTCGTTGTCGAGCGCGAGCTCGAGGTCGAGCCAGGCGCGGTCCTCGTCCTGCCAGTCGACGGCGAGGCCGGTGGGCGCCAGGGTGGGCGGGCGCAGCGCCAGCAGCCCGAAGTCGTGGTCGATGTCGACCGCCACGGTCTCGCCGCCGTCGTCGAGCACGGCCGCGATCCGCAGCACGGCCGGGAGGGTGTCGCTGCCGCGGGTGGCCTGCTGGGCCTCCTGGAGGGCGGCCTGGGCGATGCCCAGGGGCAGGCGCAGCCGGGTGGGATCGTCCGGATCGGCCGTGATCCGGAAGCCGTCGTCGCCGTCGCCGTCGCTGTCGCCGGCGAGCCAGGGGCGCCCGGCCACCTCGAGGGTGTGGTCGAGCGACACGAGGCGGAGCTGGAGGGGGCGGGGGGCGGCCAGCCGCAGGGTGGCCTCGAGGGCGAGCCACGAGAAGTCGGCCTCGTCGACGGCGAGGCCCTCGAGGGTGAGCCCGGCCGCCGGACCGCCGCCGCAGCCGCCCGCGAAGAGCAGCGCAGCGGCCCCGAGCCAGCGGGCGGGGAGACTACTGGAGAATGCCGTCCGCATCGATGATCCTGGCGTCGGTCAGGTCGAGCTTGAGCTGGGCCCAGGCCGTGTCGCGCGCCGCCTGGGGGGCGTCGGCCGCCGGGGCGGCGCCGTCCTCGTAGAGCATGCGCGAGGTGGTCTTCGGGCCCACGGCGTCGACGAAGTCCTGGCCGTCGGGGGTGACCACGACGATGCGCAGGTGGGCGGGGTCGAGGTGGTCCTGCAGGGCGGCGTTGACCGTGGCCCGGTCGAGCGCGGCGATCTGCTCGGGCAGGTCGACGAGGGGATCGGGCCAGCCCATGGCACCGGCCTCGAGGGCCCAGCCCAGGCGCCGGCCGGGATCGACCGCCCAGAGCATCAGCCGGCCGCCGAGGTACTCCTGCATCTGGGCGAATTCGTCCTCGGCCAGCCCGTCGGCCACCAGCTCTTCGGTGAGGGCGAGGGCACCGCGCAGGGCGAAGGGCCCGTTGCGCACGGTGGTGGGGCGGATCCAGACGTAGAAAGGGTTCTGGAGCCGGCCCGTCGCGGTCTGCTGGTCGGAGGACCACCCGGCCTGCTCGTAGCGCTCGATGTAGGCGTAGTCGCCGTAGTTGAGGCCCCGGGCGCCCCGGAGCTCGCGGTAGAGGCGGCCCGTCGACTGGCGGTGCTCGCCGAAGGCCGTCATGGCCAGCAGCATCGCGGGCCAGTCGGGGTGGCCCCGGTGGAGGCCCGTGGGGTGGCCGAAGTGCACCCCCGTGCCGCTGCCGGGCTTCTCGACCACCAGCAGCGAGCGGCCCTCCACCGCGGGCACCCGGCGCGGGGTGGGCGGGTCGAGGATGCCGGCCGGGAGGGTGGAGAGGGCCGCGCGGAGCTGGACGAGGGCGGCGCCGCCGGGGGCGTTCGGGTCGATGCGACCGTCGGGCAGGGCTGCCGGGCCGCTGATGCCGAGGGTCACCGCCGAGCGCAGCCAGGCTGCGTCGCGGAAGGCGCGCACGGCCGCGGCGTCGAGGCCGGCCACGGTGCCCGTCCGGCCCTCGACCGGGTGGCCGTAGGGGTGGGCCTCGTAGAGCCAGCTGTCGAAGACCTCCATGCCGAGGGCCTCGTCGCTCTCGAGCAGCCCCTTGCCGAGGTGGTCGCCCGCCTCGTCCCGGAGCCGCTCGAGGGCCTTGTCGTCGAGGGCCGGGGCCGTGACCATGGCGGCCAGCAGGGGCAGCAGCTCGGCGAGGTCTTCGTTCAGCGCGCGGGTGCGCAGGGTCACCAGCTCCTTGCCGACCACCACCTCGACCTCGGTGCCGAGGCGGTAGAGCAGGGCGTCGACGGCCTCGGGGCTCTGGTCGCCCGCGCCGCCCTCGCGGACCAGCCGGGCGGCGAGGTGGGCGACGCCTTCCTGGCCGATGGGGTCGAAGGCGCTGCCGGCGCGCACGGCGATCTGGACCCAGGTGACGGCGCCGGCCTTGGGCACCGTGACGAGGGCGACCGGGTCTTCGGCCGCAGCGGCGGCCACCGGGCCCCGGTCGGGGAGGGGCGCGCAGGCGCTGGTGGCGACGAGGGCGGCCAGGGCGAGGGGGAGCAGCGGGCGGCTCACGGCGACTCCTCGGCGGGGGCGGGAAGCTCGGGTCCGAGCGGCGGCGGGGCGAGGTCGGCGTCGGCCAGGTCGGGCGGGACGAGGGTGAGGACCGTCAGGCCGCTGTCGACGAAGGTGGCGGCGGCGAGGGCGCGGAGCTGGTCGGGGCTCACGGCGCCGATGGCCCGCACCTCGGCGGCGAGGTCGCGGGGGCGGCCCCGGTAGAGGCTGGCCCGGCCGAGGGCCGAGGCCCAGGCGTCGGGGGCATCGAGCTCGAGCACGGCCGAGCGGCGGGCCCGGGCGGCGGCGAGGCGCACCCGGGGGCCCAGCTCGGGGTCGTCGCTGCGGGAGAGCTCGGCGACGGCGGCATGGACGGCGGCCTCGGCGTCGGCGGGGTCGACGCCGTCGCGCAGCTCCATGAGCAGCCAGACCAGCCCCGGGTCGCGGGGGTCGGGGCTGTCCATGTAGAGCCAGTTGGCGAGGCGGTCCTCTTCGACCAGGGCCCGCCGCAGCGGCGCCACCCGCGACGCGAGCAGCTCGGGCATCAGCGCGAGGGCGGCCGCGTCCGGGTCGCCCGGCACATAGGCGGGCACCTTCCAGCCCATGGCCAGCCGCGGGTTGGCGGGCCCCTGGTCCCAGACGATCTGGGCCCGGCGGGGGGCGGTCTGGGGGGGCTCGACGGGCACGGTGGGCACCGAGACCGGCGCCGGGGACCAGGGGCCCCAGGCCGCGCGCACATCGTCGAGAACGGTCTGGGCGTCAACATCCCCGGCGACGACCAGGGTGATGTTGTCGGGGCGGTACCAGGTCGCGAAGAAGTGGCGGGCGGCGTCGAGGCCCTCGCCCATGGCCGCCACGTCCTCGTCGAGGCCGATGGTGGCGTGGTGGTAGGGGTGGGTGCGGAAGGCCGTGGCCATGAGGCCCGAGATGGCGGCCCGGTCCGGCGAGGCCTTGCCCTTGCGCATCTCGCCCTGGACGGCCCCGGCCTCGCGGCGCACCCCGTCGGCGGTCAGCGCGAGGTGGGCGAAGCGGTCGGCCTCGATGCGCAGCAGCTCGGGCAGGCGGTCGGCCTTCGCGAGCTGGTGGTAGACCGTCGCGTCGGACGAGGTCCAGGCGTTCTCGGTCACCCCCATGCGCACCAGGGCCGCCTCGCGCTGCTCGCGGGGCATCTCGGCCGTGCCGTGGAACATGAGGTGCTCGAAGAAGTGGGCGTAGCCGGTCTCTCCGGGGCGCAGCTCGCGGCCCGAGCCGGCCCGCACCCAGGCCTGGAGGGCCACGAGACCCGTGCCGGGCTGGGGCAGCACGACGACCTGGAGGCCGTTGTCGAGGGTCTCGACCCGCAGGCTGGCCGGCAGCAGGGCGTCCGGGGCGGCCGGGGCGGCCGAGACCGGGGCCGGGGCCGCGCTGGCGAGCAGCAGGGCGGCGGCGGTGCCCCACGCGCGCCACCGGGACCGGCGCGGGGGGACAGGGACCCGACGGGAGCGGGGGCACGGGCGTTGCTGGCTCAAGCTGCCACCTCTTCTGGCGCTGCGGAGATCCGCTCGCGGTCGACAAGCTGCGCGAGCCCCGGCGCCGGTCCCGGGGCCTAAACCGCTGGTCGCCCGGGGGCCACGCGCGGGGCCGGTGGGGGGGAGCGCAGCAGCGTGACAACGGTGTGTCGTGGTACACTCCCTGCGCCCGCGACGACCGGGAGGCTGTGGCCTGCACCACAGCCCCGGGCCCGCCGGACGGTGGCCCCTCGGGGCGGCCGCCGGGGGCTCGCGCCCTGGGTCGCCCGCGGCGGGCCCGCGGGCTCTTGCCGCGACGGCCCGCGCCTGCGCCCTCCCCGCCCGGCCCCC
>CAXQUZ010000077.1:0-4836 GCA_964226865.1 Myxococcota bacterium | reverse complement strand
CACGGCGCGGACGTACGTGTTGGGCGCGTCGACGCGGACCCCTCCCCCGGGGAGCTCGACGGTGTTGAACTGCTGACTGCCGAGGGCCCCACCGAGACCGGCCGCATCGAGTGGCGGGTCGTGGGCGCCACGAAGCTGCGCCAGCACGTGGGCCTCTTCCTCTGGGGCCACGTGGGCGGCACCCTCTCGGTGGCCGACCTGGGCCCCCACGAGGACGCCGACCGCTGGGCCGCCGAGCTGCTCGCCGGCCTCCAGCAGGGCGTCGTGCCGACCCTCGCCCACGGCACCGAGCTGCTCAAGCAGCGCCTCGCCCCGGAAGGCGTGGCCGTCGCCGCCCGCCGCTCGGCCGCGCTGCCCGAGGTGCACCGGGCGGCCGTGGGCTTCCACTTCACCACCCCCGACGACAGCGTCGGCTACGACGTGTGGCTCATCGTCGACACCTCCACCCGGGCCAACCGGGTGGTCCACGCCGCCGAATTCCTCACCCAAGAGCGCCTGTTCCACGGCATCGAGGTCGACTGGCCCCACGAGGACCCCGACCAGCCCGGCCGGGCACTGGTGGGCCTCGACAACCCGACCGACCCCGAGGGCGGCCGCATCGTGCTCGAGGAGCTGGTGCGCAAGCTGCTGGTCGCGGCCGGGGCCGACCCCGCCGGGCTGCCGCCGGACGACCCACGCCGCGAGAAGCTGGGCGAGCTCTTCGCCGCCCTGCGGAAGATGGCGCCCCGGCCCGGCGAGGACCCCACCGCCCCGCCCGTGGCGCCGAACCCCGACGCGCCCACCCCCGTCCAGCTCGACCCGGCGGTCGAGGCCCGGGTGGCCGAGGCCATCGCGGCCATCGAGGCCCGCACCCCCGATCCCGGGGGCCGCAGCCCCGAGCAGGCCTTCGCCGAAGACCACGGCGCCGAGCTGGTCGGCAGCATCTTCGGCGCCCTCTTCGAGATGGCGAACCCCGACAAGGTGCCCCTGGTGGTGCCCGCGCCGGCCCCCGCGGCGGCCCCGGGCGAGACCAAGGTGCGCATGATGATCGATCCGGCCGCCATCCTCGGCGACGCCCTCGACCGTCCCCTCGAGGAGTAGGCCCGCCGCCGTGGCCCACCCCCGCCAGTGGACCCTGCTCTTCGGCACCCCCGCCGAGACGGCGGCGCCGGTGCGTGCCCTGCTCGCCGCCCACCCCGGGCTCACGCCGCTGTGGCTGAGCACCCGGGACGAGCCCGGCGCCCTCCGGCCCCGCCAGCTGCGCGACGCCCTGGGCAGCTCTGCCGACCTCGTGGTGGTCGACCTGCACGGTGGTCTCGCCGTCGACAGCCTCGCCGCCGCCCAGGGCTTCCTGCGGCGGGGCGGCCGGCTGGTGCTGCGCATGGATCCGGCGCCCGTGCCCGATCCGCGGCTCGCGCTGTGGCCCCACGGACCGGACGCGGTCGGCACCCGCCTCGACGCCCGGCTGCGCGCCCGCCTCGGCCCCGGCGCCACCCCCCTGGCCCCGCCCCTGCCCGCGCCCCCTCCGGGCCCCACACCCGACCAAGATACCGCAGTACACGCCATTGTCGAACGGCTGGGGTCCGACCGGCCCACGGCGACGGTGCTGCTCGCCGGCCGCGGCCGGGGCAAGTCTGCCGCCCTGGGCCGGGCCCTCCGCCAGCGGGCAGCGGGCCAGCGGGTCGTGCTCTGCGCCCCCTCCCCGGCCGCCGCCCGCGAGGTCCACCGCTTCGCCGGCGCCCCCCTGCCCGAGCTGCGTCCGGTCGAGCTCGTCGCGTGTGCCCCGTGCTGGGATGTCATCGTCGTCGACGAGGCGGCGCGGGTGCCGGTGCCCCGGCTCCAGCAGGTCTGCCGGGCCCACCCCCGCGCCCACCTCGTCTTCGCCACCACCACACACGGCTACGAGGGCACGGGCCGCGGCTTCGTGCTGCGCTTCCTCGACTGGCTCGCCGGCCAGGACCGACCGCTCCGGCGGCTCTCGCTGCAGGCGCCCATCCGCTGGGACGCCGCCGATCCCCTCGAGGCCGCACTCGACGCGGCCCTGCTGCTGGCCGCCCGGGTCCCCTCCCCGCCCGTGGCGGCGCCGGGGCGCCCGGTCCACACCCTCGTCGACCGGGACCGCCTCGTGGCCGATCCCGCCCTGCTCGCCGAGGTCTTCGGGCTGCTGGTCCACGCCCACTACCGCACGACTCCGGCCGATCTCCACACCCTGCTCGACGCCCCCAACGTGGCCGTGCACCTGCTGCGCTGGGGCGGCCGGGTCGTCGGGGTGAACCTCGTGGCGGCGGAGGGCGGCCTGCCCGCTGCGCGCTGCGCCGCCCTGGCCCGGGGAGAGGGCCGGATCCGCGGACATGCCCTCGCCGACACCCTCATCACCCACGGCGGCCAGCCCGCAGCCGGCCGCCTCCCCATGCTGCGCAGCGTGCGCATCGCGACCCACCCCGCGCTGCGCGGCCAGGGCCTCGGCCACCAGCTCGCCGCCGACGTGCACCGCCACCACCAGCCCGCGCTCTTCGGCACCCTCTTCGGCGCCACCCCCGCCCTGCTGCGCTTTCGGCGGGCCCAGGGCTACCAGCTCGTGCGGGTGGGCGGCAGCCGGGGCGACCGCAGCGGCGAGCCCGCGGCCGTGATGGTGCGGGCCGAGACCCCGCAAGCACACGGCATTGTCGACGCGCTCCGCCGCGAGCTGGCCCGCAGCCTCCCGCTCCAGCTGGCCCTGCTCGACGCCGACGGCAGCGTGGCCCTCTCGTCCACCACCCGGGCGGCCCTGCTCGCCGGTCTCCCGGCGCCCACGGCCCGCAGCCCCGCCGCCACCGCAGCGATGCTGCGCGGCTACCTCGACGGCCCACGCACCTCGGACGCCGTCATCGCCGCCCTGCGCGGCCTCGCGACCCCCGGCGCCCTCGCCGCGCTGGGCCCGTCTGACCGGGCCCTGGTCGAGGCCCGGGTGGTGCGGCTCGCGAGCTGGACGGCCTGCGCGGCGGCCGCTGGACTGCCGACCGTGCGGGCGGCCCAGCGCCAGCTCAAGCGGGCCTGCCGCCGCCTCGCGGAGGCTACGGGTCTATCGATAGATGAGCACCGATAGACCCGTAGACATCAAGCCGGCAGCAGCCCGCTGCGGGCCGCCTGCACCCGGGCCACGATCTCGGCGACCACGGCGTCCATGCCGATGGTCTCCTTGTCGCCGGCGCTGCGGTCCCGCACCTCGGCGGCCCCGTCCTTGTCGAAGGAGCGGCCGATGTGGACGAGGAAGGGGAAGCCCATCAGCTCGAGGTCCTTCATCTTGGCGCCGGGCGACATCTTCCGGTCGTCGAGCATGACGTCGATGCCCGCCTCCTGGAAGGCCCCGTAGAGGGCCTCGGCGGCGGCGAGGTGGTCGGCCTTCTTCACGTTCAGACAGGAGACCACCACCTCGAAGGGGGCGATGGGCACGGGCCAGTTGATGCCGAGCGCGTCGGCGCGCTGCTCGACGGCCGAGGCCGCGACCCGCGAGACGCCGATGCCGTAGCAGCCCATGACGAAGGGCTGGGGCTTGCCGTTGGTGTCGGTGAAGGTGCAGTCCATCGCCGCGCTGTACTTGGTGCCGAGCTTGAAGATGTGGCCCACCTCGATGCCGCGGCGCTCGACCAGGGGCGCCCCGGTGCGGGGGCCGGGCTCGCCGGCCCGGGCGAGGCGCACGTCGGCGAAGGCCGGGGCGGGGCAGTCGCGGCCGAAGTTGGCGTCGAGGTTGTGCATGTCGGTCTCGTTGGCGCCGCAGAGGAAGTTGCGCATGCCGCGCACGCTCTCGTCAGCGACCACCGCCACGTCCGCGGACAGGCCGACCGGACCGGCAAAGCCCGGCTCGGCGCCCGTGTGGGTGCGGATCTCGTCGTCGGTCATCATGCGCACGCTGAGGCCGCCGGTGTGGTTGCGCAGCTTGACCTCGTTGACCTCCTGGTCGCCGCGGATGAGCACGGCCCAGGGCTGCTCGCGGTCGACGTGGACGGCGACACAGAGCACGGTCTTGATCATGTGGGCGGCGGGCAGGTCGGGGAAGAAGGCGGCGAGCTGCTCGACGCTCTTGATGCCCGGGGTGTGCTCGCGGCGCATGGGCCGGGGGGCCTCGTCGGCGCTCGGGGGCGGGGCGATGCGGCTCTCGGCCTTCTCGACATTGGCCGCGTAGCCGGCGCCCTCTTCGATGAGGATGGCGTCCTCACCGGCATCGGCCGACACCATGAACTCCATGCTGCCCGAGCCACCGATGTCGCCCGGGTCGGCGTCGACGCCGAAGGCCTCGAGGCCACAGCGCTGGAAGATGCGCTCGTAGGCCTGGCGGAAGGCCTCGTAGCGGGCGTCGAGGCCCGCCTCGTCCACGTCGAAGGAGTAGGCGTCCTTCATGATGAACTCCTTGACGCGCATCAGCCCGAAGCGGGGGCGGATCTCGTCGCGGAACTTCGTGTGGATCTGGAAGAGGCTGACGGGCAGCTGCTTGTAGGAGGTGACCGTGGCGCCGACGTAGTCGGTGACGACCTCCTCGGCGGTGGGCGCGAGGCCGTAGGTGGTGTCGCGGCGGTCGGTCGTGGTCAGCATGGTGCGCGAGGCCTGGTAGACCTCCCAGCGGCCGCTGCGCTCCCAGAGGGCCTGGTCCTGCATGATGGGGAGCTGGACCTCCTGGGCGTCGATGGCGCCCAGCTCCTCGCGCACGATGGCCCTTTTTTTCACTTTCAATTTATAGAGATAAAATAAAGCTATCTGAAAACAATAAAAAAGAAATGGTTGAAGAAATTTTAAAAATGAAAAAAGATTCTGACAAAGGTTTAAAACCTATTCAGAATGCCTGGACAGGAGATACACATGGACATGAATACTTATATAAAA
>CAXQUZ010000076.1:0-11470 GCA_964226865.1 Myxococcota bacterium | reverse complement strand
TACACGACGCTCTTCCGATCTCTTGGAAGCGCGACTCGAAGATGATGGAGCCGCCCTCCTCACAGGCCTTGTCGTAGCCGAAGCCGCAGGCGTCCTTGTAGTACTGGACGCTGCGCTTGAAGTCCTTGTCGACGCCCTCGCCGTTCTGGTAGGTGCGGGCGAGCTGGTAGCAGGCCATGCCCGACTCCTGGGCGCAGGCGTCGCCGAAGTAGCCGATGGCCTTGGCCGGGTCCTTGCTCACGCCCTTGCCCGACTGGTACATGCCGCCGATCTTCGTGCAGGCGTTGGGATCCGTGCCGGCGCAGCCCTTGTCGAGCAGCTCGGCGGCCTTGGTCATGTTCTTGGGCACCCCGTCGCCGAGCATGTAGGCGGTGGCGAGCTTCGAGCAGCTGGCCCCGTGGCCCGTGTCGCAGGCCTGCTCGAAGAGGTCGCCGGCCTTGCCCGGGTCGAGGGGCACCCCCTTGCCGACCTGGTGGAGCTTGGCGAGGTGGTAGCAGCCCCGGCCGAGGCCGCCGTCGCAGGAGCTGCGGTACTGGCTGGCGGCCTTGTCGAGGTTCATGTCGACGCCGTTGCCCGACTCGTAGAGCTGGCCGAGCACGTCGCAGGCATCGCCCACGCCGCCGTCACAGGCGCGCTGGATGAAGCCGACGCCCATGGCGGGGTCCTTGGGCACCCCCTTGCCGCGCAGGTAGAGCTTGCCCAGCCGGGTGCAGGCCTCGGTGTTGCCGATGTTGCAGGCCTTCTCGTAGATGCCCGCGGCGGTCGCGGCGTCGCCGCCCTCGGCCTTGCCCGTCTCGTACATCTTGGCGAGGCCGAAGCAGCCGAGGATGTCGCCCTTGTCGCAGGCCTTCTTGTAGAGGCCCTCGGCGACCGTGAGGTTGCGGGGCAGGGAGCGCCCCTCCTCGTAGACCCGCCCCAGGTGGTAGCAGCCGGTGGTGAAGCCGCCCTCGTTGCAGGCCTGGCCGTAGACCTTGGCCGCCGCGTCGGGGTTGCGGGCCATGCCCTTGCCCTGCTCCTGGAGCACGGCGAGCTGCACACAGCCGTGGGGCACGTCGCCCCGGCAGGCCGTCTTGTAGCGAGAGATGGCCCGGTCGAGGTTCTGGGCCGTGCCCCAGCCGTTCTCGTACATCATGCCGGCGAGGTAGCAGCCGTAGGGGTCCTTGGCCTTGCAGCCTTCGTCGACCCGCTTGAGGGCCGTGCGGTGGTCCTTCTTGACCCCGACGCCCCAGAGGTGCATCTCGCCCATGCCCGTGCAGCCGGCGGCGTAGAGCTTCTCGGTGCAGGCCTTCTTGAAGTAGTTGTAGCCGCCCGTGGCGTCGGTCGGGTTGAGCTGGCCGTTGGCGTCGCGGGTCTTGGCCCAGCCGACGACCACACAGGCCTGGGGGTCGCCCGGGCAGCGGCTCTTGAAGAAGGCCGCGGCCTGCTCGAGGTCACCGCCGGTCTCCTTGTTGAACCACTTGGTGTAGGAGCAGGCGCTGGTCGACTTCTTGTTGCAGGCGTTGTCGTAGAGACGCGAGAAGCGGGCGCCGTCGTGCTCGATGCCCGGGTAGGCCATGTCGTGGCGCATGGCGTTGAGGTTCGCGACGCGGCCTTCATAGCTGTCGGGCCAGGCGGCCAGGGCGGCGCTGCCGATGGCGGCGACGGCGACGACCGTGGTCCAGACCGCTGCGCGGGGGGCTCGAGGCGTGGTCATGGGCTCTCCTCGGGCTCGGGGCGCGGTGGGGTCGCCCCGAGTGCGATGTCTCGTTTGGTCGCGGACCCTACCACGGGGTCTGGGCCGGGCGGCTTGCGCGGACTGGCGGCCCCCGACATCGCAGCGGCCCCCCCGTCATCGAGGGCGAAGAGCTGGACGTTGACGACGGCCACGACCTCGCCGGGCTCGGAGCTTGCGACGATCGCGCGCATGCTGCGGAAGTAGTCGAGGTGGGCCTGGCGGATGCGCTCGAAGTCGTCCCGGCTGACCGTGAAGACGTTGTAGGAGAACTGGCCGGGGCTGCCGGCGGCGATGCGCTCGGCGCCCACCTGGGTCCAGTGGGCCTTGAGGCGCCGGCCGACCTCGGGGTGGCGGCGGGTGTCGACGGCGAGGGGGTCCGAGCGGAAGTGGGTGCCCGTCCAGCTGATGCGGCCCGTGTCGCGCAAGAAGTCGATGCAGCGGGCTTCTTCGGCGCTGTCGATGCCCAGTCGGCGGGCGAGCCAGCCGGGCTCGTGGGCCGGCAGGGCCCGGTAGTCCTCGAGCTCGAGGGCCCGCACGACGGCCTGGGTCCAGGGCAGCTCGAAGGCCCCCCGGCGGCGCTGCTCGAGGGTCTCCCAGAGCGCCGTGATGCTCGGCAGGCTGCGGGGATCGACCAGGGCCGCCAGCAGGTCGACCAGGCGCAGCGAGGCGGCCTCGACCAGCCGCAGGAAGTCGGGCAGCCGGGGCTGGGTGGTGCCCGAGAGCCAGCGGCTGACCGAGTAGCGCGACAGCCCGGCGCCCCGGGCGAGGTCGGTGATGGAGGTCGAGCCCCGCAGGTCGTCGAGCAGGGTCGCGACCCCCGCGGGCTGGTCCAGCCGCACCTCGTCCAGCCACGGCGGCCGGGTGCCGTAGAAGCGGGTGATGCTGGCCTCGAGGTCGATGTGGGTGCGGGCGCAGGCGCGGAAGGTCTCGGCGGCCGTGGGCCAGCGCCGGCCCGCCTCCCAGGCATAGGCGACGTTGCTGCGGTAGCCGAGGCGCCGCGACCAGGCGACCTGGCTGCGGGCGCCCCGCAGGGCCACGAGCAGCTCCCGGGCGAGCTGGGGGTGGTCCAGGGGGGCATGGCCAGGGGGGCCGGCGGGGGACGGGGGACCGGCCGGGGCCGGGGTGGGGGGCGCTGGCGGCACGGGAGCCTCGGGCAAGCAGACGAGACCATTCTGCACGATGTGAGACAATTCCGTGCAGTGTCGCCAGGGTGTCGGCCTTGCCGGTGGGCCAGGGCCGGGGCACGATGCCTGCGCCCCCGCGGTGCCCCTGCGGCGCCCGGAGCCCCGCCCCCGGAGCCCCATGCCCCCACGCCTGCCTGCGCTGCCCCTGCTGTTGCCCTGGGTGGGCCTCGTGGGCTGCGCTGCCCGCGACGCCGGGGGCCAGGAGGGCGAAGAGTGGGACGGCGGCGCCGAGTCGACGGACGACAACGGCGGCGGCGGGGACGACGGCGGGGACGCGGGCGGCAGCGACAGCGACGAGCTCGACGGCGAGGGCCGCTGGACGGGCAGCCTGCGGCACGAGCGCGGCACCGGCGCCCGCCCCGGCGCCCGCGACTGTGTGCTGCTCTGGGACACCGCCGGCGCCCAGGTCTCGACCGAGGGCTGTCCCGACTGCGCCTTCGTCTTCGCCGTGGAAGAGACCCTCGACCGGACGGCCTCGACCGGTCTGGCGGCCTGCGCCGACGACGCGGTCGACACCACCCGCCGGCTCGGCTTCGTCGAAGACTACGCCGGCTATGGCTCGGCCCTCTTCTCGGTGGACGGGGCCTATGGCGAGACCGACCTGCTCGGCTTCGCCCAGCTCGACGACGGCGAGCTGCACTGGAGCTACGGCTTCGAGGACTACGCCTTCTCCGACGACGGCGCCCGGCTCTACTCGACCTGGTGGTGGGAGGGCCGCGCCACCCTCGACTGAGTGCGCCGCCCCAGCAGGGCCCCGAGCCGGGCCCGGGCTCGGGCCATCGCGGGCTTGCCCAGCAGCAGCCCCCCGACGAAGAAGGCGAGGTAGCTCAGGGCGTAGAGGCCGACCGCGCTGGCGATGCGCCGCTCGGGCTCGCCCGGCAGGAAGGGCACGGCGAAGACCAGCAGCCACAGCCCGAAGCTGGCGACGAGGGCCACGATGCCCGCCCGGTGGCGCCGCCGCTGCCGCGCACGCAGGGCCCGCCGCGCTGCGGGGCCGCTCTGGGCACGGGGGTCGGGGGACGGTGGGGCCAAGGGGGCTCCGGGGCGGGGGCGGGGAGGTCTGGCCTCCACCGTAGTCTGGCTTCGGAGGAGTGCGCAGTCCCGTCCCCCTATCCTGTGCGCGCCGGGGGACCGAGACCGGGTGCTGCTCGGCGGTGGTCGCCGTGCTCAGGTGGTCTCTGGGGTGCCGGCGCGGCCGCCCTTGAAGCGCTGGGGGGCGATGCGGTGGCGCTTCACCCGCAGCCCCATCATGCGCTCGGTGATGTCGAGCTCGCGGGCAGCGGCGGCCATGTTGCCCCGGTTGGCCTTGAGGGCCTCGACGATCAGCTCGCGCTCGACGACGGCGAGGCTCTGCTTGAGGCCGCTGCGGGCCCGGGTGCCCGTTGCGTCCGCCGTCTGGAGGGACGGGGGCAATTGGTGGCTGTGGAGCACGTCGTCGCGGGCCAGGAGCACGGCCCGCTCGATGCAGTTCTCGAGCTCCCGCACGTTGCCGGGCCAGTGGTAGCTCATGAGCATGTCGATGGCCGGGGTCGAGATGCGGCGCACCCGGCGGCCGTGGGCCCGGTTGCTGGTCTCGACGAAGTGGTCGGCCAACAGCACGATGTCGCCGCCCCGCTCCCGGAGGGGGGGCAGCCGGATGGGGAACACGGCGAGGCGGTAGTAGAGGTCGGCCCGGAAGCTGCCCTCGGCCACCATCTGCTCCAGCTCGCGCGAGGTGGCGGCGACGATGCGCACGTCGACGGCGACGGTCTCGTTGCCGCCCAGGCGCTCGAAGACCCGCTCCTGGAGCACCCGCAGCAGCTTGATCTGGGTCGCGGGCGACAGGTCGCCGATCTCGTCGAGGAAGAGGGTGCCGCCGTGGGCCAGCTCGAAGCGCCCCCGTCGCCGCTGGAGCGCCCCGGTGAAGGCCCCCCGCTCGTGGCCGAAGAGCTCGCTCTCGATGACCCCCTCGGGCAGGGCCGCGCAGTTGACCGCGACAAAGGGGCCGCGCCGCCGGGCGCTCTGGGCGTGGAGGGCCGCGGCGGCGAGCTCCTTGCCCGTGCCGCTCTCGCCCGTGAGCAGCACCGTGGTCGGCGAGTCGGCGACCTGGTGGATGAGCGCGAAGATGTCGTGCATGGCCCCCGAGCGGCCGATCATGCCGGCCACCGAGAGCCGGGGCTGGTCGGGACGGCGCACGGGCTCGGGCCCCCGGGCGGTCAAGAGCCGCTGGAGCGGCGTCGCGAGCAGCCCGCCCACGATGGTGAGCAGGGTGGCCGTCCGGGCCAGGGTGTCGGCCGTCGTGACCCGCTGGTAGGCGGAGATGGCCCCCACCACGTTGTTGTCGAGGTAGAGGGGCACGCAGGTGAAGCTGCGGTCCATGCCCTCGTCGAGGGCGCCCGTGCGGTCGAGGAAGCGCGGCTCGGCGCGGATGCTCGGGATGCAGGCGGCGGTGGCCTGCTCGACCACCTCGCCGATGACCCCCTCGCCGAAGGCGTAGCGGCCCCGGTCGAGCTCGTCGCGGGTGAGGCCGTGGGCCACCTCGATGACGATCTCGCGGGCCTCGTGGTCCGCCAGCGACAGGGCCATGCGCTGGAGGCCGGCCCCCTCGCTGAGGGTGCGCAGCACGGCGTCGAGGGGGTCGCCCTTGCGCACCCGCTCGGTGATGCGCTGGAGCAGGGCCAGGGGCAGCATGGGGACTCCAGACACCAGGGACCGCGGGACCGGGGACGGACGGGCCCCGCCAGGGCCCACATCCTACATAAATGTAGGAAGCGGCGGGCCCGTCGCGCGGGTGGTGTTCCAAGATGCTCACGGGCACGATACTCGCAGTCGGCCTACCTAAATGTAGGACGCGACCGCTGTTCCTACGGAAATGTAGGATGCGGGGTGGCCGGGCCCCTGGTGGTGCGGATCCTCGATCTGGCACGCCCCTTGCTCTGCCGCCGCGCGAGCCTCCGGCCCGCCGGGGCCCCGCCCCGCCACGGGCTGGGTCCCACCGCCGGCGCTGCGTCTCCGCACCGTCCCCTCCCGGGGCGCTGCCCATCCCCTCCGCACCGCGCCCCCCCGCAGGAGTTCCCATGACCGTCATCGCCGAATACATCTGGGTGGACGGCACCGTCCCCACCGCCCTGGTCCGCTCGAAGACCAAGATCATCCCCGGGGCCGATCCCGAGGAGGCCACCCTCGAGTCCATGCCCATCTGGGCCTTCGACGGCTCGTCGACCAACCAGGCCGAGGGCGCCGACTCCGACTGCATCCTCAAGCCCGTCTACATGGTCAAGGACCCGGTCCGCGGCCAGGGCGCCTTCCTCGTCATGTGCGAGGTCTTCAACCCCGACGGCACCCCCCACAAGACCAACAAGCGCGCGGCCCTCCGCGAGCTGATGGAGAACGGTGCGGCGGACGCCGAGCCGTGGTGCGCCTTCGAGCAGGAGTACACCTTCTTCGAGGGCAGCCGCCCCCTGGGCTTCCCCGCCGAGCGCCGCTTCCCGGCCCCCCAGGGCCCCTACTACTGCGGCGTCGGCGCCGACGAGGTCTACGGCCGTGAGGTCGTCGAGGAGCACATGATGACCTGCCTCGCGGCGGGCATCAACCTCACGGGCATCAACGCCGAGGTCATGCCCGGCCAGTGGGAGTTCCAGTGCGGCGGCCCCGGCGTCGACCCCCTGCGCGCCTCCGACGACCTGTGGCTGTCGCGGTGGCTGCTCTACCGGGTGGGCGAGGACCACGGCATCTCCGCCACCCTCGACCCCAAGCCCGTGCCCGGTGACTGGAACGGCGCCGGCATGCACACCAACTTCTCGACCGCCGCCATGCGCGTCGAGGGCGGCGCTGCCGTCATCGAGCAGGCCTGCATCGCCCTGGGCGAGCGCCACGAGGACCACCTCAAGGTCTACGGCGCCAGCAACGAGTCCCGGCTCACCGGCGCCCACGAGACCTGCTCCTACCGCGAGTTCCGCTTCGGCGTGGCCGACCGCACGGCCAGCATCCGCGTGCCCCGCCTCGTCGCCGAGGAGGGCTACGGCTACCTCGAGGACCGGCGCCCGGCCGCCAACGCCGATCCCTACGACGTCTGCACCGTGCTCCTGAAGACCACCCTCGGTCTCTGGTAGTCCCGGTCCCCTGGGCCCTGCGGGGAGGTCGCTCCGGCGGCCTCCCCGCTGCGCGTCTTGGGGGAGGGCCGGGACGGGGCGCTGGCCGGGGACCGACGCCGCGGCCACCCCCTGCGGGCTGCGGCGGGGCCCGGGTGTGGATAGGCCCTGGGCATGCCGCCTTCTCCCGATCTCTCTGGTCCCGAGACCGCCCACGAGCTGGCCCAGCTCGCCGAAGCCGAGCTCGCGCTGGGCGAAGCGGAGGGCTATGCCGCGTGGCGCGCTGCCGCCGAGGCCCACGACCGCCTCAGCGGGGCCGCCGGCTGGCGCGAGACCGACGCCTCGCCCTACTTCGACGCGGCGCTGATGCGCGACGAGACGGCCACCCTGGCCCAGCTCCGGTCCGAGGGCCGGGGCCCCGAGCTGGTCGCCGCCCTCGAGCGCACCCTCAACCGCCACCGCCACGACGTCGCGGCCCCCGAGCTCTACGAGGTCGCCCTCGCCGGCACCCACCGGGTCATCGACGCCTGGCGGGACGAGGTCGAGCGGGCCCTCGACCACCTCGTCACCGCGCCGCTGCCTGGGGTGGACGCGGCGGCCCGGCGCCGCCGCTTCGCCGCCGCGGCCCGGGTCTACGGGCGCTCGGCCCTCATGCTCTCGGGCGGCGCGACCTGGGGCTTCTTTCACCTCGGCGTGGTGCGGGCACTCTTCGAGAATGGCCTGCTGCCGAGCATCCTCAGCGGTGCCAGCACCGGCGCCATGATCGCCGCCGGCGTCTGCAGCCGGGACGATGCCGAGCTGGCCGGGCTCTTCTCCCACACCGACCAGATGCGCCGGGACGGGCTGCTCTGGGTGGGGCTGCGCAAGGCCCTGGCCCAGCGGGCGGCCCTCGACCCGGAACAGCTCCGGGCCGTGCTCGACAACAACGTGGGGCCCGCCACCTTCGCCGAGGCCTACGCCCACTCGGGCCGGGCCGTCAACATCTCGGTCTCGCCGGTGCGCACCCGCCAGAAGCCGCGGCTGCTGAACCACCTCACGGCGCCCGACGTGCTGGTGGCCAACGCCGCCCTCGCGTCGAGCGCCCTGCCGGGGCTGTTCCCGCCCGTCGTGCTCGAGGCCCGGGGCGCCGACGGCCGCGTGCGCCCCTACGTGCCCAGCGAGCGCTGGGTGGACGGCTCGCTCACCGAAGACCTGCCGAAGCTGCGCATGGCCCGCCTCCACAACGTCAACCACTTCATCGTCAGCCAGACCAACCCCCACGTCCAGCTCTTCGTGAACCACCACGGGCGCCGGGGTGTGCTGCCCGCCGTGACCGGGCTGGTGACCGCCGCCGCCCGCTCGCGGGGGCTCTTCGCGATGGACGTGGCCCGCCGGGCCGCCCGCCCGGGCACGGGCCCCCTCCGCCAGCTCGCCGACCGGGCCCACGCCCTCATCAGCCAGGACTACCGGGGCGACATCACCATCCACCCCCGCTTCCGCTGGGAGCTGCTGCGCAAGGTGGTGGTCAATCCCTCCCGGGACGACCTCGCGACCTTCATCGCCGAGGGGCGCCGGGCCATCTGGCCGCTGGTGCCGCGCATCGCCGACCAGACCCGGATCGAGCGGGTCCTGGCGCGCTGTCTCGAGCGGCTGCCGGCGGCCTGAAGGCCCTCAGCCCGCGTCGCCCCGCCAGGCCGTGCGGGCCCGCTGGACGGCCTCGACGAAGGCGGCCGGATCCTCGGGGGTGAGGCGGAGCTGGCGCCAGAAGCCCTTGCTCAGGTCGATGGCCACGTGCTCGGCAAGGTCGGCGAGGTCGAGCTTGAGGGTGCGCACGGGCAGCCGCACGCCGCGGTCGGTGCGGAAGGCGTCGAAGAGCACGACGGGCGGCCGCACGGCGACCCCGCGCAGGGTCTCGAAGGGGATCACGAAGTTGTGGACGCGGGTGCGCAGCTCCAGGTGATCTTCGTGGACCTCGTAGGTGGCGCCGAGGCTGAGGAAGCGCGAGGGGGAGGTGTAGCGGGGGGGCATCGCGGGCTCCGTTGCGGCCGGACCCTATCGCATGGGGGCCGGCAGCCGCACGGCGGGGGGCCCCGGGCTACCCTGGCGCGTGTGCCCCGCTGCCGCCCGCTCCCGCCCCTGGCTGGCCCGCGCCCTGCTCGTGCTGGGGGGGGCCGCGGTGGCGCTGGGCCTGGGGGAGCTCGGCCTGCGCCTGGTCCACCGGCGGCTGCCCAGCCTCGCGGCGGTCGACGCGCTCGACCCCCGGGATCGGGGAGAGGTCCAGCGCTGGACCGAGCCCGTGCCCCAGCCCGCCGACTGCCACGCGCCGCCGGGCACCCACCGGCCGGCCCACCGGCCCAAGCGGGCGCGCCTCGGCACGGGGCCCCGGCGGCGGGTCTGGGCCGTCGGCGACAGCCTCGTCCAGGGCTGGGGGGTGGCCCCGGGCATGTCCTGGCCCGAGCAGGCCGCCGCCCGCATGGCCGAGACCGAGGGGGTGATGGTCGAGCTGCTGCGGCTGGGCAGCCCCGGCCTCGGCCACTGCGGCTGGGTGGCCGATCTCCACCACGCCCTCGACACGGCGCCGGAGGGCACGGGGCCCGACCGGGTCTGGATGCAGCTCTTCGCCGATGACCTCGAGCGCCGCGACATGGTGCTGGTCAACGACCGGGTCGTGGCCCTGCCGGCCCACCCGCTGGCCCGGCGCAGCTACCTCCTGAACCGCCTCTGGTTCGCCTGGAAGGCCCACCAGGGCGGGGCCGTGCCCGACCGGGCCACCGACGCCGCTGGCCAGGCCGCCTTCCGCCGGGTCATGCGGGCCCTTGTCGATCGTCTCGATGAACAGGGCATTCCCGCGACCTTGCTGCTGGTGCCGCCGGCGGGCATCGCGCGCTGCGCGGCCCGAGAGCGGCCCTGGGGCGACTGCGACTGGCTGGCCGCCGACCAGGACCTCATGGCCCGGCTGCTCACCGCCGAGGGCATCCCCTTTGTCGACCTGCGCGGGCGCTGGCACGAGACCGACCCGGGCACCCTGCCCGACGAGGAGCAGGCCTGGACGGCGCGGGGCCGGCTGCCCGTCCACCCGGGGCCGGCCGGCCACGCGGCCATCGCAACGGCCGTGCTGGCGGCGGGCCCCTGAGTCGGCTCAGCTCTTGACGAGATCGCGGGTCACGAGCACGGCCTCGTCGAGCACCGGGTCCTTGTCCTCGTCCCACAGCCCGGCAGCCTCGCCCTTGTCCTTGAGGGCGTTCCAGCTCTCGCGCTCCTTCTTGCGGCGCTCGAGGTCGAGGCTGACGGGGGCGTCCTCCTGGGCCTCGCGGTAGTCGCGCATCTCGCCCATGATCTTGAACTGGTCGCTCTTCTGGATGCGCTGGGCCGAGCGCTTGCGCAGCTTGTCGAGGTTCACCCCGCCGTCGAAGCGCGCGAAGCGGGCGGCGGGCACCTCGTCGTAGTCGAGGGCGTTGGGCAGCTCGGCCTCGCCCATGCCCAGGCCGTCGGCGAGAGAGGGGATGACCACGTCGGCCTCGACGCCGACCTGCTGGGTGGAGCGGCCCGAGACCCGGTAGAACTGGTCGGTCGTGTACTTGAGGGCGCCGGCGATGCTCTCCGGGGCGCTGACCTTGAAGCTGGCGAGGAAGGGGGTGAGGTCCTGGAACTGCTGGACCGTGCCCTTGCCGTGGGTCGAGGGGGCGCCGACGATGACGCCCCGGCCGTAGTCCTGGAGCGCGCCGGCGAAGATCTCGCTGGCCGAGGCGGAGTAGGGGCTCGTCAGCACGGCGACGGGGCCGTCCCAGGCCGTGCCGCCGTCTCGATCCGAGAGCACCTCGACCTTGCCCTCGCGGTCGCGGATCTGGACGACGGGGCCCTTGTCGATGAACAGCCCCGTGAGGCTGATGGCCTCGGTGAGCAGGCCGCCGCCGTTGCGCCGGAGGTCGATGAGCACGGCGGTCACGCCCTGGGACTGGAAGTCCTTGAGGATGCGGGCCACGTCCTCGGTGGTGCTGCGCTGGTCGCCCTTGCCCTTGGTGAAGCCGCGGCTGGCGTAGAAGGAGGGCACGTCGATGACCCCCAGCTTGACCCCGTCCACCTCGCGCACGGTGCCGCTGGCGGCGGCGTCGGCGATGATGACCTTGTCGCGCAGGATCTTGACCTCGCGGGTCTCGCTCATGTCGGTGGCCTCGGCGGGCACCACCGTGAGCACGACCTCGGTGCCCTTGGGGCCCCGGATCAGCCGCACCACGTGGTCGATGCGCATGCCCACCACGTCGACGGTCTCGCCGTCCTGGGTCACGGCGCTGATGCGGTCGCCGGGCTGGAGGTCGCCGCCCTTCTCGGCGGGGCCGCCGGGGACCAGCGAGCGCACGGTGATGTAGTCCTCCTCGCGGACCAGGGTGGCGCCGATGCCCTCGAGGGAGTCCGACATCTCGATGTCGAAGTCTTCCTTGTCGGCCGGGGCGAACCAGGCCGAGTGGGGGTCATAGGCCGTGCCCAGGGCGCCGAGGTAGACCTCGAGAACATCACTGGTCTCG
>CAXQUZ010000075.1:0-13527 GCA_964226865.1 Myxococcota bacterium | reverse complement strand
ATAGTCTGGTGGACCCACCCGTTCCCATTCCGAACACGGAAGTTAAGCACCAAGACGCCGATGGTACTGCCGGGGCCACCCGGTGGGAGAGTAGGTTATCGCCGGCCATCCCTTTGGCCCCTCCTGTCGAGCCCTCAGCGCTCCGGGAGGGGCCTTTTTTTTTTGTCGGTCCGCAATGCGCGGCTGGCGCCCCCCGCGGACCCGTGCCGGGACCGTCGGGGTCGTGACGGCCGAGGACGGCCGGGGACGGGACCGTGGCCCCGGGCGCGGCCCGCCTCAGGCGAGCTCGGGACGTCCGGCGAACTGGTCGAGGGCCTCAGGGTTGGCCAGGGCCTCGCGGTTGGTCACGGGCAGACCGTGCACGATCTTGCGCACGGCCAGCTCGGTGATCTTGCCGGAGCGGGTGCGGGGGATGTCGGTCACGGTCAGGATCTTCGCCGGCACGTGGCGGGGGCTGGCGCCGGTGCGGATGCGCTGGCGGATGGTGGCGGCGAGCGCGTCGTCGAGCACGGCGCCCGCTCGGAGCCGCACGAAGAGCACCACCCGCACGTCCCGCTCCCAGCGCTGGCCGATGACCACCGCCTCGAGGACCTCGTCGAGCTGCTCGACCTGGCGGTAGATCTCGGCCGTCCCGATGCGGACCCCACCGGGGTTCAGGGTGGCGTCCGAGCGCCCGTGGATGAGGTAGCCGCCGTGCACGGTCTGCTCGACCCAGTCCCCGTGGCACCAGACCCCCGGGAAGCGCTCGAAGTAGGCGGCCCGGTAGCGGGCGCCCTCGGGGTCGGCCCAGAAGAACACGGGCATCGACGGAAAGGGCCGGGTGCAGACCAGCTCGCCAGCCTCGCCGGGGGGCAGCCGGCTGCCGTCTTCGGCCCAGACCTCGACCGCCATGCCGAGGGCCGGCCGCTGGATCTCACCTCGCCACACCGGGCTGGTCGGGTCGCCGAGCACAAAGCAGCCGAGGATGTCGGTGCCGCCCGAGATGCTGGCCAGCTGGAGGTCGGCCTTGATGTGGCGGTAGACGTAGTCGAAGCTCTCGGGCACGAGGGGGGAGCCCGTGCTGGTCATGAGCCGCACCGTGCCCAGGTCGTGGGTCTCGGCGGGCCGCAGCCCCTCCTTGGCGAGGGCGTCGATGTACTTCGCCGAGGTGCCGAAGAGGGTGATGCCCTCGGCATCGGCGAGGTCGAAGAGCACGGTGGGCGAGGGCGCAAAGGGGTTGCCGTCGTAGAGCACGAGGGTCGCGCCCACCGCCAGGGCACTCACCAGCCAGTTCCACATCATCCAGCCACAGGTCGTGTAGTAGAAGACGCGGTCGAGGGGGCGCACATCGCAGTGGAGCATGTGCTCCTGGAGGTGCTTGAGCAGGGTGCCGCCCGTGCCGTGCACGATGCACTTGGGCCGGCCTGTCGTGCCCGAGCTGTACATGATGTAGAGCGGGTGGTCGAAGGGGACCTGCGCGAACTGGAGCGGGCGGCCGCCGGACGAGAGCGCCTCCCAGGCCTGGCGGCGGGGATCTGCGGCCAGCCGGGCGGCGCCAGGGTGGGGCACGTCGAGGATGAGGGCGAGGCCCGAGAGCCCGGCCACCACCTCGTCGACCTTGTCGCGGATGTCGATGGTGCGGCCCTTCCACCGGTAGCCGCCCACGGTCACCAACACCTTGGGCGCCACCTGGCCGAAGCGGTCGAGCACCCCCTGGGCGCCGAAGTCGGGCGAGCAGGAGGTGAAGGTGGCACCGAGAGAGGTGGCGGCGAGCATCGCGACGAGGGTCTCGGGCACGTTGGGCATGAGCGCGGCCACCCGGTCCCCCACCGTGACGCCGGCGGCGGCCAGTGCGCCGGCCACCCGCTCGACCTCGGACCAGAGCGCCCGGCGGGTCAGGGTCCGGCGGTGCGCGCCCTCGATGCTCGAGATCAGGGCGAGGCGGTCGTCCTCGGCAAAGGAGCCTTCAGGGCTGTGGAGCATGGACTCGGCGAAGCTCAGCCGGGCCTCGGGGAACCAGCGCACCCCGGGCACCCCGCCGGGCTGGTCGTCGGCCGGCACGAGCACGGCGGTGCCCCAGGTCTCGGCCCGGAGCCCCGCGCGCGCCGCACAGAAGTCGCGCACGCTCAGCCAGAAGCGGGCAGGCTCGTCGATGGACCACTGCCAGAGGTCGTCGTAGGTCGCGGCCTCGATGTCCCAGTCGCGGGCGGCGGCGGCACCGAAGGCGGCCATCAGGCTGTCTTCGACCGTGTCGTCGGTCGGGGTCCACAGCGGGGTGTCGGCGTCGGTGGCCATGCTCAGTCCTCGCAGCACAGGTAGGGAAGGGTGAGGGTGGCGGTGTCGCCCACCCCGCGGAGCTCGACCACCAGCTCCCAGTCGCCGGGCATGTGGAAGAGCATGCCGGTCGTCGTCCAGGCCGCACCCGCGCCCGCGGTCTCGGGCCGGGTGTTCATGCCGTGCCCGTGGTCGGGCATCCAGGCGTCCACCGTGACGGCGAGCCCGTCCAGGCCGTCCGCGCCCGAGACCGTCCAGTCCAGGGCGAAGTCCTCGCTCTGGGGGATCGGGGCCGGGCGGCTGGTGTAGCGGACCGTGAAGCGGCCGTCGTCGCTGGTGGCCTCGCTGGGGCCACCGGGCGCGGCCGTGGTGTCGGCGGCGGCACGGCCCGAGTCCTTGGGGTCTCCCGTGCAGGCGCCCAGCGCCAGCGCCGAGAGCAGCGGCCACACGCGGGGCGGGGTCCGGGGCGAGGGGCGGGTCACGGGGCTTCCGGGCTGTGGTCGGGGACGCGGGAGGATAGCAGAGGCCCCGCGGACGGGTCGGTCCCGGGCCGCGGCTGTGGGCGCCGGCCCGCCGGGAGCCGTCCATGGAACCGCCGCCCTCCGCCCCCTGCCTCCCCCGCTTCGACTGGGTGCGCAAGCCCGCGCGGCCCGACGGGCGGCTCGGTCCCCTCCAGCTCGAGCGGGTCGCGCTGGTCCAGCGTCCCCATGCCCTCGGCACCATGATCGAGGGCGAGGTGGAGGTGCTGGCGACCGTGTCGACCGGTGTGGCGGGGGCGACGCTCCAGCTCTGGGCCCGGGACGCCGCGGGGGTGCCCGTGGCCACCGACTGGGAGCCCGTGCCCACGCTCGGGGCGGGGGCCCAGGCCACCATCGCCGTGCGCTGGATTGTCGAAGATGGCCTCCAGATCGATGCCATCGCCGTCGGTCTCTCCGTGTCCCGGCCCCACCTCTGCCACGGTGGCTCGGGGCTGGGGGCCCCGGCGGCCTGTGGTCCGGTGCAGCTCCGGGCCCTGGGCATCGCGGTCGAGCCGCCCGACGACGACGGCGACAGCCGGGTCTGCTGGCGGGCCGAGGTCCAAAACCCGGGCCCGCCCCTCACCGAGGTCGAGCTGTTGCTGGAGGTGGCGCCCGCCCTGCCGGATCCGGGGGCCGCGGCCGACGACGACCTGCCGGGGCTCCACCGCGAGCGCCTCGCCGCGCCCCCCCTGGCCACGGGCACCCAGGTCCTGGCCTTCGAGCTCTGGGCCCCGCGCCCCGGCCCCTTTCTCCACCAGCGCTGGACCCTCTCGCTCGCGACCCCCGTGCTGCACGGCCCGCTGGTGGTGCCCGCCGTGCGGGCCTGAGGGCGGTCCGCCCGGGGGGGCCGGCGCGTGGTAGGCTCGGGCGTTCGCGCGTGCCAGCGGGTGCGCCGGTCGGAGGAGACGGTATGCGATCGACCTTGACGTGGTGCCTTCTGGCAGCAGCACTCTCGCCTCTCGTGGCCTGCGGCGACAAGGACGGGGGCGGCGGCGACACCGGCACGGCGGGCGGCGACGGCACCGACGGCGACGACGGGTCGGACGGCAGCGACGGCACGGACGGCGACGGCGGGCCCGATCCCGCCGAGGTCGACAACGACGGCGACGGCTTCAGCGAGCTGCGCGGCGACTGTGACGACAGCAACCCGCTCGTCTACCCCCGGGCGCCCGAGCGCTGCAACGGCATCGACGACGACTGCGACTCGAAGATCGACGACGACGACGCCGACGTCACCGACACCGAGGCCTGGTACGAAGACCTCGACGGCGACGGCTACGGCACCGACCAGACCGTCGCCCAGGCCTGCGAGGCCCCCGACGGCTTCGTCGACAACGACACCGACTGCAACGACGACGACCCGGCCATCAACCCCGAGCTGGTCTGGTACGTCGACAACGACTTCGACAGCTTCGGCTCGGACGCCTTCACCCTCACGAGCTGCGAGCAGCCCTCGGGCTACGTCGACAACGCCGATGACTGCGACGACAGCTCGGCGGTGGCCTACCCGGGCGCCGAAGAGATCTGGTACGACGGGGTCGACGGCGACTGCAGCGGCGGCAGCGACAACGACGCCGACCTCGACGGCCACGACGCGGTGGACGCGGGCGGCGACGACTGCGACGACACCGACCCGGCCGTGAACCCCTCGGCCACCGAGATCTGCAACGGCATCGACGACCAGTGCGACGGCGAGATCGACGCCGATGACGACGACCTCGACATCTCCAGCTACCTGACCTTCTACATCGACGGCGACGGCGACGGCTACGGCGACCCCGCCGGCGCCACCCACACGGGCTGCGAGGCCCCGAGCGGCTACGCCGACAACCCGGACGACTGCCTCGACACGGACGTGGCCTACAACCCCGCCGCGACCGATCTCTGGTACGACGGCGAAGACCACGACTGCCAGGAGAACGACGACTACGACGCCGACATGGACGGCTACCGCTCCGAGTCCTACGCGGCGGCGGCGACCTTCCAGGCCGGCACCGAGGTCGTCGCGGCCGGCGCCGCGCCCAACACCGACTGCAACGACGCCGACGCCGCCTTCAGCCCGGGCGCCGCCGAGACCTGGTACGACGGCATCGACCAGAACTGCGACCCGACCGATGAGTACGACGCGGACGGCGACGGCCACGACAGCGACGGCCACGGGGGCGGCGACTGCGACGACACCGACAGCAGCGTCAGCCCCTCGGCCGAAGAGGTCTGCAACGACGGCATCGACAACGACTGCAGCGGCGACGCCCCGGAGTGCGGCATCCCCGCCACGGGCAGCCACAGCGACGCCGACCTCGCCTTCACCAGTGCGTCCACGGGCGACGACGCGGGCGACGCTGTGAGCGCCCGGGCCGATCTCGACGGCGACGGCTTGGCCGACGTGGCCATGGGCATTCCCGGGGCTGCGGGCGGCGGCGCGGTGGCCCTGCGCTTCGGCGGTGCCAGCGGGGCGAGCTCGACCCCCGACGCGACCCTGACCGACAGCGGCGCCACCGGCGAGCTGGGCGCGGCCCTCACGGCGGTGCCCGACGTGGACGGCGACGGCTACGACGAGCTGCTCGTGGGCTGCGACGCCTGCGAGCCCACGGGCCTGGGCACCGACATCGGCGGCGTCCACCTCGTGCTCGGTCCGGTGAGCGGCACGGTGGACCTCGCCTCCGGCGCCGACGCCACCTTCACGGGCACGGCCAACTACGGCGGCCTCGGGTCCGCCCTCTCCGCCTCCCGCGACTTCGACGGCGACGGCACGGTCGACTTCCTCCTCGGCGAGGTCAACACGGCCCAGGCCTACCTCGTGCTCGGGGCTGCCTCGGGCGGCGGAGACGTGGCCACGGCCGCCGCCACCACCTTCACGGGCACGGGCCTCGACGCCCTCGGCGGCGCGGTCGGGGCCGGCGACTTCGACGGCGACGGCGACGCGGACGCGCTGCTCGGGGCCCCGGGCCTCGACGCGGTGGCCTCCAACGCTGGCGGTGTCTACCTGGCCTATGGCCCCCTCTCGTCCACGGTCGACCTCAGCACGGGCGTCAGCATCGCCGGCCGCAGCGCCTCGGCGGGCTTCGGAAGCACCGTCGCGGTGGGCGATCTGGACGGCGACGGCACGGACGACTGGATCGCTGCCAGCCCCGCCCAGGCGGGCTCGGTGGGCTCGGGCGCGGTCTACGGCTTCGTCGGGGCGGTCACCACCTCGACCAGCACGAGCGGCGCCAGCTTCTCGATCACGGCAGGGGCCACCGACGCCCTCGGCGAGAGCCTGGCCATCGGCGATCTGGACGGCGCCGGCCAGGACGATGTCGTGGGGGGTGCGCCGGACGACGACTACTACGGCAGCGGCGGCGCCCTCTTCGTCTGGTACGGCCCGGTCTCGACGGGCGCGCTCTCTGTGGGCGGGGCCGACGCCATCGTGGTGGGCTCGGCCACGGGCTTCGCCGCGGGCCTCGACATCGGCGACGTGGACGGCGATGGCATCGACGATCTGACGGTCTCGGGGGCCTCCTCGGGCAGCATCGGCGGCGCCTGGACCTTCTTCGGCGGCGGCATGTGAGGCCGCGGCCGCCGGTGTGTCGCTCCGCGCGGGGCGGTGCCGGCGGCCGGGCCATCCAGTGCGCGAGCCGCCAGCCGGCGGCCGGGGGGTACCATGGTGCGCAAGCTTGTGAAGCGGGTCGTGAAGCGGCTGGTGGCGGGAGCGCCCCGGGTCCCGGGAGCGCCGCCCTCGGGCCGGACCCCGCCCACCCGGGGCCCCGCGCCGCCGCCCGCTGCACCGCCGGCCGCGTCTCCCGCGCCCGCGGCGGTCGATGAGGACGCGCTCGAGGTCGAGGGAAGCTGGGTCGTGGCCGAGCTGGCCGCCGGGCGCCCGCCCCTCTGCGTCGACATCCGCGAGCCCCACGAGCTGCGCCAGGGGCATGCCCGCGGCGCCCTGCTGTTGCCCATGAACGACGTGCCCAAGCGCCTCGGCGAGCTGCCCCGCGACCGCGCCCTGGTGGTCTACTGCGCCGCCGGCGCCCGCAGCTGGGGCGTCGCCCACTACCTCCGCGAGCAGGGCTTCGCCGACGCCGTCTCGCTGGCGGGCGGCTTCGGGGATCTGGTCGATGCCACGGGCGACTGGGAGCAGCCCGCCGACGGGCCCCTGCGGCTGCTCCAGCCGGTCGTGGTCGCCGACGCGGTGGCGCTGCCGGCCGGCCACCCGCGCGCAGGCACGGTCCAGTCGCTCCAGGACGGCCCCGAGGGGCTGCGGGTGGCGGTCTGGCTGCCGGGGCCCGAGGGCGGGCCCGGGCGAAGGATCGACGGGCTCACGGCCGACCAGCTCACCCCCGCCTGAGCGCCGCGGCGGGGTGGGGCAGCCCGGGCGCCAGGCTCAGCCCGTGCGGGCCGAGGGCCGGCGCGAGCGCTCGAGGGACTGCTGGACCGGCGCCCAGGCCTCGGCGAGGGCGTGGGCGACCTGGACCACGGCGTCGAGCTGGGCCTGGAGGTCGCCCGAGAGCAGCCCGGGGCCGCTGGCGCAGACCCAGCCCCGCTCGATGACCGGGTGGGGGCAGACCGCGAAGAAGGCCAGCAGCTTCTCTTTGAGCTTGGGGTCGCGGAGCATGCGCTGGATGGCGATGCGGTTTGTGCCCTGGATGACCATCGACGTGGCGAGCTGCTTGTCGAGGATGGGGATCGAGCCGTAGTCGCTGAGGGTGCCCTTGCGCTGGATGCGGAAGCCGGCGGGCATCGGGCCGGGGATCGAGGCCTTGATGGTCGAGCGGGGCTTGTTGGTCTCGGGGTCGAGACCCGTGCGGAGCGAGACCCGGCCGCCCTTGTAGAAGCCGCGCATCGTGCGCTCGCCGGGCTTGCCTGCGCCCACGTACATGAGGCCGAGCTTCCGGGCGAAGCTGTGCCAGGTCTCTTCGTAGGCCTCGCAGAGGGCCACGCTGAACTGGGCGGCCCGCTGGAGCCAGGCCTCGACCTCGGGGCCGAGCATGCCGATGTGCTCGAGCAGCACCCCGCGCTCGTCCACCCGCACATAGTCGGCGGTCTCGAAGAGGCTGGCCAGGGCCGTCCAGATCTTCTGGTTGCCGACCACCTCGAGGGTCTTGTCTTCGTCGAGGCCGCGGATGCAGAGCAGGGCGTCGAGGCCCTCGTTGCCGGTCGAGATCTCGGGGGCGCTGCGCTTGCGC
Source organism: Myxococcota bacterium (assembly GCA_964226865.1). Taxonomy (GTDB): domain Bacteria; phylum Myxococcota_A; class UBA796; order UBA796; family UBA2385; genus CAXQUZ01. The sequence continues at coordinate 5,594 of CAXQUZ010000075.1, read as the reverse complement.
ATGCGCTCGCCGATGCCCCGGTTGTAGATCTCGAGGCCCGGGGGCACGGAGCCCACGTGGCGGGCGAAGACCCGGGTGCACATCTGGAGCGGACGCCCCGCGTGGCCGCCGCCGAGGGTCACCTCGACCGGCACGCCCCGGAACTCCCCGGTGAGGCTGGCCTCGTGGGGCTCGCCGGCGTTCTTCAGCTCGAGGCCGAAGCGCTGGGCGATGGGGGCCCAGCCCTCGAGCTTGCCCGTGAACTGCGCCCGCCACATCCGAAAGAGCCCGGTCAACACCAGGACGCCGATCAGGACGGCAATGGCGATGGTGAGCTGCACGACAGGACCCCCGAGATGCTGCGGCGACGCGCGCTGGGCGGGCGCGCCGGCCGCAGGGTGCGGGAGCGGGGCGCGCGGGCCCGGGCATGCTACCCCGCGCGGCTGCTCCGTGGGGGCGGGATCCCCGCCTCAGCGTGCGTCCCGACAGCAGCGGAAGCCGTCGTCCTGGAAGCGGGCGCTGGCGGGGTGGCCGTGGCGGCTGGTGCAGTCCTGGCCGTAGAAGGTCTGGCGCCACATCGTGCCACCCCGCACGGTGTGCCAGCTGGCGTCGACCGTGGCGCCCGGCCGGAAGGGCTCCGGCGGCCCGTCCCAGGCGTCCGCCGTCCACTCCGACACGTTGCCGTTGAGATCGTAGACCCCCTCAGGGCTCACACAGCGCGGGTGGCTGCCGCTGGGGGCGAGGGGGGCCGCCGCCGTGCCCGGGCCGCTGCCGGGGAGGGGGGTGTTGCAGGCCGTGGGGTCGCGGGCGGGGCCGTAGCTCTGGCGCCAGCCCTCCGGTCCCTTGCAGGCCCGCTCCCACTCCGCCGCGGTGCACAGGCGCTTGCCGGTGGCCGCGCAGGCGTCCCGGGCCTCGGTCCAGCTCACCTCGACCCGCGGGGGCACGCCGGCGGTGTTGGGGAACTCGTAGCGGTCGATGCAGTAGTCGTCGAGAACGACGTCGACAGGAGCATTCATCCATGGGTGGCGCGGCATCGGAAAGCCCCGCTGCACCCGGCCGCCCGGCAGCGCGACCATGTCCTCCGGGCAGGGGCCCCGGTCACAGGCGCCGAGCCCGGCGGCCACCCAGAGGCCCACGGCGGCGGCACGGCCGCGGCCCACCCGGGCGGGCCGGCCTACCAGCGCTCGTCGACCTTGACCCGCACGAGGCCCTTGCCGGCGCGGGTGAAGCGGGCCTTCTTGACGCGCTCGGCGACACAGCCGGCCACCGGGGCGCCCGTGGCGGCGGACGCGGCCACCGTGCCCCCGCCGTCGATGACGAGGGTGAGGTGGAGGAGGGTGCCGGCGGGGATCTTGCAGCCCTTGGCCAGCCAGTCCTTGCGGGCCTCGAGGCTCTGGGCGATGGCCTCGCGGTCGCGGCGCTCGGTGGGATCGGCGGCCGTGGGCGAGAGCAGCCGGCCCTCGTCGATGCCCGTGCGCAGCCCGACGAGCTCGCTGGCGCTGTCGATGAGCTCCGGGTTGAACCAGAGCAGCACCCCGCCGCCGAGCAGCAGCCCGCCGCCGCCCACGGCGACGAGGAAGAGCAGCCCCAGGATGAGGCCCCAGCGGCGCCGCTTCGGCGGGGGCGCGGGCGGGGCCGGCGCGGGGGCGGGGGTCGGCGCGGGCGCCGGGGGCGGTGCCGGCGCCGGTGCCGGGGGCGCGGCGGCAGGAGCCGGGGCGGCGTTGTCCTGCACGGTCGCGGCGGGGGCCGACTCGGTGGGCGAGACCACGTCGAGATCGCCCAGGGCGCCGGTCAGCCCGAGGGCGCTGGCGCCGCCGGTCGACAGGAAGCTGTCTTCGTCGGTGGCGCTCGGGCGCTGGCGCACGGGGATGACCGGCTCCTGGCCTGCGGCGACCTGCTCCAGCATGCGGTCGAGCTCGATGACCGTGCAGCGCTTGAGGGGGTCGACCTCCATCGCGACGGCCAGCACGGCGTTCATGCGGCGGATGTCTTCGGGGTCGTCGTCGGGCCGGGCCACCTTCGGCGGCAGGTTGTCGCAGAGCAGCTGGAAGCCGTCCTCGGGGTCGAGGCGGTCGGCGAACTTCACCACATGGCGCGCCGTCATCGTGAAGAAGAGCAGCGCCCCGGCGGCATAGACGTCGGCGGCCTCGGTCACGGCGCCGCCCACGAACTGCTCGGGCGCGGCATAGTGGGGGGTGCCGACGAAGGCGCCCACCCGGGTGAGGTTCGAGCCCAGCGAGCCCTGGACCTTCGCGATGCCGAAGTCGGCCACCCGGATGACCGGGTCGTCGCCGAGGGGCACGGGCCGGGTCAGCAGCACGTTCTCGGGCTTGAGGTCGCGGTGGACGATGCCGCGCTCGTGGGCCTTCTCGAGGGCCCAGCAGATCTGGCGGCCGGCGAGGGCGGCCTGGCGCACGGGCAGGGTGCCGACCCGGCGCATGTGGTCGAGCAGCGAGCCCCCCGCCTCGAAGCGGGTGATGAGGTAGGGCGAGTGGCCGGCCCGGTGGACGAAGCCCAGGTACTGCACGATGTTGGGGTGGTCGAGCTCCTGGATGATCTGGGCCTCGGTCGCGAGGCGCCGCACATAGGGGCCCTGGTCGCGGGCCGCGAGCAGCACCTTGATGGCCAGGCGGGGCCCGGTCTCTTCGCCCGCCGCGTCGAGCTCGCGGGCCACGTAGGTCACGCCGGCCCCGCCCACCGCGAGCATCTTGTGGATGCGGTAGGTGCGGTCGAAGACGTCGCCCTCGGAGAAGATCACGCCCCAGCCCCGGGAGGGCCGCTTGCGCCGGCAGGCCAGGTTCGGGCACTGGGTCTCGTCCGCCTCGAAGGTCGTGAGGCAGCGGCTGCAGTAGTGCTTGCGGGCGTTGGGGTCGGTCACCGTCAGCCGGGAGCGCGGGGAGGGGCCGTGCGCGGGCCAGGATGCCCCGCACGCCGCCCTTGCGTATCCGGCCGGCGTGGATCCGGACACCGCCCCCCGCCGACGGCGCCGCCCCGGTGCTGGCAGTCGGCGCCCGGAGCCGGTAGCCTGGGCCTGCCGGTGGCGGGGCTGCGAGAACATGTTTCACCCGCGCCCCGCCGGTCGCCGGCGTCCCTTCCGCCCCGCTGGGGCCGCCCGCCCGGAGCCGCCATGTCCTCCCGCCTCGCCCCCCTTCTCTGTCTCGCCCTCGGTGGAGCGCTGCTCGGTGGCTGTGGGGGCGCGAAAGACGAGGACACCGGCGCGGCGGCCGGGGACTGTGCCGAGGGCACCAACTGCGCAGAGCCCGACGGCGACGACGGCACGGACGGCACGGACGGCGACGACGGCACGGACGGCAGCGACACCCCCGGCCTGCGCCCCGTCGGCACCCCCTCCGCCGCCTGCCCCGACGTCACCACCACCGGCTTTCTGAGCTTCGACGTCGACGGGGTCGAGCGCCGGGCCAGCGTGGTCGTGCCGCGCGATCCCGACGGCACGATGGGCGTGGTCTTCTTCTTCCACGGCCTCATGGACACGAGCTACGGCGAGCCGACCGAGCTGATGGTCGACAACCTCCAGATGCAGGCCCTCGCCGACGAGCTCAACGTCGTCGTGCTGCTGCCCGAGGCGCCCATCTTCGACCTCTTCGGCTACCAGATCTACCTCTGGGACCTCCAGGTCGAGACCGACAACGATCTGCGCCTCGTCGACGACATGCGCGCCTGCGCCGACCAACAGCTCGACATCGACCTCGAGCGGGTCTCGGCCTGGGGCTTCTCGGGCGGCGCCCTCTTCACCACCATCGTGGCCCGCGAGCGGGGCGACGCCTTCGCCTCGATCCTCGAGAGCTCGGGCGGCGCCGATCTCGAGATCCCGATCTGGACCGAGCTGGGCGCCGCCTACGGCACCCCGGCCCACACGATGCCCGCCCTGCTCCAGAGCGGCGGCGCGGCCGATGTGTGGCCCGACGCGAGCTTCGTGCTGGTCGACTTCGAGGCCGCCTCCGACGTGCTCGCCGGCCACCTCGTCGCCGACGGCCACGCCGTCGTGCGCTGCCAGCACGATCGGGGCCACACCATCACCAACCCGGGCTTCACCCAGGCCCTCGGCTGGGTGGTCGACCACCGCGTCGGTGCCCCGGGCCCGCTGGCCACCTCGCTGTCGTCGGCCGACGAGGCCTGGTGCGCCCTGCTGGGCGGCTGAAGCGCCGGGCGCTCAGCGCACCCAGAGCGCGACGTCGTCCAGGCCGAAGCTCTCGTCGGTGGCGCCCTGGTCGAGGGTGCTGCCGGCCACCAGCTCGAGGTCGCCCGCTGTGTGGGCGAGGGTGGCGTCGACCGTCCAGGACGAGTCGTAGCTGCCGACCGTGCCCCGGTTCCAGCCGCAGACCTCGCTGTAGGCCGCGCTGTGGTTGTTCTGGTTGCGGCTGAACAGGGTCGTGCCGTCGGCCGTGACATAGGCCCGCTCGCCGTCCCAGGAGTCGAGGGCGAGGTACTCCAGCTCGACCCAGGCCTCGGTGTGGGAGACGCCCATGGTGTCGATGAGGATGTCGATCTCGCCGCCGGCGATGTTGCCGTAGCCGCCGAGCAGGGTCGACCAGGCGCCGCAGCTGTAGCGGGCGCTCAGCGACCAGCCCGGATCGGGGGCCGCCTCGAAGTCGTCGGAGAAGACGAGGGTCCAGCCGCCGCCGTCGGTGGCCATGTCGCAGGTCGTGGTGGTGGCCGTGCCGTCGAAGTCGATGGCGTAGCTGCCGCTGGCGGCGGCGGGCTGGTCCACGAGGATGTCGAGGCAGCTCTCGGCGGGGCAGGCGAGGGCGCTGCCCATGACACCGTCGTCGATGGTGCCGTCGCAGTCGTCGTCCACGAGGTTGCAGGCCTCGGTGGCGCCCGGGAAGACCGTGGCCGCGCCGTCGTCGCAGTCGGTGGCGTCGGTGACGGCGCCCGATGGGCTGGTGCAGGCGAGGCGGGCGGCGCTGGCGTCGCCGAAGCCGTCGCCGTCGTCGTCGTCGTAGAAGGTGGAGGCGGTGGCCGTGTCGAGGGAGCCGTCGGCGTCGTCGATGGCGCTGTCGCAGTCGTCGTCGATGCCGTTGCAGATCTCGGTGGCGCCCGGGTTCACGGCGGCGCGGGCGTCGTCGCAGTCGGTGGCGCTGGCCACGGCCCCGGTGGGCGCGCTGCAGCTCCGGGTGGCGGCACCGGCGCCGTAGCCGTCGGCGTCGGCGTCGGCGTACCAGTCGCTGGCGCTGGTGGTGTCGAGCGAGGCGTCGGCGTCGTCGATGGCGCTGTCGCAGTCGTCGTCGATGCCGTTGCAGACCTCGGAGGCGGCCGGGTTCACGGCGGCGCTGGCGTCGTCGCAGTCGGTGGCGTCCGAGACCGTGCCCGTCGGGGCGGCGCAGGCGCGGGTGGAGGCCGCGGCGTCGCCGTAGCCGTCGCCGTCGTCGTCGTCGTAGAAGGCCGCGCCGGTGGACAGGTCGACCGAGGTGTCGGCGTCGTCGACGGCGCCGTCGCAGTCGTCGTCGATGCTGTTGCAGATCTCGGTGGCGCTGGGGCTGACGGCGGCGTCGCTGTCGTCGCAGTCGGTGGCGGTGGTGGCCGTGCCGCTCGGGGCGCTGCAGGCGAGCACCGCGCTGCCGGCGCCGTGGCCGTCCCCGTCGGCGTCGGTGTAG
>CAXQUZ010000074.1:0-14407 GCA_964226865.1 Myxococcota bacterium | reverse complement strand
TGCCGCTGGCGACGGGCCACGGCGGCGTCCACCGCCTCGGCGGGCTCGCCACCATCACCCCGGTCGAGCGGCCGGCCCTGGTGCGGCGCAAGGACGGCACGCGGCGGGTCACCGTGCTCTGCAATGTGCGCGGCCGCGACCTCGGCGACTTCATGGCCGAGGCCCGCAGCGCCGTCGGCGCCGTGCCCCTGCCCGACGGGTCGTGGCTGGACTGGTCCGGCAAGATGGAGCAGCTGCGCGCCGCCGCCCTCCGCACGGCCATCACCGTGCCCACCGTGCTGGGGCTCATCTTCGTCGTGCTGCGCATGGCCCTCGGCGCCGTGCGGCCCGCCCTGCTCATCTTCCTCAACGTGCCGGCCGCGACCACCGGCGGGGTGCTCGCCCTGCTGCTGACGGGCCAGCCGCTCTCGATGAGCGCGGTCGTGGGCTTCATCGCGCTCTTCGGGGTGGCCGTGATGAACGGCGTCGTGATGATCAGCCGCACCCGGGAGCTCCACCGGGAGAGCCCGGCCCGGGCCGCGGCCCGCCAGAGCGCGCTCGAGCGCTTCCGGCCCGTGCTCATGACGGCCCTGGTGGCCGGCCTCGGCTTCCTGCCCATGGCCGTCGCCCAGGGGGTCGGCGCCGAGGTGCAGCGGCCGCTGGCCACCGTCGTGATCGGCGGACTGCTGACGGCCACACCGCTGACTCTGGTGTTGCTCCCGGCACTCTACGCGCGCTTCTTCGGCGACGAGGACCGCTGAGTGCCGCCACCGGGGCCGCGGGGGGGTACCCTGGCGGCTCCGGAGGCCCCATGTCCCGCGTCCTGCTCCCTGCTCTCGGCCTCGCCGCCCTCCTCCCGGCGGCCGGCTGTGGCGATCCGACCAAGTCCGCCGGCGCCGACGAGACCGGCACCCCCACGGCCGCCGCCAGGGTGCCCGCCATCGTCGACCCGGCCCGCACCAGCCACTACTTCGACCATCCCTTCCCGAGCGACGACCTGCTCGACGACCAGCTCTTTCCCGACCTGAGCGGCTACCCGGTCTCGGGCCACGAGCTGGCCGCCCCGGTGGTCGAGGGCTGGCGGGCCCGCCTCGAGCGCACGGCCAACGGCTTCGGCAACCTCAGCCCCGCCTACTTCCGCTTCGCCGGCGCCATCACCGTGCCCGAGAGCACGACGGGCGCGGCGACCGACCCGGTGCTGCTCATCGACGTCGAGACCGGCGAGCGCATCCCGCTCGTGCTCCGCTTCACCGCCGATGCCGGCGGCGACCCCTACCTGGCCGACAACCTGCTCGCCCTGGCGCCGGCCCTCGGCCACCCGCCCCGGTCCGGCGCCACCCTCGCCGCCGTCGTCACCACCGCCACGGGCGCCGCCGCCCCCGCGGGCTGGGCGCCGCCCGCCGCCGTCGAGACCGCCCTCGAGCGCGCGGGGGTCGACGCCGAGGTCGCCGTGGCCACGGTCTTCACCGTCCAGGACGTCACCGGCCAGCTCTCCCAGCTGGTCGACGACGCCCTCGACCGCATCGGCGACACGCCGGACTGGGGCGACGTCCAGCTGCGCCAGGTGGTCGGCATGGCCTACAGCCAGGGCACCACCCCCTCGGGCAACGAGGCGACCGTGCTCACCGTCACCTTCGACGACGGCACGACCGAGCTCTCGTACCAGAGCCCGCTCACCGCCGACACCGGCACCCACACCGTCGACCTCGAGGCCTGGCCCATGGTCGTCTACCAGGCCGAGGTGCCCGTCTGGAACTACTCGGGCCTCGAGGACCGGCCCTACATGAGCCCGGGCCTCGGCCACATCGGCGACACCGCCCGCATGAGCGGCTGGATCGACTTCGCCGGCGGCCGCCTCGCCACCACCCCCGAGCGCGACACGACCCGGGTCACCATCTCGCTGCCCAAGGGCCCCGACGGGACCCCCATCACCGACGCCCCCGTGCTCATGTACGACCACGGCACGGGCGGCACGGCCTACCACGCCGTCCAGCGGCGCAACAAGTACGACCGCTGCGATGCCCTGGCCGAGGTTCTCGCCGCCGAGGGCTGGGCCGTCATCGGCCGCGACCAGCCCCTCTACGGCACCCGCTACCCCCTCATCGACGAGGGCTACGGCGCCTCGCTCGGCTTCTACAATGTGGTGAACCTGCCGGCCTTCCGCGACAACCAGCGCCAGGGCGCCGTCGAGGCCCACCAGCTGCGGCGCTTCATCGAGACGGGCCTCAACGACGCCCTCCCCGCGGGCAGCGTCGACCCGACCCGGCTGCGGCGCCTGGGCCACTCGCTCGGCTCGGTGACCCTCAACATCGGCACGGCCGCGGCGCCGGCGCCCTTCGAGAAGACCTTCCTGTCGGGCACGGGGGGCGTCTTCTCCCACTACTTCCTCGACACGGGCCTCATCGACGGCTTCGACCCGGCCCTGCTCGACACCCTCTTCGGGCTCTTCGGCGCCGAGACCCCCGAGACGGTCACCGCCGCGGCGGCCCTCGGGGCGGCCCTGTCCCTGCCCGAGTCGGCCTGGGCGGGCATCGACCGGCTCCACCCGGTGGTGGCCCTGTTCCAGTGGACCATGGACCCCTCGGATCCGATGGCCCTGGCCCGCGACCAGACCGCCGACAGCCTCGTCTTTCTCGGCGAGGGCGACTACCAGGTGCCCAACTTCACGACCGAGGCCCTCCACACGGCCCTGCCGAGCTCGACCCTCGTGCGCTGCACCCCCACCAGCGACTACGACGGCCACTGGTGTCTCCACCGGGAAGAGGCCGCCTGGCCCGTGTTCCAGGAGTGGCTCGCCAGCGACTGAGCGGGGCGGGCGCCCCGGCCCGGCCGCCCCCCCCCTCAGCGCAGGGACACCCGACCGATGCCGCGGCTCGGGCGCTGGACCTGGGGAGGGCTGCCCCAGACGTCGATGTCGCCGGCGCCGGCGGTCGAGGCGTCCAGCGACTCGGTGACCGTGGCGTCGATGTCGCCGGCCCCCGAGATGCGCAGGGTCGCCGCCCGGGCCGACAGGGCCTTGGCGTCGACGTCGCCCGCCCCGGCGATGCCCACCGTCAGCCGGTCGACCGCGCCGGCGAGGGTGGCGTCCCCGGCTCCGGCCAGCTCGAGGGCCAGGGCGGGGCTGTCGATGCCGCGCAGGTCGAGATCTCCGGCACCGGCGACCTCCACCCGCTCGAGGCCCACGAGGCCGTCGCCGTCGACGTCGGCCGCCCCCGAGATCTGGACCCCGGCGATGACGGGCGCCCCCAGGGTCACCTGGCAGCCCCCCGTCCGGCGCCCCTCGTGCTGGGGGGTGATCATGAGGGTCTGGCCCTGGACCTGGAGCTGGACCCCGGGGCCGCTCTTCGTCGGGCAGTCCACCTCGGCGCTGTGGGCCGCGGCGCCGCCGTGGAGCACGAGGTCGACAGCACCGGCCACGTGGACCTTGGAGAAGTGGCCGAGGGGGCCCGTCTGGACGGCCGGCGCCGGGGCCGCGTCCGCAGCGGGCGCCGCGGTGAGGCCCGCGTCGGGGCTGCCCTTGGCCTGGGCGAGACCCGGCAGGGCCCGGCCGAGCAGGACGGGGGCGACAGCAGCGAGAGAGCGGGGCAGGGCGGGCATCGGGACCTCCGGCGGGGCACAGCTTGGCACGGCTGCAACACCGGCGGCGTCCCGCGGTGTCACTCTGCAGCCGACAAATTCTCGGCGGGGCGGACCACCTGGCTGGCGGGCACCGCCCGGACCACCGCCGCGGCCTGCTCGGGGTACTCGAGCAGGGGCCAGTCGTCGGTGATGGCCACGCTGCCCACGATCTGGAGGGCCTCGCTGCCGTCGTAGAGGCCGTAGAGCCCGCCCTGGCCGTCGGCGACCAGCTCGGCATCCAATTGGCGCATCTCGGCGGCGAGGGGGTCGTCCCGCTCCATCCAGGCCGCCAGCGAGTCGGGGGTCACGGTGATGGGGTGGTCGGAGGCGACCGTGACGATGCCGTCGTACCAGCTGACCCGGTGGGCGAAGAGCTCGGCGAGGCTGCGCTGGACGAGCAGGGCCTGGGCCGGCTCGCCCTCGTTGGCGTAGACCGCGAGCACCCCGCCCGGGGCCAGCCGGGACTTGGCCAGCCGCAGGTACTCTCGGGAGAGCAGCTGGCTCGAGCCCGCCTGGCGCAGGTGGAGGGGCGCGCTCAGGATGATGTCGTAGGTCTGGAGGTCGAGGGCCATGCCCGTGCGGGCGTCTTGCCAGATCCAGTGGATGCGCGGGTGGTCGAGGGCGCCGAGGGTCTGGTCGGGCCGGGCGGCCACGACCCGCCGGAGGGTGCGGTTGATCTCGTAGCCGTCGATCTCGAGGCCCTCGACCCCGGCGAGGGTGACGCTGGTGATGCCCACGCCGGCGCCCACGACGAGGGCCCGCTCGGGGCGCCCGGGGTGGGCCGTGACGGCGGCCATGGCCATGACCCAGGAGTAGGGCCGGCCGATGTGGTCCTGGCCGTCGGTGAGCCGGGTGTGCCAGAGGCCGTCGATCCAGACCGTGCCGTCCTCGCCGACCTCGACGACCCCGTCGGGGCCCCACCAGACCTCGACCGGCCCGTCCGGCCCCGCCCCCGTGGTGGTCTCGAGGGCGAGCCCCCGCCCGAGCACCGCCGCGCCCGCGAGCCCGAGCAGCCCCACCGCTGCCGCCCGCCGGGGCCAGGTCTCGGAGAGGGCCACCGCCGCCGTGCCCAGGGCCAGGGCCACCGCCCCGTGGGCCAGGGGCGCCCCGAGGCCGACGAGGGTGAAGAAGAGGATGCCGAGGCAGCTGCCGAGGGTGTTCAGCGCGGCATAGCGGCCCACATCGCGGCCCCAGTCGCGGGCGCTGCGGGTCACGAGCACGCCGTACATCAGGCCAAAGCCGACACAGGGCAGCGCGTAGAGGCCCACCGCCGCCCACAGCCCCAGGGCCGCCGCCGAGCGGTCCCAGGCGAGCAGCAGCGGCAGCCCCGCGAGCAGCAGGGCCGTCGCCAGCCCCACCGGCACCAGCGCCCCCCGCACCCGCTCGGCCAGGGCCACGCCCACCGACCACATCACGAGGAAGCCCGCCAGACCGGCGGCGAAGGTGGTCGGCAGGGGCCAGTGGGCCAGCGAGAGCGCCCGGAACAGCAGCATCTCGTAGCCGAGGGCCAGGAAGCCGAGCACGGCGCCCAGCAGCTCGTCGCGGCGCAGGGGCCCGCCCCAGCGGGCGGCGCTCGGGGGCACGGGGTCCACGGCCGGCCGGCGGGCCAGCAGCCCGATGACGGCGCCGGCCAGGGCATTGCAGGCGAGGGCAGCAAAGAGCGCCCGGCGCTGGCCGAAGGCCGGCAGCAGCCAGAGGCTCGCCCCGAGGGCCCCCACGGCGGCGCCCAGGGTGTTGACCACGAAGAGCACGGGCACGAGGCGGCGGCTCTGGGCCCCGAGCTGGCGCTGGCAGCCGGCCGAGGCGACGGGCACGGTGGCGCCCATCAGCAGGGTGGGCACGAGCAGCAGCACGGCCGAGGCCAGCCCATAGACCAGCCGCAGGGGCAGCCCGAGGCCCTGGGCCAGCCGCTGGACGGCATAGACCGACTCGGTGAGGTCGAGGCCGAGCAGCAGGGCCACCAGCGCGTTGACCAGGGCCAGCCCGAGCTCGATGCCCGCGAGGGCCCGCAGGGGGTCGCGCAGGGCCCCCACCCGGCGGCTGGCCAGGGCGGCCCCGGCGCCGAGGCCGAAGAGGAAGACCAGCACGACGATCATCGCGCTCAGGGTCTCGCTGCCGCCGAGGAAGAGCTTGAGGGCCCGCTGCCAGACCACCTGGTTGACGATGCCCGCCACCCCGGAGAGGCCGAGGCCGAGCAGCAGGGCCGTCCAGGGGCCGGGGGGGACCGGGGGCTGGACGGCGGGCGGTGGGGGGGCAGCGGGCATGGCCGGCCGAGGGTAGCCGGGGGCCCGGCCGGCGGCACGCTCAGCGCACGGCCACCACGAGGTTGCGGCTGCCCTGGCGGGCGAGCCAGGCCCGGGCCGCAGCGCGCTCGGCGGCGGGCACGGCCCACTTGCGGTGGTGGGAGAGGCGCACGGGGCTGTCGGGGGCCGGCACGGGCAGGCCACTCTCGGGCAGCAGGGGGTCGTCGACGCTGGTGCGGGCCAGGGCCGGCCCCACCCGGCTCAGCACGGCCGAGAGCCACGGGCCCCCGAGCCCCGGCCGGGCCGGCCCGAGCTCGCCCACCGTCAGCAGCTCGGGCTCCAGCCAGGCGCCCAGCTCGGCCCAGGCCACCGCCGCCGGCCGGGCCAGGGTCTCGCGCAGCCGCGCCACGAGGGCCGCCGAGGGCACGAGGGCCAGGCCGTGCCGGGCGAAGCCGAGGGCCTCCGGGGCCGGCGCAGGCCCCGGCACCAGTCCGTGGCCCGGCCGCAGCACGAAGCGCAGGGTCGCCCGCAGCAGCCGGGGGCGGGCCAGCGCGTAGAGGTCGAGGCAGAGCTCACCCCGGAGCGCCTCGCCCTCCTGGCCCACGAGCGAGACCGCCGGCGGGGTTTCGACGAGGGGCCGGGCCGCCGCGAGGGCCTCGAGGTAGCGCACCCGGGCGGCCACCGCCGGATCGGCCGCCGCGGCCCGCAGGCTCGGCAGCAGCCCCGGGGCCAGCTCGTGGTCGACCCGCACCCGCAGCCAGTCGGCGCCGGCGGGCCAGGCCGTGCCCGGGGCCCGGCGCAGGGGGCCGCCGGGCGCCGGCACGGCGAGGGCGGCGAGGTGGGCGTCGACCGCGCGCCAGGGCGGGTAGAGCCGGTTCAGCCGCAGGGCCGCCAGTGCCCGCCGGAGCGCGACAACATCGACCAAATCGCCATCTTGAGCATGCTCATCCGCGTCCATGGCGGGCCTCCAGCAGGGCCTCGACCTCGGCGGCGGCCGCCTGCCGGGCCACCGCCTCGGCGTCGAGGGCGCGGAGGCGGGCCTCCCAGTGATCGACCCGGTCGTGCACCTCGGCGGCACAGGCCCCGGCGAGGCGCACCACCTCGCCGATGGCCGCGTCGTCGACCACGGCGGCGGCCCCGGCCTGGACCGTGGCCTGGCGGCCGAGGGCCTCGACCGCCCCTGCGGCCGCCCGGTGCAGCGCCCGCAGGGCCCGGTGGTGGTCTTTGAGCTGGTCGCAGCTCTCGGTCAAGAGCGGCAGCAGGGCCCGGGCCCGATCGGCCTGGACCGCCGCGTGGTGGGCGGCCAGCTCGTCCTCCCAGCCTGCGCCGGCCGGGGCGGGGGCGACGGCCGGCGCGAGGGCGGCCACCGCGGCCCGGTCGGCGGTCGCGCTGGTGACGGCGGCCTCGAGGGCCCGCAGCTGGAAGTCGAGGGCCCGCCAGGCCTTGAGGGCCGCCTCGTGGCGGGCCGCGGGCGAGGGGCCGGGCAGGGGGACCGCCCGCGCCCCGAAGAGCGCCCGCAGCCGGTGGCCGAAGCGGGGGGCGGGGGCCGGCGGCGGGGCCGCGGCCTGGGCGAGGGCCGCCTCGAGGGCCGCCTCGGCCGCCGCGACCGCCGAGAGCAGCTGCGCTCGCTCCTGGTGGCGGCGGCGCAGGGGGGCGAGGGGATCCGCGGGCCCGGCGGCGGGGCCGGGGGCCGGGGGGGCGGCATCGGGCATGGCGAAGACCGGGCGGCGGCCGGGCGGGAGTGCCCACGGGGGCCGGGCGGACCAGTGTAGCGCCCGGCGCCAGCCCCGCCGGGCTACCGTGGCGGCATGTCCGAAGCACACTCTCAAGACGCGGTCGACGTCCTGGTCATCGGCGCCGGCACGGCGGGCGCCGCCGCGGCGCGGGCCTGCGCCCGGGCGGGCCTCTCGGTGGCCTGCATCGACCGGGGCCCCACCGACCGCGCGGGCGCCCGCTGGGTCAACGGGGTGCCGGCCTGGTGCTTCGACGGCGGCGGCCTCGCGGCCCCCGTCTGGCCCGAGCGCCGGGGCGGCGGCGGCGCCTTCCACATGGTCGCGGGCTGGGGGCCCGACCGCATCCAATTCCCGACCGCGGGCCACCTCGAGGTCGACATGCGCGCCCTCGTGGCCCGCCTCCAGGCCGAGGCCCGGGCCGCCGGCGCCCGCTTCTTCTCGGACCAGCCCGCCCTCGCCTGGACCCTCGGCGACAGCGGCGCCACCGTCCAGACCCCCACCACCCGCTGGCAGGCCCGGTGGGTCGTCGACGCCGCGGGGCTGCGGGGCACCCAGGGCCTCGCCCACCCGGCCCCCGCCGTGCCCCGCACCGAGCTCTGCGTCGCTGCCCAAGAGGTGCGCAACATCGTCGATCCCGCGGCGGCCCGGGCCTTCCTCGACCACCACGGCGTGGGCGAGCACGCGGCCCTCGTCTTCACGGGCATCGCCGGCGGCTACAGCATCGTCAACGTCCAGGTCATGCTCTCGGGCGAGGCCGCCCAGGACGGCCCGGTGGTCAACATTCTCACCGGAAGCATCCCCGGTCTGGGCCACGCCCCGGGCCCCGCCCTGCTCGCCCGCTTCGTCGCCGGCCACCCCTGGATCGGGCCCCGGCGCTTCGGCGGCAGCCGCGCCATTCCGCTCGTGCCGCCCCTGGCCCGGCTCGACCACGGCCCCCTCGTGCGCCTCGGCGACGCCGGCCGCCAGGTCTTCGCCGCCCACGGCTCGGGCATCGGCGCCCAGCTCGTCGCCGCCCACGACCTCGCCGCCACCCTCTCCGGCGGCGGCCGCCCCTGGGACTGGAACGTCGCCTGGCAGCGCCGCTGGGGCGGCCTCTTCTGCGGCTCGGTGGTCTTCGCCCGCCACTCCCGGCGCCTCGACCCGCCGGCCCTCGGGCGGCTGCTGCGCTCGGGGCTGCTCAGCGCCAGCCTGTCGGCCCAGGCCCTCGCCCAGAAGCCCGTGCGGCCCGGCCCCGCCGACATGGTGGGGGTGCTGCGGGCCCTGCCCCAGGCGCCCGATCTGCTCGCGGGCCTCGCCCCGGTGCTCGCCCGCATGGCGCGCCTCGAGCTCCACCACCGGGCCTACCCCGCCACCCCCGCCCGCCTCGCCCGGTGGGCCCGCCACCGGGACCGCCTCACCGGCGACGCCCCCGCGGCCTGAGCCCCCGCCGGGTCGCTGCGACCTACGAAGAGATCCGGACGATCGCGGCCCGGGGCCCCTCCGCTGCAGATCCGGCACGGCGACGATCGGCGAGAGTGCCCCGGTGGGGGCGCGCCTCCGCGGCGCAGGCGATCCTCCCCCGCCCCCGCCCCCCCAGGCAGCGGCCCCGGCCCGCCGCGCCCGCTCCCGGCACCGCCACCGACGGGGGGGCCCCAGGATCTGGCAGCGGCAGGGATCCTCGCGGAGCGCCTCCGCCATCGATCGCGCCGTCGATCGATGCAGAAAGAACTGAAGCCGATCGGGATCCTGACGATCACTGAAGTGTTGACAGGTCGAGACCGTTCCCAGAGCGGTGTCAAGGTCACTTTCTGACCTGCTGATCCTGTTGACGTGTTCAGTGGTGGCCAGTAGTTTCTGGACACCCGTTCAGGAGTCCTCCATGCCCAGCACCGACCTCGTCGCCCCGCTGCTCGCCAACCTCGACGCCTCGACCCTCGAG
Organism: Myxococcota bacterium; assembly: GCA_964226865.1. GTDB lineage: Bacteria > Myxococcota_A > UBA796 > UBA796 > UBA2385 > CAXQUZ01. Next base: position 4,916 of record CAXQUZ010000074.1, on the reverse strand, counting down.
TTTCTCTGGTCGAGCTGCCTGGTCGCCCTCGTCCTTGCTGGCGGGGCCGCCGCCCTCGCGCTGCTGCCCTGGTCCGAGGACGAGCTCGTCGCGGTCGACGCCGAGGCCCGCGCCCTGGCCAAGGCCCCGGTGCTGGGTCCGCGCCGCGCCCCCGCCGTGCTCCGCTCCTGAGCCGGGTGTCCCGCCGTCCTGCTCATCTGTCCAGGACACCCCCTCCCCGCCGCCCTCCGGTCGTGCCGTCGCCACGGCCGGGGGGCCCTCCCCCCGCGGCGCGTCCCCAAGACGCACGACGCCCCGGCACGGGGCCGGGGCGCCAGGTCGCGAGCGCGCACGCCTCACTCGGCGGCGTCTTCCTCGGTCTCGATGCCGAGGCCGGACTGGGTCGTGCCGACCAGCTCGCCCTTGATGAAGCCAGCGATGACCATGCGGTGGTCGGTCGAGAAGTCGGCGTCGAGGAGCACACCGTTCTCCTGCCAGATGTGGACGAAGGTCTCGTCCTCACCACCGCGGAGGTCGGCGGGCTTGCCGTCGGCCCGGGAGCGGATGCGCACGGCACCGGTCACGTCGAGGTCGGCGCCCTCTTCTTCGGGCTCGGATGCGGCGGCCACCTGGATGGTGCACTTGCCGTCGTTGCAGGCCGAGCCGAAGTTGGCTTCGAGCGCCGGCGTGATGGTCACCATCGTGGGCTCGTCGTCGGTGCTGCCCTCGGCCGACCAAGCCTCGGTGGCGTCGATGGCCTCGGCGATCTTCTTCGCCACGTCCTCGGCGCTCATGTCGTCTTCGTAGGTCCAGTGCTCGCCCTCGACGATGCGGGTCTCGTTCTCGTTCTCGGTGAGGACGAGGGTGAGGCCCATGAGGCCGCCGCGCTCGGCGTTGGCGGGGGCGCCGAGGCCCTCACCGCGGCGGAGGTTGGCCTTGCTGGGCTCGCCAACAATCTTGAGCTTGACGTTGGCCTCGATCCGGTCGGCGTGCTTCATGCCGCCCCGCAGCCGGCGGGTGACCGGCTCGGGGAAGCTGATGCGGTAGGACGCGAGGTCGAAGTCCTTGTCGGCCGGGGCCGGCTCGCCGAGCACGCCCTTGACGTCGTCGAGGCTCATGCCCGTCGACAGCTTGCCGAAGTTGTCGGCGGTCACCTTGGGCGGGTTGTTCATCGCCTCGTTGGCGGCCATGCCGACGTAGCCGGAGAGCCCCAGGAACATCAGCAGACCGATGACCGGCACGGGGAGGTTGCGCTCACCGTCGGACTTGAGGGTCAGCAGCAGGCCAGCCGCCCACAGGAGGGTGTAGAACGCAGCGAACGCGAGGAGCAGATAAGCCATGGGGATTGCTCTCCGGGGGGATTGCTCTCCAGAGGCCCGGAACGCGTGCATGGCTGCCAGTGGGTCCCGGGCGGGGACGCGGGAGGCTACCACGGCAAGGCCCTGAAAGCGCAGCGTCCGCGGGGGCCGCCACCGCAGCGTCACACGGCGTCCTGGTCCAGGATCCGCGCCGGCAGGGCCAGCATGCCCCGTCCCGTCCGCGGCTCTCGGGCCGGCGCTCACGAGTTTCTTGCAAGGGCCCCGAGGCGCCGCACGCCAGCGGGGCCGGCCGTGGCTTGCGTCCCATCGCCAGCAGCGGCATCTTCCCGGTGATCCCGCCCCAGCCCCGGAGCCCCCGTGCCCCTGACCGCCACCGCGGCCCTGCCGCTCGCCCTGTTTCTCCAGAACGCCCTCGCCCAGAGCATCATCGCGGAGATTGGCGAGCCGGTCGAGACGGGCACCAACGGCACCTGGGCCCGCGCCCTGCCCACGGACGAGGGCTGGGCCATGGGGGTCGGCACGGCGGGCGACTTCTACGTGGCGCCGCTGATCCGCACGGGCGAGGGCCTCGGCGACTGGCGCTTCGACCGCGAGAACTGGACGGCCATCACCGACCACGGCGACCTCAAGGACCACGCCATCCGCCGCTGCCCCGACGGCAGCTACCTCCACGTCGCCTCGGCAAACGTCGGCGAGCCCAACGACTCGGCCTACGCCTGGCGGGTCTCGGCCGACTTCCGGATCCTCTCTTCGGCCGTGATCGAAGAACGCGCCCCCGAGCGCGCCCACAACGACATGGCCAGCATCTGCAGCGACTGGGCCACCGGCGTCGTCTTCTCGAGCTTCGGCAGCGGTGGCCCCCCCACGGCCACCTTCTTCCACCTCGACGACAGCGGCAGCCCCGCGGGCACGACCAGCCTGGGCGAGCTCCAGGTCGAGGGGGGCGCCTTCCTCGCCGATGCGCCCTCGGGCGAGATCCTCCTCACCTCGGCCAACTTCGACGGCAACCTCGCCATCGACCGCTTCAGCCCCGAGCTCGCCCACCTCGGCAGCGAGAGCGTCAGCATTCCCCCCGCCACCGAGCGCGCCTACTGGCCCCAGTCGATGATCCGCGTCGGCCAGTACTTCCTGGTCGCCATGATGTCGATGGTGGACGAGGGGCCGGGCTCGGGCGACACGGGTGACGTGTGGCTGCACGTTCTCGACGAAGACTTCCAGCTCGTCGAGCAGCACAAGCTCACGAGCTACGGCAGCGGACGCGAGGCGGCCATGCGCCCCTGGCTGGCCCGCAAGGACGACCTGCTGCTGGTCAGCTACGACATCCAGACCACCCACACCTTCCTCGCCGTCCAGCTCGACCTCGACGGGGTGGACGAGGTCGACACGGGCACCGCCGCGGGAGACGGCGACGGGACCGGCGGCGAGGACGGGGACGCTGCCGCAGACGAGGCGGGCGACAAGGACGGCGGCTGCGCGAGCGCCCCGGCCGGCGGCGGCCCCCTCGGGCTGCTCGCGGGGCTGGGGCTGCTGGGTCTCGCCCGGCGCCGGCGGCGCTGATCGCCCCGGGGACCGCCCCCCCCGTGGCCGCCCGGGCCCCGGCCGTGACATCCGGCGACAAGCGGCAGCCCGTCGCCCATGACCCGCCGCTCCTGCCACCCCGACCGCCGGTTCCCGGCCAGTTCGGGTCATGGCCGGGGTAGTCTCCGCCCACGGTTCCGAGGCCCCCGCCGTGCATGCCCCCCCCACCACCGCCGCCCCCGACGCCGACGTGCTGCGCCTCGGGCAGCGCCTGCTCACCCCCGGCGACGCCATGGGGGGCTACCGCTTCCTCGGCAAGGTGGCCGCCGGCGGCATGGCGCATGTGGTGCGGGTGCACGACCCCGACGGCCGCGAGGTGGCCCTCAAGGTGCTCAAGTCGAGCCGCCGGGGCACGGGGCTGGCCCGCTTCCGCCGCGAGTTCCGGGCCCTGTCGCGCCTGCGCCACGAGAACATCATCCAGGTCGACGACTACGGCGACATCGAGGGCCACCCCTACTTCGCCATGGAGTACGTCGAGGGCCGCAACCTCCACCAGGCCATCCGCTCGTGGAAGGGGCTGCCGCCGAGCGAGCGCTGGCGCCTCACCGAAGACGTGCTGGTCGACCTCGCCCGGGCCCTCGCCTACATCCACCGCCGGGGCCTCGTCCACCGCGACCTCAAGCCCTCGAACGTGCTCGTCGACCCCTACGGCCGCTGCAAGCTCACCGACTTCGGCATCGTCAAGGAGCTCGACCCGGGGGCGGATCCCTTCGTCTCCCAGACCCTCGTCGGCACCTGGGCCTACGCCTCGCCCGAGCAGCTCTCGGGCGCCCCCATCGACCACCGCTCCGACCTCTACAGCCTCGGCGTCATCCTCTACGCCATGCTCACGGGGCGGCGGCCCTTCGTCGCCAAGGACCTCGCCGGCTGGCTCCACTGCCACCGCGACAAGGCGCCGCGGCCCCCCCGCGAGCTGATGGTCGGGGTGCCCCGCCACCTCGAAGAGATCTGCCTGCGGCTGCTGCGCAAGGCCCCCCGCGACCGCTTCCAGTCCGCCAAGGACATCCTGCTGCGGCTCCAGGTCACCGATCCGGGCCCCGGCGACGGCGCCGCGACCTCCGAGACGGCCTGGGAGCCCCCCCTCGTGGGCCGGGCCTTCGAGGCCGACCTGCTGCGCGAGTCGGTGGCCGCCCTCACCCGCCGCCAGGGCGGGGTGGTGCTCATCGAGGGCCCCGAGGGCCACGGCCGCACCCGCCTCATGCGCCTCGCCCTCCAGCACGCCCAGCGCATCGGCATCTCGGTCCACCGCAGCGCCCTCGCCCCCCAAGATGGCGCCTACGGCGGCCTCTTGCGCATCGCCGAAGAGCTGGGCCGCGAGCTCGGCGCCGGGGTGCCGCCGGCCCTCGCCCACGCCCGCCGGGCCTTCGCCAACCCGAAGGGCCGCATGGGCGGCGACCTGCGCTACCAGCTCTACGACGCCATCCGCGCCGTGCTGACCCAGCTCATGGACGAGGGCCCGGTCGTGCTCGCCATCGACGAGCTCCACCACGCCCCCACCCCCATGGTCGGGCTCATCGGCTACCTGATCCGCACCCTCGTCGCCCGCGACCAGCTCCCGCTGCTCTTCATCGGCACCCTGCGCTCCGATCTGCCCGCCCCGACCCTGGGCGCCCTGCGGGACGGCCGCGAGCTGGGCCTCGTGCCCGTGCGCCTCGAGCTGGGGCCGCTCGGCGAAGACAACGTGATGCTCATGGTCGACGCGGCCCTGGGCACGGTGGCCGACCCGGTGCCCCTGGCCCGGCGCCTCGTGCACGAGACCGGGGGCGTGCCCCTGCTCGTGGCCGAGGCCCTGCGCCAGCTTCGCGACCGCGAGCAGGCCGGCCCCACCCCCGAGCTCGAGCCCGAGGACGACCTCACCGAGGTGGTTCCCGCCGACATCCGCATCCCGCCCGGCGTGCGCCAGCTCGTCGCCCGCCAGCTCGCCCGGGTCTCGGGCCCCGGCGGCCGGCGCCCGGTGGCCCTCGAGCTGCTCGCCGGGCGGGAGGCGGATGTCGGCGGGAACCCCCTCGGAGATCGGACGAGCGGCGTGGAGGGAAAGAG
>CAXQUZ010000073.1:0-11465 GCA_964226865.1 Myxococcota bacterium | reverse complement strand
GGTCCTGCTCGTCGAGCTTGTCGAGCTCCTGCAGGTTGTAGTCGCGCTTGATGTCCCAGAGCTGGCGGCTGTAGCGGGGGTCGGGCTCGGTGCCGAGCTTGACGTTCCGCGCCAGCTCGACGTGCTTGGCCTCGACCCGGTGGTAGGCCTGGGCCAGCTCGCCCTTGCGCGTCTGGTAGGGCACCTTCTCCCACTTGTTGAGCGGCACGGCGCGGCTGACCCGCTCGACCACCGGCCGGTAGCCGAGGGCGAGGGTGACCGCGAGCAGCACGAGGAAGGCGGGGAAGATGAGGGGACGGATGCCCAGCAGGGGGCGCGACCGGTCGAGGGGGGCGGCCTCGATGTGGTCGGCGACAGGCTGGGCGGCGCCGCAGGTCTCGCAGTAGGCGGCCCCCTCGAGCAGGGGCGCGCTGCACGAGATGCAGTGCATGTCGTTGACGCCGGGCACCAGCGGGGCGACCTCGGCCTCGGTGTCGGGGGCCGTCCAGCGGTGGAGCCAGCGGGGGTTGCCGAGGGCCACCGCGAGAATGGAGGCCAGCACGGTCATCACCGAGCGCCAGTAGCCGTCGTAGCGGAAGGACTCGGTGGACCAGGCGTTGGTCGCGCCGAAGATGTGGGCGGCGAGGGCGGCCTGCTGGCGGGCGTCGAGGCCGGCCATGTCGGCCCGCACCGAGGTCACGTCGCGGTCGGCGTCGTACTCGACCGAGACGGGCCGCAGGGGCAGGGGCACGGCCCGGAGCCCGGGGCTGCTGAGCTCCATCTGGGCGCTGACGGGCAGGTCGTGGTGGCCCGAGATCTCGAAGCGGGTGCCGCCCATGCTCAGGTCGCAGGTCGTCGCCTCGAGGGGCTCGAACCAGGACTGGTCGGTCGGGTCACTGGCGCTGATGACCGCGGGGATGTCCTTGGTGACCCGGTGGAAGCGGCGGCGCTGGGGGCGCTCGAGGGCGGCGAGCACGGCGGCGGTGACGACGATGAAGTTGTAGCCGTTCCACAGGGCGGCCACGAGGATGGTGTCGACGTCCAGCACGTCCTGCTGGATCTTGTAGGGCACCATCACGAAGCCGGCGACGAGCATCACGAGCACCCCGAGCAGGGGGGCCGTGTTCCGCCAGTCGAAGCGCACGTGGTCGAAGGTGTCGCCCTTGGCCGTGACGTTGAAGCTGCCGCGGTTCGGGAAGAACAGGGCCACGGTCGTGACCAGCGCCGTGTAGGGCGCGATGGCGACCTCGTAGACCTCGGGCCAGAGGCTGTGGCGCACGTTGCGGTTCATCGTGACCGAGCCAATGCCCGCGAGAACAAGGTGGGGCACGGCATAGACGAGCACTTCGCGCACGTTGGCGTCGAGGGGGTGCACGTCGAGCAGCAGGTAGAGCGCCGGCGTCAGGATGAAGATGAGCCGGGGGATGCCGAAGAGGAAGTACCAGCTGGCCTGGAAGTAGTTGATGCGCTGGGCCAGCGAGAGGCCCGGCTTCACCAGCGGGTTGTCGAGGCGGAAGATCTGGGCCATGCCCCGGGCCCAGCGCACCCGCTGGCCGATGTGGGCCGCGTAGGTCTCGGTGGCGAGCCCGGCGGCGAGGGGCACGTCGAGGAAGACCGACTCCCAGCCCTTGGAGTGGAGCTGGAGCGCGGTGTGGGCGTCCTCGGTGACGGTCTGCTCGGTGAAGCCGCCGACCTCGTCGAGGGCCTCGCGGCGCATGACGGCGCAGGAGCCGCAGAAGAAGGCCGAGTTCCAGAAGTCGTTGCCGAGCTGGATGCCGTGGTAGAAGAGGTGGCCCTCGGGCGGCACGACCCCGTCGATGTGGAGGTTCCGCAGGAAGGGGTCGGGGTTGTAGAAGTGGTGGGGGGTCTGGACGAGGGCCACGTCCTCGTTGACCACGAAGAAGCCGACCGTGGCGTTGAGGAAGTCGCGCACGGGGACGTGGTCGGCGTCGAAGAAGGCCACCAGGTCGCCGTCGGCGTGCTGGAGGGCGTTGTTGACGTTGCCGGCCTTGGCGCCCTTGGACTCGGTGCGGCCGATGTACTCGGCGCCCACCTCGCGGCACATCTCCTCGACCCAGGCCCGCTCCTCGCCCTTGACCTTGCGGCCGTCGTCCAGCACCCAGACCCGCTTGTTGGGGTAGTCGATCGACACGGCGCCCAGCACGGTGGGGCGGAGGACGTGGTCCTCTTCGTCGTAGGTGGGGATGAAGATGTCGACGAAGGGCAGGTTCTCGGGGGCGACCCCGTCGAGCGGCACGGGGATGTTGCGGCGCACGATGGCGGTCTGGAAGTAGCCGCCGATGAGGGTCAGCAGGGCGTAGAGCTCGGCGATGTAGAGCAGCACACTGACGATGCCGTCTTCCCACGAGCCCAGGGCCAGCGTCTCGGTGCCCCGGTAGAGGATGTAGCGGAAGGAGGCGGCGAGGCTCAGCACCACGACCACCATGCGCATCTTCGGGAACCGCGCCGAGGTCACGAGGCCCGCGGCCACCAGCAGCAGGCTGAGGACCAGGTGGGCCCGCACGGGCAGCGGGAAGACGACGAAGATGATCAGGGGGAAGAGGCAGGCGACGAGCAGCAGGCTGAACGCCAGGGGCGAGTCCAGCGTGCGCTCGACGAAGCGCTCGATCGGCGAGGGAGATCTGGGGGCGGGCTCGTGGAACTCCGAGCCTTCGCCCGGGACAACCCTTCCGCTGCTTGCCATGTGTCTGATGCTCGGATCGGAGAGTTCGGGAGGCCGCCGGGGCGAGAGACGTCGGGACGCGTGCCCACCGGGACCAACAGGTCTGTCCCCTGTGCTGGCACCGACCGCGCGAGAGCGGGCAGCGAAGCGGGGATGGGGTCGAGCCTTGCCTGTCGCCGGGTCGGATCTGCGGCGCCGGAGCTTAACGCTGGAGGGGGGCCCCCCGCGTTGCATTCCGTGACAGCCGCGGTGCCGCCGGCGAGGCGCGCAAGACGGTGGAGGACGGTGGGAGTCGTGTCGTTTCTCAGGGCCCCGAGGGTCTTGCCGCGGGCCGAGCGTAGCGTGCCAGTCGCGCGGAATGTCGAAAAAAGTTTCGCTGCTTGCGTGATGTCAGATCTGGGATCGGGGGGTGGCAGCGTGGTGCGTGGGGCGGGGAAAGCCGCGGCAGCGCGTCGGGATCGGCCGGATCGGGGGGGCCGGCGGGACGGGGAGCGGGCGGCGGGCCGGGCCCCGGCGAATGTCGGATCCCCCCCCCTGTGCTCCCGACTCCTCCCGGGGACGGGCCCCCCGCGGACGAGGGGGGGGCGGCCGCCGCGGGCCGGGCGAGAGGGAGGGTGCTCGGAGGCGGCGGCGCCCCGGTGCCGGTCGGGGCGGGGCAATGGCGGCGAATTGCAGCCGAGCCGGCCCGTGGCCAGCAACGGAGGGAGCGGCGGGCCCGTCCCGGTTCTCGGGCACCGGGGCCCGGGTGGGGCGGGGGCCGCTGGTGTCGGGCCAATGTCGGCGGCGTGTCGGGGCTGCGCCCTGCACCATAGAATCGGCCCATGTCTGGACACCCCGGCGACGTCCCGGCCCGCGGCCGGTCTGTGCGCCCGCCCCACACCGGGGCGGTGCGGATCGGCCCCTACGTGCTCGACAGCGCGCTGGCGAAGGGGGCGATGGGCGAGGTCTGGCGGGGCCGCCACGTGGCCATCGACGAGCCGGTGGCCATCAAGCTGCTGGCCCCCTTCGGCGAGGACGACGGCTGGGCGGCCGCCTCCTTCCACAACGAGGTGCGCCTCGCCGCCGCCCTGGTCCACCCGGGCATCGTGCTGCTCGTCGACCACGGCCGGGTCCACCCCGACGAGGTGGTGGCCGCCGGGCCGGGCTCGCCCCTGCGGCCGGCGGCGCCCTACCTCGTGATGGAGCTGGTGGACGGACGCCCCCTCCACAGCTTCGTGGGCCGGCTGCCCTGGCGCGAGCTGCAGGACGTGCTGCTGCAGATCCTCGATGCCCTGGCCCACTGCCATGCCCAGGGCATCATCCACCGCGACCTCAAGCCGGGCAACATCCTCCTCACCCGCCAGCTCGCCACGGCGGCCAGCCCCTGGCGGGCGCTGCTCACCGACTTCGGCCTCGCCCGCACGATGGGCCAGGGCCCCGGCGTCGACCACAGCGTGGCGGGCACGCCGGCCTACATGGCCCCCGAGCAGCTCCAGGGCGACTGGCGGGCCCAGGGCCCCTGGACCGACCTCTACTCCTTCGGCTGCCTGGCCTGGACGCTGACCTGTGGGGTGCCGCCCTTCGGCCGCCGCCGCAGCTTCCAGGAGTTCGTCGACGCCCACCTCCGGGTGCCGCCCCCGGCCCTCGACCCGATGGTGGCCGTGCCCGAAGACATCGAGGGGGTGCTGCGCCGGCTGCTCGCCAAGGCGCCGGCCGATCGCTGGTCGGCGGCCGCGGACGTGGCGGCGGCCATCCGGGCGCTGCCCGCCCCGGGCCACGGTCCCGCCCTCCAGCCCGCCGAGCCCCCGGTGCGGCCCCGGGGCGCCCGCGGCCCGGCCGGCGAGCACGAGATCGACCTGGGCGACGTGCTCTCGGTCGAGTCGGCCCCCCCGGCGCCCGCCGGTGAGCTGAGCACGGGTGCCCCCCAGCGCCACGCCAACGAGCTCAGCACCCACGAGCTGCTCAGCCTCGGTCCCCAGGACGACGACACGGCCGCGCCCGTCGAGATCCCGCCCTGGCTGGGCACCGACCCCGAGGGCATGCACCCCCACACGGCGGCGGCCGTGCCCCCCTCCTGGCGCCCCCGGCGGCCCGCCGTCGACCACCGGCTCCGCGCCGCCGGCACCTCGCTCTTCGGCATGCGGCCGGCGCCGCTGATGGGCCGGCGGGCCGTGCGCGGCCAGCTCTGGACGGCCTTCCGCCGGGCGGTCGAGACGGGCGCCCCCCAGGTGGTCGTGCTCCAGGGGCCGGCGGGCTGTGGCAAGAGCCGCCTCGCCCGGTGGCTCTGCGCCCGGGCCCACGCGGCGGCCGGGGCCGCGGCCCTCGAGGCCCGCCACAGCCGGCGGGGCGGCCCGGGCACGGGGCTCGCGGCGATGCTCTCCCGCCACCTCCAGGCCGGCGGCCTCGACCGCCAGGGCCACGTCGACCTGCTCCACCGGCGCCTCGACCTGCGGCGCACGGCGGGCGACGAGCTGCGGGTGCTCGCCGAGCTGCTGCTCACCGAGAGCGGTGATGCCGCCGAAGAGTCGACCCTGCGCTTCGACGAGCCCCAGGAGCGCCACGTGCTGCTCCACCGGGCCCTCTGTCGCCTCGACCCCTCGACCCGCCTCGCCCGGCGGCCGCTGGTCGTCTTCCTCGACGACGTGCACTGGTCCGAGGACGCCCTGGCCTTCGCCGAGCGGGTGGTCGACACCCCGCCCGAAGACGAAGACCCGCCCCTGCTGCTGGTGCTGACCGTGCAAGAGCAGGGGCTGGCCGAGCGCCCGGCCGAGGCGGCCCGGCTCGCGAAGCTGGCCGGCCACGGCGCGGTCGAGACCCTGCCCGTGGGCCCCCTCGCCCCCGCCGCCCACCGCGACCTCATCGACGCGCTGCTGGGCATGTCGAGCGACCTCGCCCTGCGGCTGGCCGAGCGCACCGAGGGCAACCCGCTCTTCGCCGTCCAGCTGGTCGGCGACTGGATCGAGCGGGGCCTGCTCGCCCCCAGCGCCGAGGGCTTCAAGCTCGCAGATGACGCCGTCATCGACATTCCCGACGACCTTCACGAGGTCTGGAGCAGCCGCCTGGCCCGGCTCCTGGCCCGCTTCGGCCCGGCCGAGGAGCGGGCCCTCGAGCTCGCTGCCGCCCTCGGGGACCGGGTCCAGCTCGAGGAGTGGCGGGCGGTCTGTGCGCGCTCCCGGGCCCGGGCCTCGGGCGAGCTGCTCGACGCCCTCGAGCAGCGCAGCCTCGCCCGGGTGGACGAGACGGGCTGGTCCTTCGCCCACCCGATGCTGCGCGACAGCCTCGAGCGCCGCGCCCGGGAGGGGGGCCGCCGCGTCCGCCACCACCGGGCCTGCGCCACCATGCTCGAGCTGCTGCCCCAGGGCACCCGCCGGGCCGAGACCCTCGAGCGCATCGCCCGCCACCTGCGCGAGGCCGGCGACGAGCTCGACGCCCTCGACTACCTGCGCCAGGCGGCCGCCCGCCGCATCGGCCGGGGCGAGGCCCCCCGGGCCCGGGCGCTGCTCGCCCAGCGCGACCAGATCCTCGCGCGCCTCGGGCTGCCGGAGGCCCACCCCCAGCAGTCCGCGGCCCTGCCCCTCCAGCTCCAGCTCCACCGCGAGCTGGGCGAGCTGGACGAGGCCCGCAGCGCCGCCGAGGCGGCCCTGGCCCGGGCCCGGCGCCACGGCTGGCCCCATGTCGCGGCCCACGCCCTGCTCGAGCTCGGGCTGGTCGACCACGTCCAGGGCCGGGCCGCCCGCGCCTGGACCCGCCTCCAGGCCGCCGAGGCCGCCGCCCGCGAGCTCGGCGACCGGGAGCTCACCACCCGCTGCAACCTCGAACAGGGGCGCATCCTCGCCGAGCGCGGCCAGCTCGAGCCCGCCGCGGCGGCCATCTCGGCGGCCCGGGAGGGCTACCAGGCCCTGCGCCAGCCCTACGGCGTCGCCCGGGCCCACTGGCTGCTCGCCCGCATCGCCAAGCAGTCCGGCGAGCTCGACGCCGCTGCCGCCGGGGTCGAGGCGGCCCTCCAGGGCTTCGCCGAGCTCGGCGCCCGGGCCGGCGTGGCCCGCTGCACCAACGAGCTGGGCGAGCTGGCCCGGCTCCAGGGCGACCTCCAGCAGGCCGAGCAGCGCTACCGCGAGGCCCTGCGCCAGATGGACGCCACCGGCAGCGAGAGCGCCATCGTCGTCCGGGTCAACCTGGGCCTCGTGCTCCAGGAGCACGACCGTCCCCGGGAGGCCCGGCCCGTGCTCGAGCGCGCGCTGCATGCCTTCTCGCGCTCCCGCCGCCGGGCGATGATGGGGGTGGTCCAGGCCGCCCTGCTGCCCTGCGCCGCGGCCGACGGCGACTGGGAGGAGTGGGACGAGCGCCTCTGGTCGGCCCGCGAGCTGCTGAGTGCCGCGGCCTTCGTCGATCTCGACGTGCCCCGGGTGCTCGAGCGCGCCGCCACCCGGGCCGCCGCCGCGGGCCAGTCGGCGCGCGCCCGGGAGGCCCTGCTGCTGGCCCGCTCCCAGTGGGCGAGCCTCGACCGTCCCGACCAGGTCGATCGGCTGGACGCGAGCCTTCCGCCAGCGGCATCCTGAGGCCCCCCCGTCCCCGGAGCCCCGATGCTGCCGTCCCGCTGCCTGCCCGTCCTCGCGCTGCTCGGGGGCTGCAAGGCCGTCGAGATTCCCGAGAAGATCACCACCGTCGACGAGGTCGACGCCCTCGAGGGGCTCTTCACGGGCAGCCGCCTGCTCTTCGACGAGCTCGAGAGCGTGGCCCTCGGCGCCGGCTACGACCTCGAGTCCGACTTCCAGGGCGACTGGCCCCTCGACGGCAGCGCCACCCTCCGCCCGGGCCGCTCCTCCGTGGGCACCACCTTCGTCGTCGACCGCACCGAGATGGGCTGGCCCCAGCGGGAGTGGTCGGTCGAGCTCCAGCTCGAGCCGCTCGTGGTCGACGGCATCCGCTACACCGGGGTGCTCCAGGGCAGCTGGGTCTTTGAAGACTACCAGGATGCCCTGTTGGTCGAGCATGCCTTCACCGGCGAGGTCGACTGGGAGGGGGCCGATGACCAGACCGAGGGGGCCGGCGCGGGCACGGTCGCCTTCGCGGCGCGCACGGCCGACGGCGTCTGGACCCTGCGGGACGGGCGGCTGGGCGACACCCTGCTCGTGGAGGGGGATCTCGGCCGCCGCTGAAGGGAGGGGGGCGCCGCGCCGGCGGGTGGGCCACAAGCTGCGGCAATTCCCGCGGCGAAGGTTCTCGGCCGACCGGGCGTCACCGCTGCGTGTGCCTGACTGGAGGGAAACACCATGCAGCACCGTGCCCACAGCCCGCTCGCCCCCCTGTCCACGCGTCTCCTCGGCACCGCCGCCCTCGCCCTGGCCTCTGGCTGTGTGGGCGCGGACGGCAGCAAGCCCGAGGTGGTCGCGGCCCCCAGCGCCGGCACCTACGTCGGCACCCTCGAGCTCGAGCGCCGGACCTACGCCGGCGGGGTCCGGGTCGACCGCAAGACCTGCGGCGCCACCTTCGTCGCTGTGGTCGATCCGGCCGGCAGCCCCTGGCTCGAGCTCGACGCCGAGGCCTGCGACCTGGGTGGCCTCGTCGGCACCGTGCGCATCGCCCTGACGCCCCTCGACGGCATGACCCCCACCGGCAGCCCGATGGGCCACATGGGCGGCGACCTGCCCGAGGGCACCTGGGAGGGCACCTTCCTCGACGACGGCAGCTTCTCGCTCACCGGTTCCGCCTCCAGCGACGCCATGGGCGTGAGCACCGAGTGGGACCTGGTCGTCGAGGCCCAGGACCTCGCCGGGCTGCTCGGCGACGACACCGGCGGCTGACCGGGGGGCGCCGGGGGGCGTTAGCGGCGGGGCGTCCCGGGAGACCCCATGGCCCACACCATCCTGCTCGCCAGCCACAACGCCCACAAGCTCGCAGAGGTGACCGAGATCCTCGCGCCCTTCGGGGTGCGGGTCCGGTCCATCGCCGACTTCCCGGAGGTGCCCGAGGCCCCCGAGGATGCCGAGACCTTCCCCGAGAACGCCCTCCAGAAGGCCCGCTTCGTCCATGCCCGCACCGGGCTGCCCTGTGTGGCCGACGACTCGGGCCTCGAGGTGGATGCCCTCGGCGGGGCGCCCGGGGTGCGGTCGAAGCGCTACACCCTCGAGGCCCGGGCCGACACGAACAACGCCCGGCTGCTCGCCGAGCTCACCGGGGTCGCCGACCGCCGCGCCCGCTTCCGCTGCGCCATCGCGCTGGTGGGGCCCCGGGGCGAGGCCGTGGCCGAGGGGGCCTGTGAGGGGCGCATCCTCACGGCGCCGTCGGGCACGGGGGGCTTCGGCTACGACCCGCTCTTCGAGGCCGACGACCAGCCCGGGCGCAGCCTCGCCGAGCTCAGCGCCGCCGAGAAGAACGCCATCAGCCACCGCGGCCGGGCCTTTCGCCAGCTTCCGGGCCTCATGTCGCGCCTCGGGCTCGCTGGCGGAGAGCCCGGGGGGGCTTGATCGGGCGCCAGGGTGAAACCCCCCGCGGGGCGGGGCATCGGCGCGGCACAGGCGGTCCCGACCCGGTGGAGGGGCCCTGTCCCGGGCGCGGCCTGGGAGACCCTGTGATCCAATCCCCAGCTGAGATGGAAGGCGGAATGCGCGCGACTGTGATGATGGTGCTGGCCTGTGGTGCGATGGCCTGTGGCGACAAGGACGGCGACTCGGGCGCCGCCGGTGGCGACGCGACGGCCGAGGCCCTCTGGGGCGAGATGGACGGCTACGCGGGCTGGTCCCAGGTCGATCCCTGGACGGGGGTGACCGCCTCCGGCGCGGCCCACGGGGCCTACGTCCAGATCTGGGTGAACGACGTGGGCGCCGAGGCGGCGGCTGCGGGCGGCACCGACTTCCCCGCGGGCACCATCCTCGTCAAGGAGAGCTACGACAGCGAGGACGGCGCGGCCACGGGCGTCACGGCCATGTGGAAGGGCGAGGGCACCGACGCCGCCGGCGGCTGGTACTTCGCCAAGTACTCGACCGGGGGCGACATCGAGCTCGCGGGCGCCGACGCCGAGGGCGGCTGTGCGGGCTGCCACTCGGCGGGCCCGGACCACTCTCTGGCCTGGATCGGGCGCTGAGCGCGGCCCGTCCCCCCCGGGGGGCGGGGGCCTGAAGCAGCAGGGCCGCCCCGACCGTGTGGTGGGGCGGCCCGTGCGCGTCTTGGGGGGCTACCAGCGGTAGGCGAAGCGGGTGCGGCCCGTGTAGATCTGGCCCGGCGCCGTGTAGAACTCGGCGGCCATGTCGATGTGCTTGATGACCTTGAAGTCGGCGCCCACCGAGCCCGTGAAGCCGGCGTAGGGGTCGAGGTTGTTGGTCACCACGGCGTCGTCGCCGATGTAGAAGAAGGTCGAGACGTCGGTGAAGCCGAGGGCCACGTAGGGCTCGATGGTTTTCGCGTCGGACAGCTCGATCTTGTAGCCGAAGAGCGCGTCGAGACCGAAGGTCGAGCCCAGGTAGAAGTCGTCGTAGGCCTCGCCGCCCTCCTCGAAGGGGGTGGCGATCTCGGCGACGGTCTTGAGCAGGGTCGCGTGGAAGCGGGCGCCATAGCTGAAGCCGCTGTCGGTGGGCATGCCCCAGCCGACCTCGGTCGAGACGATGACGTTGCGGGTGCCGAAGACCGTGACCGGGGGCACGTAGGCGCCGCCGAAGTAGAGGGTGCCGAAGCGGTCGCCGGGCATGCTGAACAGGAAGCGCGGGCGGGGCAGCACGGGCGCCTTGTTCGTGTCTTCGGTCTTGGTGTAGTTCAGCACCAGCCGCCGCTCACAGGAGAGGGGCGGGATCACGCTGAGCTCGAGGCCCACCGAGCCGTGGCCCGGGTTGTGGGGCACGGGGGCGTGGGTGGGGGAGAGGGTGGTGGCCAGCGAGAAGAAGTTCAGCAGGTAGTTCTGCTGGTCGACCTCGGAGTAGTCAGCGGGGGGGCCGCCGGCGGCCACATCGGCGCAGGCGGGGTCGACGTAGGCGTGGGCGGTGCCGGCGAGCAGGACGGCCGCCGTGAGCAGGTTCAGCATGGTGGGCTCCGGGGCTCAGCGCGCGAAGGTGTCGAGAACGTACTGGGCAACCGCCTCGGCCTGGGCCGCGTCGGTGTAGATCGGGGGCATGTCGCCCTCGCCCTGCTGGACCACCTCGACGATATCGGCGAGGTCCTTTCCGGGCACCTCGTCCGAGAGCTGGGGGGCGTAGCCGCTGTTGCCGTCGGCGCCGTGGCAGCCGGTGCAGCCGCTGTCGAAGAGGGTGGCGCCGTCGGTCGTGCCGTCGGTGCCGTCGGTGCCGTCGCTGCCGCCGGTGGTGCAGTCGGCGCCGGCGTCGATCCAGTCGCCGACGATGGTCTGGTTGCCCTCGGACATCAGGCCGGTCGGGGGCATGGGCGAGCCCGCGTCGCTGATGCGCTGGTAGAGCACCGAGCCCGCGGCGTCGCCCGGCACGACGAGGCGGCCGTCGAGCACGGTGTCGCAGAATGCCTCGGCCGACAGGTCGAGGAAGGAGGCCGTGCCCCCGCTCGCGTGGCAGCTCGTGCAGTTGCCCTCGACCACCTCGATGACGGCGTCGTAGCCCTCACCGGAGACCTCGACCTCGAGGGTGTTGAACTCGGTGTCGTCGCAGGCGGTGAGGCCCGCGAGCAGCACGAGCAGGCGCGCGCGCCGGGGCAGCGGGCCGGCGGCGCCGGTGGTCATGGGCATGTCGATCCTCCAGTTGCGGCGCCAGCGTAGCCAGTCGCGGGCGCGGATGGGGCCCCCGGCGGCGCATTGCCGTGGGCTTCTGGCGGCTTCGGCTCAAGGCCCGCCCGGGCGCGTCCGACCGGCGGGCACCACCGCGGGCGG
>CAXQUZ010000072.1:0-13619 GCA_964226865.1 Myxococcota bacterium | reverse complement strand
GATGCGCTCGTGCATCGGATCGGTGGCCCGGGCGACGATGCGGGGGGGCGCCCATCTGGTGGAGCAGGGCCGTCACGACGATGGAGCCCTCCCGGTGCTCGCCGCCGATGGCGCAGACGCAGAGGTCGCGGGCCGCGGGCCGCAGGCGGGCCAGGGCGGCCTCGTCCATGGCATCGAGCACGACCGCCTCGTCGATGGTCTCGGCGGCGGCTTGGACCCGCTCCTGGCGCTGGTCGACGGCGATGACCTCGGCCCCCTGGCGGGCGAGGGCCTGGGCGAGGGCCATGCCGAACTGGCCGAGACCGATGACGAGCACTTGCTGACGAGACACGGGGCCTCCGGGGCAGGGCCGGGCTTCAGCCGACCTGGACCGGCTCGGTGGGGTGCCGCTCGGGGGTGCGGTCCTGGCCGAGCAGAAAGATGAAGAGGGTGAGCGGGCCGATGCGCCCGGCGAACATGAGGGCGGCCACGGCGAGCTTGCCGACAAGGTCGAGCTGGGCCGTGGCGCCCATCGACAGGCCGGCCGTGGCCAGGGCCGAGACCACCTCGAAGATCACGCGGTCGAGGGGAATGTCTTGGGTGAGCTGGAGCACGAGGGTGGCCCCGAGCACGGCGCAGGCCCCCACGGCGACGATGGCGACCGCCTCGCGCACCCGCTCGGGCCCCACCCGGCGGCCGAAGACGGCGACCCCGTCCCGGCCGCGCACCGTGGCGAGCACCGAGAGCAGGGCCACGGCCACCGTCGTGGTCTTCGCCCCGCCCCCGGTCGAGCCGGGGCTGGCGCCGATGAACATGCAGACCAGCGACAGGGTCCAGGTGGCCGGCGCGATGGTGCCGAAGTCGACCGAGTTGAAGCCCGCCGTGCGCAGGGTCACGCTCTGGAACAGGGCGTTGCTCAGCTTGTGGACCGGCGAGAGGCCCCGCAGCACACCGTGCCACTCGACCACGACAAAGAGCAGTGCGGGGACGAAGACGAGCAGCGCGGTCGTGGAGAGGACGAGGCGCGCGTGCAGCCCGAGCCGGGCCCGGCGTCCCCGGCGCAGGCGCCGCAGCAGGGCCGTGACGACCAGGGGCCCCGTGCCGCCGAGCACGATGAGCAGCCCCACGATGCCGAGCACGTCGGGGCGCTGCTGGTAGGGCACGAGGCTGTCGCTCTGGAGGGCGAAGCCCGCGTTGCAGAAGGCCGAGACGGCGGTGAAGAGCCCGCGCCAGAGGGCCGTGGCCGGCGCATCGCCCAGCGAGACGAAGGCGGCGGCCAGCCCCAGGGCCCCCGCCAGCTCGGCCGCGAAGGTGACGCCGAGCACCTGGGCCAGGGCCGACTCGAGGTTGCGCCGCACGTCGCCGCCCCCGAGCAGCTCGGCGGTGAGGCGCTCGTGGCGCAGGCCCAGGCGCCGGCCGAGGGTCAGCAGGGCCAGCGCCGCGAAGGCCATCATGCCGAGGCCGCCGAGCTGGATGAGCACCAGCACCACCGCCTGGCCGAAGACCGTGAGGTCGACCGGGGTGTCGAGCACGATGAGACCGGTCACGCAGACGGCGCTGACCGCGGTGAAGAGGGCGTCGACCACGGCGATGCCGCCCGGTGCCCGCGCCGCGGCCGGCAGGGAGAGCAGCAGGGTGCCCCCGAGGCTGAGTGCGGCGAAGACCGAGACGAGGATGCGCGCCGGGGTGGCCATGATGAAGGCCCAGGCGGCCGCGAGGCCCGGGGCGCGCCCGCGGGCGGCCTGGGCGGCGGTGAGCAGCGCCGAGAGCCCGCCCAGCGCACCGACCACCGCCCGGGAGGGCAGCGGCAGGGCCGCCGGCAGGGCCAGCACCAGGGCGGCGAGGCCGAGCGCCGTGGCCAGCGAGACCGGCCGACGGTCGGGACGGCTGGCCCGGAGCAGCAGGGCGGCCGTGGCCACCAGCACGCCGAGGCCCGCGAGGGGGTCGCCCGGGCGCTGGACGAGGGCGAGCAGGGCGAGGGCGCCGAGGGCGAGGCTGCGCGGCACCCGCAGGCCCGGGGCCAGGACGAGGAGCACGCCGAGGACCAGCACGATGCCCTGGACCACGGCACCCGCCGCCGGATCCAGCGGCCAGGCCAGCAGGCCCGCCGCCGCGGCCACGACGGCCCACGCTCCGCGCGAGGAGACGGCAGGCTTCGGCACGGCGGGGCTCCCGGGCGGCAGCGGAGGACGGAGGGCTCCCGCGGACTATCCCGCCGCCCGGAGGCGCCCAGCTCAGCGCAGGCCGTAGCGCTTGAGCTTGTCGTAGAGGGTGCGCTCGCCGATCTGGAGCAGGGCGGCGGCCTCCCGGCGGTTGCCCTCGCAGCGGGCCAGGGCGGCCCGGATGGCCTCCTGCTCGAGCTCGACGAGGGGCCGGGCCAGGTCGAGGGCGGCGCCCCGGACGGGCGGGCGGGCGGCGGGCACCATCCACAGATCGTCGTCCTGGATGGTGAGGCCGTCGGCGAGGATGGCCGCGCGCTCGAGGGCGTTGCGCAGCTCGCGCACGTTGCCCGTCCAGGGGGCCCGGGCGATGGCCTCCCGGGCGCCCGCCGACAGGGCGAGGCCCCGCTGGCCCGTGTCGCGGGCGATCTCGCCGAGCAATACATCGCAGAGGGGCGCGAGGTCTTCGGGGCGGTCGGCCAGGCTCGGGAGCTGGACGGGGAAGACCGCCAGCCGGTGGTAGAGGTCTTCCCGGAAGGCGCCCGCGGCGATGGCGGCCGGCAGGTCGCGGTTGGTCGCCGCCACCCAGCGCACGTCCGCCTCGATGAGGGTCGCACCGCCGACCCGCTCGAAGACCCGCTCCTGGAGCACCCGCAGCAGCCGGGCCTGGAGCTCGGGCTTGAGCTCGCCCACCTCGTCGAGGAAGAAGGTGCCCCCGGCCGCGAGCTCGAGCTTGCCCCGCCGGCGCTCCACGGCGCCCGTGAAGGCGCCCTTCTCGTGGCCGAAGAGCTCGCTTTCGAGGAGGTTCTCGGAGAGAGCGGCACAGTTCACGGCGACGAAGGGCCCGTCCCGGCGCGGGCTCCAGGCGTGCACGGCCCGGGCGGCGACCTCCTTGCCCGTGCCCGAGGCGCCCGTGATGAGCACGGTGGCCGTGGTCTGGGCGACCTTGCGCAGGGCACGCTCGACGGGGACCATCGCCGGCGCCCCCCAGGTGAGCACGGGGCCGGCGGGGGCCGCGGCGTCCACCGGCGGCGGCGCGCTGGCCTCGACGCGGTTCTTGAGGCGCTGGTGCTCGAGGGCGCGCTCGACGAGCACCCGCAGCTCGCGGGGGCTGGAGATGGGCTTCGACAGGTAGTCCCAGGCCCCCTGGCGCATGGCCTCGACGGCGGTCTGGACCGAGCCGTGGGCCGTGAGGAGGATGACGGGGGTGTCGGGCTGGAGGGCCTGGGCCTCGGCCAGCAGCCCCATGCCGTCGAGGCGGGGCATCTGGAGGTCGGTGATGATCAGATCGACCTGGCGGCGGGCGAGGCGCCGGGCGGCGACCTGGCCGTCGGGGGCGGTCTCGACGGTGTGGCCGGCCAGCTCGAGGGCCTCGGCCAGGTAGTCGCGGATGCCCTCTTCGTCGTCGACCACGAGGATGCGGGCCATGGTGCCTCCGGTGGCTGGGGCCAGGGGCCGGCACGATAGCCCGGGGGCGGGCTCAGGCCCCGTCGGGCCCCACGCCAGCGGGGGGCAGCAGCCGCCACAGGGCCAGCGAGAAGAGGGCGGCCGCGACGTTGGTGAAGACCAGCAGCTCGATCATCGCGCCCTCCAGCACCGCGTCGTCGAAGAGCAGCGGACCGGCCCCGGCGAGGGCGGGCCAGCAGCGATCGAAGACCGCCCCGAAGGCCGCCACGGGCAGGGCCACGAGGGGCGAGGCGGCCACCGGGCCCGCGAGCTCGCCGCCGACCGAGAAGCCCCACATGTGGGCGATGACCACGGCCACCCCGACCACACAGGCGGCGGCGCGCCGGTCGCGCCCGACGCGATCGACGACGACCGCCAGCCCAAGGCAGAGCAGGATGCCGATCACGGGCTTGGTGTCGGCCAGGATCGCCGCGCCGCCGACCTGGCCGCCGTCGAGGCCGCCCCCGCTGAGGCCCTCGCCGGCCAAGACACGGTCCCACAGGTCGAAGATGTTCGTCCAGACGTGCAGGGCGCCCAGGCCGAGCAGGCCCCCCAGGCCGCCCCGGAGCCACCGGCCGGGCCCGGCGCTGCGTGCGGCGCCCACCGCCCCGGCCGCGGCCCCGACCACGAGGATGCCCACCACCCAGAGCCGCGGCAGATCCACCGCCGGCAGGGGCAGCAGCCCCCGGGCATCGGCCACGGCCTCCGCGGCCACCAGCGCCGCGTGGGCCCCGGTCTCGCTGTCGATGCCGGCCGCCTCGCGCAGCAGGGCCAGGCGCGCGGCCACGTCCGGGCGGGCCGGCCGGAGCAGCAGCAGCGGCAGCGGCAGCCAGGCCACCAGCACCGCCAGCACCGCCCCCCACCGGGCCCTGCCCCCCCCCCATGCGGCCGCCGGCGCGGGCCCTGGCTCGCCCCCGGCAGGCGGGCACGGGCGCCCCGACGGCACGGGGGCCGGGGGCTGCCGGGACGACAGAGCAGACATGCCCCACCCTCCCATGCCCCGGCCCGGGCCGCCCTGCGCGCCGTCAGGCCCAGCCCGGAAGGGCGCCGCGAAGGCCACGAATCGGCAGGCTCGCCCTCGCCCCTCGCGGAGTCGCACCGGGTGCTGGCGCGGGGCGCTTGACGGTTCTATGACATCATCCCGCGACCCCTCGTCCGGCCCGCCCATGTCCACCCGTCCCCGTGCCCCCCTCCTCCGGTCCGGCCTCGCGTCCGGCCGCCGGGCCTGGGGCGAGCTGCGCGACCTCGGCCGCCGCATGCGGGGCGAGGCCCGGGAGGGCGCCTCGGCGCCGGTGATCGGAGGGCCGCTGGGCAAGGTGCGCATGGGCGTCGACGTCCTCGGCGCCAAGGTCGCGGGCCGCCGCCGCCCCCTCTTCGTCGGCTGGCAGCTCACCGACACCTGCAACCTCCGCTGCAGCTACTGCGGCCGGTGGGACCTCGGTCGCCCCGAGCTGGGCCACGCGCGCATGCGGGCCCTGGTCGACGAGATGGCCGACGCGGGGCTGCGCCGGCTGTCGCTGACGGGCGGCGAGCCCCTGGTCCACCCCCTCTGCCGCGAGCTGGGGGCCCGGGCCCGGGCCCGGGGGGTCCAGGTCTCGCTGAGCACCAACGGGCTGCTCGTCGCCCGCCACATCGCCGCGCTGCCCGCGGCCGTCGACACCATGGTCATCAGCATCGACGGCGACCGGGCCCACCACGAGGCCAACCGGGGCGAGGGCAGCTACGACGGGGCCGTGGAAGGCGCCGAACATGCCGTCGCAGCGGGCATTCCCGTCAACCTCCACTGCGTGGTCACCCGCCACAACCACCACAACGTCGACGCCGTGCTCGACCTCGCCGGGCGCCTGGGCGGCACGGCAGGCTTCGCCCCGGTGGGGGACGTGCCCGCCATGGGCCAGCGGGACGTGACCGGGCTCAAGCCCGCGGCCGCCTGGTGGCGCGACACGGTGGATCACCTGCTGGCCCGCAAGGCCGCGGGCGATCGGCGCATCCAGAACAGCGAAGCGGGGCTGCGCTACCTGCGCAACTGGCCGGTCTACGCGCCCATCACCTGCAGCGCCGGCGTGGTCTATGCCCGCATCGAGCCCGACGGACAGCTCTACGGCTGTGGCAACCTCGTGCTGGGCTCCGGCCCGCGCCTCGACCGCCAGGACTTCGCCACGGCCTTCGCGGCGCTGCCGGCCCAAGGCTGCGAGGACTGCTGGTGCGACACCCGGGTCGAGATGAACCTCGTGCTGATGGCCGATCCGAGCGCGCTGCGCGCGGCCTTCTGGCGCTGAGGGTGCCCGGCGCGGGACGCCGCCACGGCGGGGTCTCTGGCGCCTGGTGGGCGCCCGTCTCGCTTTTGCTGCTGGCGCCCGCCCCGGCCTGGGCCCTGCCGCCCCAGCTCGTCGTGAGCGTGGGAAGCGCGCTGGGCGTTCCCCTCGCGGCCCTCGCCCTGGCCGCGCTGATCACCCTCTCGCGCCGCCTCGGCCTCTGGGCGGTCGGCGGCGCCCGGGTCGGTGCCCTGGTCGCGGGCAGCCTCGCGGCGGGCCTCGGGCTGTGGCTGCTGCTGGCCCCCCGGAGCGCCTGGCTGCCCTGCGACCAGTGGACCGACGCCGAGGGCCCCCGCTACGAGCTCGCCGCCAACCGCCCCCAGCCCGGGGGACCGGCCCCGCTGCCGCTGCTCGATCTGCGCCGCCGCGCCGACTTCCGGCGCAGCCACGTGCCCGGGGCCGTGCACCTGGGCGCGCCGCCGAGCGAGACCGAGGCCAGCCCCGCAGAGCTCGCCGAGGTGCGGGCGCTGCTGACCCGCCGGGCCGCCGCCATCGCCCGGCACCACCCGGACAGCCCGGGACTGGCCCTGAGCTGCTACCAGGGCTGCACGGCCCAGACCCTGGTGCCGGGGCTGCGGGCCGCGGGCCTCGAGGCCTGGTCCATCCACCAGGGCTTCGCGGCCCTGCGCCGCTTCCAGCCCACGACCCGGGCGAGCTGGGCGGCGCTGCCCCCCCTGCGGGTGGTCGACCGGGCCACGGCCGCGCGGTGGATCGCCCGGGGCGCCCTCCAGGAGGTGGCCCTGTCGGCCGCCGACGCGGGGCAGTGGATGGACCGTCCCGACGGCGCACTCGCCCCGGAGCTGCCCCCCGGGGCGCCGCCGATCTTCGCGCCGGCGGCCCGGGCCTGGCTGCGCATCGCGGCCGCCCGCTGGGATCGGGAGGGGGTGGCGGCCCTGTGGATCGACCCCGAGGCCCCGGCGCCGCCGGCCGCCCTGGCCGTGGTCCACGCCGCCGGCGACCGCCTCGAGGCGGCCCTCGGCCGGCACTGGTGGCTGCTGCTGGCCCTGGCGGCCGCCGGTCTCCAGCTCGCCCTCGGCTGGGCCGACCCGGTGCGGGCCCTCGCCCGGGAGCCCTTCGGCCGCGCCGGCCGGGTCGCGCCGGCGACCGGGGGGCTGGCCGTGCTGGTCGCCGCCGGGCTGGCCGGGGGCAGCCTCGCCTGGCGAGGGGTGCCCAGCGCGGCCGTCGGGCTCTGGCCGGCCCTGCTGGTGGGGCTCGGGGCCGCCGCTGCCGCAGGCCTCGATCGAGAGCAGCGGCTGCGGGCGCTCGTGGCCCGCCTCCGGCCCACAGCGCCGGGCCAGCCCCCCGCCCCGGCCCGGCGGGGGCTCGGGGCGCTCGTCGTGCCGGCCCTGGTGGGCACGGCCAGCGGCGGGCTGGCGGCGGCCCTGCCCCTGCCGGTGGCCGGCACGGCGGCTGTGCTGCTCTGGGGCGCACCGGCGGTGGAGCTGCTGCGGGTGCTGCGGTGGCAGCGCCAGGTGGACCGGGGCCAGGCGGCGGCGGTCGCCCGGCTGCTGCTGCCGCCGGGTCTGCCGGTGGGCACCGCCGAGAGCCACGTGCCCGGCGCCCCCGGCCAGGTCTGGGCACGCCCGGAGGGCAGTGCGAGAATGGTCCGTGCTGGACTGTTCTCGGGCATCCCCACCGACCAGCCCGACGGGCCACCGCTGGCCCTCGCCCGCGCCGTTGCCCGGGCCGCCCGGGGCCTCGGCCGGGATCTGCGGCTGGTGGTCGACGCCCAGGGCCCCGCGCTCTCGCTGCTGCCGCCGCCGCCCGAGACCCCCGAGACCCCAGACGCGGAGCGGGGCGCGTGGCGGGTGCACCGCCAGCTGCTCGCCCTCGCGCCGCCAGCGCCGGGGGCGGCCCGCGGGCCCCTGCTCGATGCCGCCCGCTTCGCCGAGGCGGCCCCGCGTCCCCGCGCCCTCGGGGCCGAGCTGCTGGCCCGGCGGGTGGGCCCGGGGGGCGGGGCCCTGCGCGCGGCCCACAGCCTCGGCCTCGCCCGGCGCCCGGCGGCCCTCCAGATCATCGGCGACCGGATCTACGACCGGGTGGACGGCCCGGCCCTGGGGGCCGGAGGCGCCGGGCGGCTGCTCCGCTGGACGGCCGGACTGGCGCTCGAGCTGGCCGCCTGGCTGGCCCCCCGGTGGCACCTCGGGGCCACCCAGCGCCGCATGGCCCAGGCCCGGTCCGGCCCCGCGGGCCTGATCGCCGCCCTGCGGGCGCTGCCGGCCGAGGGGGCCTGGCTCCCCGAGCTGGTCGCCCTCGCGGCCACCGCCGCCCCCGGCCCCTCCGCCCCGAGCGGCCCCGTGATCGCCGGCCCCGTCTATGGTCTCGGACCCGACGGCCTCGCCAGTCCGCCCCCGGTGCCGCCCCCCCTGCCCGGGCGCCCCTCCGCGCCCGCGCTCCGGGCCTGGCTGCGGGCCCTCGCCGCCGCCGAGCATGCCCGCCTCGGGGCCGCCCTGGCGGAGGCCGGGGCGCAGCTGGGCCTCGGCGACGCGGTCTTCTCGCTCACCGTGGACGAGCTGGCGGCCGCCTTCGCCAGCCCCGCCGGCCGGGAGTCGGCCCGGGCCCATGCCCAGCGGCGCGCCCGCGACCGGGCCCTCGCCGGCGCCTCGGCCCACCCGCTGCCGGCACGGCTCGACGTGGCGGCACTCGAGGCCCTGGGGGGGGCCCCGGCGGCGCCGCCGCGGGTGCTGGCGGGCGAGGTCTCGTCCGGCCGGGCGCGGCTCGCCGGCGGGCCCCTCTCGGCCACCGTCGCCGCGGGGCCCCCCGGCCCCGGCAGTGCCGTGGTGACCGCCATGCCCACCCCCGCCGCGCTGGTCGCCTGGTCGGGCGCAGGGGTGGCCGCGGTGATCGCCGAGGAGGGCGGCCCCCTCTCCCACGCCGCCATCGTCGCCCGCGAGCTCGGCCTCGTGCTGGTCACGGGGGTGCACGGCGC
Organism: Myxococcota bacterium; assembly: GCA_964226865.1. Classification (GTDB taxonomy): domain Bacteria; phylum Myxococcota_A; class UBA796; order UBA796; family UBA2385; genus CAXQUZ01. Next base: position 4,791 of record CAXQUZ010000072.1, on the reverse strand, counting down.
CCTCTCGGCCCTGCCCCCGGGCACGGCGCTGCAGCTCGACGCCACGGGCACAGTCCAGCGGGGCCCCCGGCCGGCGGCCCGGCCCCTGTGGTGCCCCCTGGACGCCGCCGGCACCGGGGCGACCGCGGCCGGAGGCAAGGCCCGCATGCTCGCCCGGATGCGGGCCGCCGGGCTGCGGGTGCCGGACGGGGTGGTGGTGCTGCCGACGGCCCTGGACGCGGCGCTGCAGGCCCTCGGCGCCCCCGGCCCCGGGCCCGGTCCCGCGCCGGAGGCCCTCGCCGATGGGCGGCTGCCCGACGCGCTCACCGCGGTCCTCGACGCCGTGCTCGGGGCCCCGGCCCTGGCCGGCGCCGGGTCCCTCATCGTGCGCTCGTCGGCCGAGGTCGAGGACGGCCAGGGCCACAGCTTCGCGGGCCTCTTCCACAGCGCCCCCGCGCCGGCCCACAGGGCCGAGCTGGCCGCCGCCGTCGCCCGCTGCTGGGCCGCGGCCTGGGGGCCCGCGGTGCACGACTATGCCCGAGCACGAGGCATCTCCGACGAGCTCCGACTGGCCCTGGTCGTCCAGCGCGCGGTGGCGGGCCCCTGGGGCGGCGTGCTCTTCACGGCCGCGCCCGGTGGCGGGCCCCCGGTGGTCACCGCCACCCCGGGCGGGGCCGCGGGCGCCGTGGCCGGGGCCCAGGCGGGCGCGGTGCACGGGCCCCTCGCCGGCCTGGCCCTGCCGGCGCCGCTCGTGGCGGCACTCGGGGAGGTGATCGGTCCGGCGGAGGCGCTCGTCGGCGGCCCCGCCGACGTGGAGTGGGTCTGGGACGGCGCCGCGCTCTGGCTGGTGCAGGCCCGGCCCGCGGCGGGCTGAGCGCCCTCAGCGCACGGCGCCGGCGGCCCCGTCCTCCGCACCGGCCCGCCGCCACAGGCCGCCCGCCAGCAGCAGCCCGCACAGGACCAGGGCCAGCCCCGACACCGCCCGTCCCGCCGCCCGTCCGGGGCTGTCGTGCACCAGCGTGACCCGCCGCCGGCCGGCCCCGGGCAGCCGCACCGCCCGGCTGTTCACGTCGGCGTGGCGCAGGACGAGGGGGCCCGCCGCGTCCCGTGCCGACCAGCCCGCACCGGGGGCGTCCCGCAGCAATAGCCAGCCCGGCCCCGTGCTCTCCACATCGAGAACAACCCGTGCTGGACCATCTTCAACAATGACCACCGTGCCTTCGCCGCCCCCCGGGGTGGCCAGGGGCCCCTCGGTGGCCTCGAGCAGCAGGGGCCCGTGCTCGGTCGGGCGGGCGGCCAGGGCCGCCACAGCCGCGTCGAGATCCGGCACGAGCCGGGCGGCCCCCACCACCCGCGCCCGGGGGGGCGGAGGCCGGGAGTAGCGCACATGGTCCCCCCAGCGCGCCCGGGTCCAGCCCTCGCCGGCCGGCCGCCGGTCCAGGCGCGCCGGGAGCACCACCGCCGCCAGGGCCGCCGCCCCCACGAGCCCCGGTCGGGAGAGCAGCCCCGTCTCGGGCAGGGCCGGCGCCCGCTGCTCGAGGGCAGGCAGCGCCGTGGTGCCGTGCAGCAGCACCAGCTGGCGCCACGGGGGGAGCACCGCCCGCCCCGAGAGCTCGCGTCCCCCCCAGAGCAAGGCGGCGTTCTCGATGCTGTCCTCGCCCCGGTCCCGGTGGAGGTAGAAGCGCCCGGCGTCCGCCGCCGCGAGGCCCGCATGCCAGGGCGGCGGGGTGCGCAGACCAGCGAGGGTCTCCGGCGTGACCCGGTTCTCGGCGAAGACCTCGTCCTCGAGGGCCAGCCGCATGCGGGCGAGGCCCAGGCCCGTGAGCGCCACCAGACCCCAGGCGAGGCCCCGGGCCCAGCGCCGCCCCCGGGCCCAGGCGACGCCCTGATCGAGGCCCAGCCCGGCGAGCAGGGCGACACAGCCGAAGAGCAGCAGCAGCCGACCCTCGGCGGTCTTGAAGAGCGACAGCCCCGGCAGCCCGAGGCCGAGCAGCCCCCGGAGCAGCCCGGTGGCCTCCAGGCTCAGGAGCAGCACCCCGAGCGCCAGGGCCCCGAGCAGGGGCGCGAGCGGCCGGCGGCGGCTGGCCAAGCCCACCACCGCCAGCAGCACCGGCACCGCACCGACGTAGACCGGATCCTGCTCGACCGCGTCGCCCAGCCGGAGCGCCGGGTCGAGGGAGACCAGGCCCCAGAGCATCGGCCCGTTTAGGGTGATGCCCGCCTCGGCCAGCAGCTCGTCGACCTGGACCCGTGCACGCCCCGTCTCGGCGAGCAGGGCCAGCGCCGGCAGCACCGTCGCCAGCGACAGGGCGCCCCCGAGCAGCGCGCCGCCGGCCCCCGCAGCGAGACCCCGGCGCCCCGACCAGCCCCACCCACAGCCGGCGCTGAGCGAGAGCACCAGCACGAGGCCGAAGAGGGCGTACTGCTGGTGGCCGCCGACGAGGGCGGCGCCGACGGCGAGGGCGAAGAGGGCGAGGCGGAGGCCCCCGGGGCGGCGCGCCAGCCGGAGCCCGGCCCAGCCCGCGAGCGAGAGCCCGGCCACGGTCGCGGGCACGCCGATGGTGCCCAGGGTCTCGAACATCAGCTCGTTGCCGCCGACCACCAGCCCCGCCAGCACCGCGGCCCGGGTCGAGAGCCCGAGGCTGCGGGCCTGGCCCCAGGCCCCCCAGCCCGCGAGGGCCAGGAGCAGCGGGGTGAGCAGCGAGAAGGCTCGCGCACTGCCCAGGATCGGAGATCCCAGCCGCCACAGTGCCCAGGCGGGAGAGCCGTGGGCGATGTCGGGGGCAGCGCCGAAGTCGTGGCCCATGAGCGCCTGGGGGAGCCAGCCGCTCCCGGGCTGGCGGGCCAGGGCCTCCCAGACGGAGAGGGTCTTGTCGAGGTAGCTCGTGCCGGCGAGCAGCTCGCCCTCGAAGACCACCCGGGGGAAGGCCAGGGCCGCGAGCCCCAGCGCGATCGCCAGCGCCCCCACCACCTCCCGCCTTGCCGGCGGGGCCCCTGCTCGCGGCCGCTGGCTCAGAGCAGATCCGCGAGGCGCAGCGGCGCCGCCTTCTGGCGCAGGGTCGCGCCGAGGCCCCGGCGGGCCCGCAGCTTGATGGCCCCTTCAGGACAGGCGAGCTGGCAGGCGAAGCAGTGCACACAGGCCGCGCCGATGCGCGCGGGGGGCCCCCCTGCAATGGCATCCACCGGGCAGACCGCCACACAGTCGCCACAGCCGGTGCAGGCGCCAGGCTGGACCTCGGGGCGCACGATGGTGCCCCGCAGCCGGTAGGCCACCCGGGCGACCGGCGCGAGGCGCTTGCTGTTCCAGCCCGCCGGCGCCGCCCGCAGCCGCGGCGCGAGGGGCAGCCCCGCGAGGCGGACCGCACCGAGGTCGGCCGTGCCCAGCCCCGCCGCGGCCGCGAGGCGGGTCGTCGCCACGTCGACCCCCTCCAGCCCGAAGAGCACGGCGCACACGGCATCGAGGGCCACGAGGTCCCGGGAGGCCGCCACGACGCCCACGTCCACGGGCCGACCGCTGTTGTTGCTGCCGCCGTGGAGCCCGACAATGCCGTCGCACACGGCAAGATCGAAGGGAACCGCCCGGTTGATGGCCACCACCGCCCGGGCCAGCCGCGCAGGGGTGTCGGCCCGGGTGTGGACCGCGCACTTGGTGCCCCCGGGCAGCAGGCCGAACTGGTTCTTGAGGGCCCCCGTCATGCCCGTGAGGTCGTGGGTCTTGAGCTTGGGGATGCTGATGCGCAGCTCGGCCGCGAGCACGGCCTCCGAGACCAGGATGTGGTCGAGGCCACCGGCATCGTGGACCGGCAGGCGGCGGAAGGGCCCCCGGTCGAGGTTGCACAGCCGCGCCCCGGTCTCTTCGGCGACCGCGGCCATGCCGGTCGGGCCGAAGGCCTCGCCCGTGAAGCCGATGATGCCCGAGGACTCGGCGATGCAGGGCCGGCCGCCCGCGCGCTGCACAGCCCGCACCACCGCCCGCACCACGGCCGGGTGGGTGGTGATGGCCCGGGCCGGCGGCGTGCCGTACATCAGGTTCACCTTGAGCAGCACCCGCCGCCCGTGGAGGGGCCCCAGGCCGCCGAGGGCGTCCAGCACCGCATCGACCGCCGGCCCGCAGGCGGCGTAGTCGGAGCAGGCGCGGGCGCTGACGAGGGCAGACATGGCCCGAGCTTAGCCTGGAGACGCGCCGCAGACGGCCCGCCGGGGGGTAGCCTGCCGCCATGCCTCGCCCCCGCTGGATGCCACTGCTGCCGCTCGTCGCCGCCGGCGTGCTGCTGCCGGCGCTGCCCGGGCTGCTCGACGGCGGGGCCAGCCTGCCGGGCGACGGCAACGAGATCCCGCTTCCGGGGCTGGTTGAGGCCGGGCGCCAGCTCGCCGCCGGCACCCTGCCGGTCTGGACGCCCTCCCTCTACGGCGGCGCCCCGCTGCCCAGCGCCGGCGACGTGGGCACCCGGCTGCCCGCCAACCTGCTGGCCTTCGCGCTGCTGCCCGGAGGCCTCGCCTATGGCCTGCTGCTGGCGATCCACCTGGCGCTCGGGGCCGCCGGCTCGGCCGCCTTCGCCCGGCGCCTCGGCAGCTCGCCGGCGGGCGCGGCCGTGGCGGCCCTGGCCTTCGGGGGCGGCGGCTTTGTGGTGGGCCACACCGAGAACCTCGTGCGCATCGAGGCCATCGCCCTCACCCCCTGGATCTTCTGGGCCGCCGAGCGGCTGGTCCAGCGCCCGGGCCCCCGCGCTGCCGCCTGGCTCGGGCTGGCCCTCGGCGGGGCCCTGCTCACGGGCTACCTGCCGTTCAGCGGCTATGCCCTCGGCTGGGCCC
>CAXQUZ010000071.1:0-13455 GCA_964226865.1 Myxococcota bacterium | reverse complement strand
CGTCGGCGGCGGTCTCGAGGTGGCGCTGGAGCACGGCCATCAGGGCGGGCAGCCGCGGCGGCAGGGCCAGAAAGCCCGCGCCGATGCCCGCCGCCCGCAGGGGCTCGGCGGTCTCGAGGAAGCGGCTGCACCAGATGAGGGGAACGGGGGCCGCCAGGGGGCGCCAGGCATCGGCCACGGCCTGGGCGGAGCGCTCGCTGACACAGGCGAAGACCGCCTCGAGTGCGCCGCTCTGGAGATCTGCTTCGCTGCCACGCAGCGAGGCCTGGAGCTCGGGGGCGTGGCCGAGGCGGCGCAGCTGGTCCACCAGGGTGTGTCCGGTGCGCAGCTCGGGGTCGACGACGAGGATGCGGGCCAAGGGGGAGCCTCCGGGGGTGTCACGGGCGCTTGCTCGGGAGTGCAGGCGATCCTACATGCAGCGGGCAGGGTGGCCGAGCGCCACCCGCACCCCCGTCCTGTCCCGCCGCGGCGCCATGGCCCACCAAGATGACGCAGAGATGGTCATCTTGGGCAACCACCGGGCTCCGTGACGGCCCCGGGGTCACTGGCCCCCCGCGACCCCGCCGCCCCCCACTCGGCGCCGCCTCCGCCGCGCCCCCGCCGACCGGAGCCGACCATGGCCAGCCCGCACGTCATCGAAGCCGACGCCTCCTCCTTCGACAGCACCGTCCTCCAGAGTGACGTCCCCGTGGTGGTCGACTTCTGGGCCCCCTGGTGCGGCCCCTGCAAGGCCATCGGCCCCATGCTCGATGCCGTCGCCACCGAGAAGGACGGGGCCCTCAAGATCGCCAAGGTCAACGTCGACCAGAACATGCCCCTCGCCGCGAAGTACGGCGTGCGCAACATCCCCGCGCTCCTCCTCGTGAAGGGCGGCGAGGTGGTCGACACCCACGTCGGCACCCTCAGCAAGAGCCGCTTCGAGGACTGGATCGCCAAGGCCTACTGAGGCGTCCCCTCCCCGCCCGCCCGCTCTCCCCGCCGAGGCGCGGGCGGGCGGCGCTCGTCTTGGCGGCGCGGTCACCGCCCCGGCGACGGAGCCGGGCCGAGAGAGCCGAGCGCGCCGGCCTCAGGAGGCGGGCACCCGTCCCCGACGGGCGTGGCTCCGCATCATGTCGGGCATGTGGAGCACAGCGGCGGCCCCCCGGACCGTGGCCATCTCGGGGGCCTCGGCGACGACCACCGGCAGCCCCGTGGCCATGCCGAGGGCGTGGTCGAGCCCCTCCATCGCGGCCGCCCCGCCCGTGAGCACGACCCCCGTCTCGGCGACGTCGGCGGCGAGATCGGGAGCGATGCGCTCGAGACAGCCGAGCACGGCCTCGCCCAGCTGGCGCACCGGATCGAGGATGGCGGCCGCGACCTGGGCGGGGTCGAGCTCGCGCGCCCGGGGGAAGCCCGAGCTGAGGTGGCGCCCCCGGACCCAGAGGGTGCCCCGGTCTTCGCCCTCGACCGCCGAGCCCACCTCGATGCGTGCCTGCTCGGCGGCCTCGCGCGGCAGCAGCAGGTCGTGGCAGGCCCGGACGTGGGCCCGGAGCGCGTCGTCCATGTGGTCGCCGCCCACCGCGAGGGAGCGCGAGTAGACGACCCCGCCGAGGCTCAGCACCGTGACGGTCGCCCGGCCCGCGCCGATGTCGAGCACCATCTGGCCGCAGGCCTCGTCCACCGGCAGGCCCGCGCCGATGGCTGCCGCGACGGGCTGCTCGACGGTCACGACCTCCCGCGCCCCTGCGGCCTCGATCATCTCGCGGATGCCCCGCAGCTCGAGCTCGGTCATGCCACAGGGCACCGCCACCGCCACCCGGGGCCGCACCCAGAGCCGGCGGCCCTGGACCTGGAGCATGAGCACCCGCAGCATGGCCTCCAGCACCTCGAAGTCGACGATCGTGCCGCCCTGGACCGGCCGCACCACCCGCACGTCGTCGGGGGCCCGGCCCTCCATCGGGCGGGCCTCGTCGCCCATGGCGAGGATGCGGCGGCGCCCGTCGGGATGTTCGAGGATGGCCGCCAGGTTGGGCGCGTCGCTCACGACGCCGCGTCCGCGGACGCAGATGCGCAGCATCGAGGTGCCCGGATCGATGGCCATGTCAGCCGAGAAGGCACCGAGGACGGTGTTCAGCATGGGGTTCTGGGGAGCGGGGGGAGGCAGGACGGAGGAGGCGGGAGGGGGGCCGCAGGGCGGCGCAGCAGCGGGCCGAGCGGGGAGCTCGGCGCGGGGGAAGGCCGTGGGAGGGGGCACGGCACGCTGCTGGGGAGGGGACGCCCGCGCTCGGGCGTTCCAGGGCCACACGGGCGTGTGGCGGTGGCATCCAGAGAGGATGCCGGCGAGATAGCGGATCGGACCGCTCCTGGCGAGGTGCCCGGACAGGCAGGGGACGGCTGCCCCGCTGCCTGTGGTCCGGCGTTCCTGCCGTTGTGGCCGTCGCTCCCGGGCGCTCTGCCAGGGGTTGACGGGGCAACAGCAAGGGTCACCGATCTCCGCAGCCTGTATACCACGCCCAGCCCCGCTGGAGACACCGACCATGTCAGGATCCTGGCCCAAGCTCTCGTCCCCGCTCCGCCGCGCCGGCACCGCCCTGGGCGCCCTGCTGCTGGCGACGGGGCTCGGGGGCTGCTCGAAGTCGCCGGTCACCGACCGGGTGCAGTTCAACCTCATCCCTGACGCCATCATGCGGCCCCTGGGCGCCTCGACCTACGGCGAGATGCTGGCCAGCGAGCGCCTCGAGCGGCGGACCGACAACGAGAGCACCCTCAAGCGGGTGGGCAAGCGCATCTCTCGGGTGGCCGACAAGCCGCGCTACAAGTGGCAGTACCGCCTCATCAAGGACGACCGCACGGTCAACGCCTGGTGCCTGCCGGGGGGCAAGATCGCCTTCTACACGGGCATTCTTCCCGTGCTCGAGAACGAAGCAGGCATGGCCTTTGTCATGGGCCACGAGGTCGGCCACGCCACCGCCCACCACGGCGCCGAGCGCCTCTCGCAGCAGCTCGCGGTGCTCGGGGGCATGAGCGCCCTCTACCTCTACATGGACCGCAAGACCGAGCTCAACGAGACCCAGCGGGGCGTGATCCTCGGGGCCCTCGGGGTGGGCGCCCAGGTCGGCTTCGTCCTGCCCTTCTCTCGCAAGCACGAGAAGGAGGCCGACATCATCGGCATGATGTACATGGCGCGCGCGGGCTACCCCCCGGAGGAGTCGGTCGAGGTCTGGTCGCGCATGCAGCGAGAGACCGGGGGCGCGGGCATTCCCGCCTTCCTCTCGACCCACCCGACCAACCGCCAGCGCAAGCAGAACCTGCGCGAGTGGATGCCCCAGGCCAAGAAGCGCTTCAAGCGAAACCGGCGCGACGACAGCGCCGCCCTCGCCCAGCGCAAGCTCTGGGACTGAGCGCCAGCGGGGCACTCTGCGCAGGCGGCCCACCGACCCCACCCCCCGGCCCGGGGGCGGGCGGGTTTGCGTCGACCCCGCGCCGGTGGTACTCGCCGCCGACGAGGTGGACCCATGTCCGTGATGGAAAGCATCCGACGGAGTACCGACAGCACCGCCATGAAGCTGGTGTTCGGTGCCATCGTCATCGTCTTCATCTTCTGGGGAATCGGCGGTGCTGGCGCCCAGGTGCAGCTCATCGCCGAGGTCAACGGCGAGCGCATCACCGACACCCAGTTCAACAAGGTCATGCGCATGGCCTCCCGCTCGCAGGGGGCCATGGACGACCAGGCCCAGCGCGAGCTGGCCCGTGCCGTCATCGACTCGCTGGTCGCCCAGGAGCTGCTGCTCCAGGAGGCCAAGGCCGCCGGCCTCGAGGTCTCGGATGACGAGGTGGCCGCCGTGGTGGTGCAGAACCCCCAGTTCCTCGACGACGAGGGCCGCTTCTCCAAGCGCCTCTACGAAGAGGGGCTCAAGGGCATGGGCTACACCCGCGGCCGCTTCGAGGAGCAGACCCGCACGGATCTGCTCATCCGCAAGGTCCAGACCGTGGCGGGCAGCGGCATCCGGGTGACCGAGGCCGAGGTGCGCCAGGCCTTCGACGCCCAGGCGACCCGGGTCAAGGTGCGCTGGATGATGTTCAGCGAAGACGGCCTGCTCCCGCATGTTCCCGTCGACGACGCGGCCATCCAGGCCCAGCTCGGTGCCGACGAGCCGGGCATCAAGGAGCGCTACGAGGCCGAGAAGGCCACCCGCTGGACCCGCCCGGCCAAGGCCGAGCTGTCGGTGGTGCTGCTCCGCAGCGACCTGCCCGCCGGAGAGGGCCAGGTCGACGACAGCGTGCTCAAGGCCCGCGCCGAGGCCGTGCTCGCCGAGGCCCAGGGCGGCGCCGACTTCGCGGCCCTCGCCCGGACCTGGTCCGAAGACGCCAGCGCCGTCAACGGCGGCAAGCAGGGCAGCATGTCGAAGGGCCAGCTCGACCCGGCCCTCGCCGAGGCGGTCTTCGCGGCCGAGATCGGCGGACTGACCGGCGTCGTGAAGACCGCGCGGGGCTACGCCATCGCCAAGGTCCACGCCCGCACCGAGGCGGTCGAGACCAGCTTCGACGACGCCAAGTCCACCATCGCCCGGGAGCTCGTCGCCCGGCAGGGCGTCAAGGACTACGTCGCCACCCTGTCCAAGCAGGTTCTCGACGCCTGGAAGGCCGACGGCAAGCCGCCGACGGCGCTGATCGAGGCCAACGGTCTCCAGCTGGTCGACGCCGGGCCCGTCTCGCCCGCCGCCCCGCGCCTCGTGGGCGCCGGGTCCAGCCCCGCCTTCCAGGTCGCCCTCATGGACGCCGAGGGCCCGGGCCTGCTCCCGGAGGTCTTCGAGACCTCGACGGGCCGCATCGTCGCCGAGGTGACCGAGTACACGGCCCCCGACGAGGACCTCTTCGCCGACATCAAGGACAACCTCGAGATCCAGATCCTCCGCGAGCGCCAGCAGGCCTTCATGGAGCAGTGGGAGGCCGATCTGCGCTCCCGGGCGAAGATCGTCCAGCACTACCAGCCCTGAGCCGTCCGTCGGCGCCCCGCCCCGGGACCGCCCCGCACGCCCCCTGCACCCCGCCCCTCCCGGCGGGGTGTCGCGCTTCAGGCCCCCCGCCCCGCTCCCCGGGGCAACTCGTCGGCACAGGGCCTTCCCCTCTCGGGTCGCGCGTGCTACACAGGCCTTGACATGCCAAGTCGTTCTCTCGACTTGGCCTCATGACTTCGAGTTTGACGGGGCGCGCCAGCCTCGCTGCTGCTGAGCTGCTGCTCGCGGGCCCCAGGCCCACATCTCCTGCTGTTCCGCTGCGCGCTGTCTGGGTGTGGCAACGCGCAGCCGCTGATCTCCACATCCCTGGCGCGTCCCGTCCCTCGTCCCATCATGTCGGAAGACCCCCACCAGCCCCTCGTCCCCCGCAGCCCGGCCCCGTCGCGCGACCCGCTCGTGCGCATGGGCCACAAGGTGGCGCGGGTGGCCCTCGCCGCCGCCTGGGGCGCCCACCACCCGTGGGAGCGCTTCACCCGCACCCCGGCCGCCGACCGGGCCGAGCGCGGCTGGTACCGCAGCAGCGACGGCTGGGAGTGCCCGCTCTACCGGATTCCGGCGCGTCCGGGCGCAGCGGGAACCCCCGTGGTGCTGCTCCACGGCGCCCTGCTCGCGCGCCGCGCCTTCCACCTCCACGACGACACCAGCCTCGCCAAGGCGCTCGTGGCTGCGGGGCACGAGGTGTGGATGCCCGGCCACCGGGGCGACGCGGAGGCCACGCCTCCCGACCACCCGACCCGGGTCGACTTCGACGAGGTGCTGGCCTGCGACCTGCCCGCGGCCGTCGAGCGGATCCGCGCCCTGAGCGGCGCCCGGCGCATGCTCTGGATCGGCCACGGCCTGGGCGGCCAGCTGCTGTGGGCCCACCTCGCCACCGGGGGGCGCGACACCGTCGCCGCGGGCGTGGCCCTCGGGGCGCCCCTGCTCTTCGCGCCGCCCGCCAGCCGCGCCCGCAGCGCCGGCCAGATCGCCCGGCTGCGGCCCGAGGACTGGTCCCTGCCGCTGCAGGCGGTGGCCCGGGCCCTGTCCCCCACCGGCACCGACCGCCACCTCAGCGATCTGGCCCGCCAGCTCGACGGCCCGGCCCGCCGCCGCGCGATGGTCCACGCGGTGGCCGAGCTGCGCACCGGCTTCGTGCGCCAGGCCGACACCTGGCTGCGGGCCGGCCGGCTGGTCGACCGCCACGATCGGCGGGACTACCTCGGCGCCCTGGCCGGCTGCCGGGTGCCCATGCTGGCCATCGGCAGCGAGGACGATCCGCGCTGCCCCCCCGCCGCCGCCCGGGCGCCGGTGATCGAGCTCGCCCCCGGCGCCGGCGCCTGGCACAACCTCGGCCCGGGCTGGGGCCACGCCGATCTGCTCCTGGGCACACGGGCGGCCGCCGAGCTGCATCCCCGCGTGCTGGACTGGCTCTCGGCCCACGCCGACGCCTGCTGGCAGCCCGCACCGCACGGTCCCGGCCCGACTCCCCTTGACCGGGCACGATAGGGAACGAGGGTGTGCCCCCCCGGAGGTGTGCCCTTGGCCCGTTCCCAGACCCGCTTGCTCCTCGTCGTCACGGCCATCGGCCTCGCCATCGCGGCGGCCTCGGTCGTGGCGGTGGTGCTGCTCATGCAGAGCGGCCCGCCCACCCTCTCCGACGAGCCAGAGTGGCTGGAGCTGCGCATCGCGGGCAGCCTGGGCGAGAGCCCCGGCTCCGAGGCCCTGCTGGTCGACCCGGTCGACATGCCCCCCCTGGTGACCGAGCTCTCCCGCTCGATCCGCGACGCGGCGGCCGACGACGAGATCGCCGGCCTCTACCTGAAGCTGGGCGCCACGAACCTGGGCTGGGCCAACACCGACGAGCTGCGCCGGGCCATCCTCGACTTCCAGGCCGCGGGCAAGCCCTGCGTCGCCTGGACCGAGCAGCTCACGACCAAGGACTACCTGCTGGCCAGCGCCTGCGAGACCGTGCACCTGGCGCCGGCCGGGGCGGTGCTCGTGACCGGCCTCGCCACCACGCGGATGTACTACGCCGAGACCTTCGAGCGCTACGGCGTCTCGGCCAACTTCGAGCACGTCGGCGACTTCAAGTCGGCGGTCGAGCCCTACGAGCGCACGGGCCCCTCCCCCGCCGCCCAGGAGGCCAACGACTTCCTGCTGGACGGCCTCTACGGCGTGCTGGTGGACGGCATCGCCGAGGGCCGCAAGGTCGAGCGCAGCGTCGCCGAGGGCTGGCTCAACGACCCGCCCATCACCCCGGACGCAGCCCTCGCCGCCGGCATGGTCGACCACCTCTCCTACGCCGACGAGGCCAAGGCCAGCCTCGGCGACGACGTCGACACCCGGGGCCAGAAGGCCTGGCTGCGCGACCGGCGTCAGGCCTGGAAGAGCGGCGCGAAGAAGGTGGCGGTCATCTACACCGAGGGCGCCATCATCGACGGCAGCAGCAGCCAAGACATGTTCGGCAGCCGCTACATCGGCCACCGTACCGTCGTCTCCCAGCTGCGCAAGGCCCGCAAGGACGACGACGTCGCCGCCGTGGTGCTGCGGGTGAGCTCGCCGGGCGGCTCGGGCTCGGCCAGCGACGCCATCTGGCGCGAGGTGGTCCGCACCCGAGACGAGAAGCCCGTGGTGGTGAGCATGGGCGACTACGCCGCCAGCGGTGGCTACTACATCAGCATGGCCGCCAACCACATCTACGCCGAGCCGGGCACCCTCACCGGCTCCATCGGCGTCTTCGGCGGCAAGATGAACCTCGCGGGCGTCTACCAGGACTTCGGCGTCCACCTCCACACCGACCAGCGCGGCGACTATGCCAACCTCCTGAGCGGCACCTCCGACTTCTCCGAGGCGGAGCGGGTCAAGTTCAAGGCCTTCCTCGCGGGCTTCTACGACATCTTCATCACGAAGGCCGCCGAGGGCCGCGACATGGACAAGGAGGCCCTGCACGCCGTCGCCCAGGGCCGGGTCTGGACGGGCGCCCAGGCGCTCGACAAGGGGCTGGTCGACGAGCTCGGCGGCCTCGACGACGCCATCGCCAAGGCCGCGTCCCTGGCCAGCGTCGAGGACTACGGCATCCAGCGCATCCCCGAGCGCAAGGGCCTCATCGACCAGCTCATGGAAGAGCTCGGCAACACGGGCGACGACGAGGAGAGCGTGCAGTCGGCCCTTCCCGACTCGGCCCTCGCCGGGGTCGCAGCGGCCCAGCTCTCGGCCCTGCCCGCCGGCGCCCGCACCTCGCTGGCTGGCCTCAGCCGCCTCGAGCGGGTGCTGGGCGGCAACGGTGTGGCGGCGATGCTCCCCGGGGATCTCGACCTGCAGTGAGGCCCCCGCCGTGGGGCTGGGGCACCGCCCGAAGGCGAGGCCCCGACCCCCTCAGCGCCGGGACTCGCGGGCCAGGTCCCCCTCGACCATGCGCAGCACGAGGGCGTCGAAGTCGACCTCCGGCGCCCAGTCCAGGGCCTCCTGGGCCCCCCGCGGGTCGCCCCGCAGGCACGGGATCTCGGCCGGACGCAGCAGCGCGGGATCGTGCTCGACGTGGTCCTGCCAGTCTCGGTTGACCACAGCGAATGCCTTCTCGGCGAACTGCTGGACCGACCAGGCCTGGCCCGTGGCGATGATCTGATCGCGGGGCTCGTCCTGGAGCAGCATCTTGTGGATGGCGCGGGTGTAGTCGCCCGCAAAGCCCCAGTCGCGCTTCACGTCGATGCGGCCGAGGCGGAGGGTCTGCTGGCGCCCGAGGTGGATGCGGGCCACGGCGAGCGAGATCTTGCGGGTCACGAACTCCTCGCCCCGCCGCTCCGACTCGTGGTTGAAGAGGATGCCGCCGACGGCGAAGAGCCCGTAGGACTCGCGGTAGTTGACCGTGAGGTGGTGGGCATAGACCTTGGCCACGCCGTAGGGCGAGCGGGGATGGAAGGGCGTGCCCACCCCCTGGACCTCGCCGCCGCCCGTGCCGAACATCTCAGAGCTGCCGGCCTGGTAGAAGCGCGCCCGGGGGCAGACCGCCCGCACCGCCTCGAGCAGCCGCGCACAGCCCAGACCGGTGGCCTCGCCCGTGTAGACGGGCTGCTCCCACGAGGTCGGCACGAAGCTCTGGGCCGCGAGGTTGTAGACGTGGTCGGGCTGGCAGTCGCCGAGCACCCGCACGAGCGAGCCGGTGTCGAGCAGGTCGCCGTGGACGAGACGGAAGCCGCCGTGGTCGAGCAGGTGGGCGAGCCGCCAGAGGTTCGGCGAGGCGGAGCGGCGCATCATGCCGACCACCGTCCAGCCCTCGTCGAGGAGCTGCTCGGCCAGGAAGCTGCCGTCCTGGCCTGTCACACCGGTGATCAGAGCGACCGGCACATCGTCCTCCCACGCGCCCGTCCGGCCGCGCTCGTGCAGTGGCGCGCCCCGGTCCCGGCCGCGCAGGGGCCGACCGGTGCGGGAGCCAGGGCCGCGTCAGTCGACCTTGATGACGCGGTTGTCGAGAGGCACGGAGTCGTCGCCCACGTACCAGAAGATGGTCCACTCCCCGGCCGGCGGCGACTCGAGGATCACGGTCGGCTCGAAGCAGGTCTCGGTCGCGACCCCGTCGCCCACCCAGTACTCCCGGATGGTGATCTCGCGGCGCTCCTGGTCGAGGGTCGGATCGAAGGCCATGTCGGAGGCCAGGATCACGTTCGTGCGCCAGAAGACGTAGTCCGAGCCGGAGGTCTCGTCCTCGAGCACCGAGTCCCCGACGTTGTTGGCGTCGTAGTCGGTGCAGCCGTTGGTCTCGGTCCGCATGTCGACAGACTCGGGGGCGCAGGCGCCACAGGCCAGCAGAGCGGCCAGGGCCCCGGCACGCGAAGGGGTGCGCATGTCAGCCTCCTCGGGGTGGTCGGCAGCCCTATCCGCTTGGCCGGTCCGGTGGGACGGCCTCGCGGCGGGGCCTCAGGTCAGCGAGTCGTGGCCGCCGGCGTCGAGGCGGGCCAGCACCGTGCGGAGGTCCTGGGCACGGTCCTTGTGCATCACCAGCAGGGCGTCCTCGGTGTCGACCACCACGAGATCCTCGACGCCGACCAGGGCCACCGCCGTGCCCGGCGCGCGCACCACACAGTTCTGGGCGTCGACCGCGATGACCTCCCGGGCCACCCCCCGGCCGCCGTCCACCGCGGGCAGGAAGCTCCCGGCCGCGGCCCACGAGCCCAGATCCGACCACCCGAGCACGCAGGGCGCGGTCAGGATGTGGCGGGACTTCTCCATGAGGCCGTAGTCGATGCTCGTGGCCTCGAGCTCGGGCCAGATCTGGTCGAGGGCACCCGGGTCGTGCTGGAGCCGCTGGAGGGCCACCGCCGTGCGGGGCAGGCTCTCGCGAAAGGCATCGCGCACGGCGTCGACCGTGAACACGAACATGCCGGCGTTCCGGAGGTGGCGCCCGCCCGCGAGGTAGTCGACCGCCGTGGCGCGGTCCGGCTTCTCGGTGAAGCGGTCGACCATGCGGAACTCGGTGGCGCCCCAGGTGCCCATGGAGGCGCCCAGCTCGAGGTAGCCGAAGCCCGGATCCGGCGAGGTCGGCGAGATGCCGAGGGTGATGAGGGCGTTGGTGGACCGTGCGGCGGCGGCCGCGTCGCGGAGCACCTGGCGCAGCTCCCCGGGATGGTCGATGTGGTGATCGGCCGGGATGACCGCCAGCACAGCGGCCCCGCCTGCGCGCCGCCCCACCTCGACCGCACCCCAGCCGATGCAGGGCGCGGTGTTGCGGGTCGAGGGCTCGACCAGCAGGTTCTCGGGGGGAAGGCCCGGGAGCTGGGCCCGGATGGTGTCGGCCATGGCGGGGCCGGTCATCACGAGGGTCCGCGCGAGGGGCACCAGCGGGCCCAGGCGGTCGAGGGTGGACTGGATCATCGTCCGTCCCTCCCCGAGCACCGACACACACTGCTTGGGACGCGCCCGGCGCGACACGGGCCAGAAGCGGGTGCCGCGGCCGCCGGCGAGGACCAGCACCCAGAGATCGTCGGCGGGGCGGGGGGTCATCCAGGCAGTCCGAAGCGAGCGGGATCGATGCGGGCCATCGCGGCATAGGCCGCCACCGCGACCGCATTCGAGAGGTTGAGGCTGCGGACCGGGCCCCCGACGGGGATCTGGCGCAGGCGATCCGGGTGGGCGGCCTTCACGGCATCGGGCAGCCCCTTGGACTCGCAGCCGAAGAGCAGCACGTCGCCCGGGGCGTAGTCGACCCCCAGGAAGGGCGCGCCCCCCCGGGCCGAGAAGAGGTGGAGCCGCCGGCCCTGGGCCCAGGTGAAGAAGGCGTCTGCGTCGGCATGCTCGACGACATCGACGTGCTTCCAGTAGTCCAGACCCGCCCGGCGGACCGCCTTGTCGTCGGTCTGGAAGCCCAGCGGGTGGACGAGGTGGAGGCGCGCCCCGATGCCGAGGCTCATCCGGCCGACGTTGCCCGTGTTGGGGCCGATCTCCGGATGCAGCAGCGCGATGTGGAGCAGAGGCGCGGCCGGTGCCGCCCCGCTCATGCCTCGCCAGCCGGTTCCTGGTAGTTGCCCACGATGACCTTGGCGGGGGTGATCAGGCGGCTGCCGATGCGGTAGCCAGCGCTGAAGACCTCCATCACCACCTGATCGAGGCTGGGGTCGGTCACGGGCACCAGGGTCAGGGCCTCGTGCAGGTTGGGATCGAAGCGGCTGCCCTGGCCGGGCACCTCCTCGAGTCCGAGCTTGCCGAAGGAGTCCATGAACTGGTGGAGCACGATCTTGAGGCCCTCGACCGTGTCTTCGGTGGAGGCCCCGCGCTTGGCGGCATCCAGCGAGCGGCGCAGGTTCTCGACGGGCTCGAAGAGGGTGCCGACGACCTCGCCGCGGCGCAGCTCTTCCTTCACGGCCGCCTGGCGCTCGAGGCGCGACTTGGTGGCGGCGATCTCGTCCTGCTTCTGCTGGTAGGCGGCCGAGACCGCCCGCAGGCGGGCCTGGAGCTCGGAGAGCTCGGTCTCGAGCTCCTCGATGCGGGCGTCGCGGGGGTCGAGCACCACCAGCTCGGGGGCGCCGGCCTCTTCGGCCTCGGCCTCGTCCGTGGCGGCATCCACGTCGGCCGCGGTGTCGGCGGAGACACCGTCACCGGACTCGGCGGAGGGGTCGAGCTGCTCGCTGTTCTCGTCAATGTCGACCATGGTCGCTCCTCGGGTTCTCAAGGCCGGCAACGGTAACCACGGTCCCTGGAGCGTCAACCGCCTGTGCGGTGGCGCCGCCCGGGGCCGACTTGCCAGCGGTCGCCGCGTGCATAAAACGCCGCTCCGCCCATCGCCCGGACTTCCCGAATGCCCCGGCTCGAATCATGACCGCCGGCCCTTCGCGCGACGCCCGCCAGGGCCGTGCCCTGCTCGCTGGCGCCACCGTGCTGGCCGTGCTGGTGGCGGTCATCGCCCTCACCGACGCCTCCGAGCCCGACGACGAGCCCGGCACCCGCACCTGGGCGCCGCCGGCCGCGGCCATCCCCGCGGCCGAGGTCGAGCAGCTCACCCTCCGCCTCGCCGACGGCGCGACGCTGGCGGCCTCCCGCGACGGCGACGGCTGGCGCTGTGTGGCCGACGCCCCCTTCCCCTGTGAGGCCCGGGCGGTCGACGAGCTGGTCGGCGCCCTCGGCCGCCTCGAGCTCGGCAGCCCCCTCGAGGGCGCCCACGCCCGCTTCGGCCTGGAGCGCCCCCAGGCCGTCGTCACCGTGGCCGGGGCCGGCGGCCAGTCCCTCACCCTGTCGGTGGGAGACGCCGCGCCGGTCGGCAGCAGCACCTACCTGCTCGACGAAGCGGGGCAGGTGCGGCCGAGCCGCATGCCGCTCCACACAGCCCTTCCCGCCACAGCCCACGCCTGGCGCAGCGCCGCCCTCACAGCAGCCGGCCGCACCACCATCACCGGCATCACCGTGGTCGAGCGGCTCGTCGACGCCGAGACCGCACAGCCGACCCTGGCACTGGAGAAGGACGAGCGGGGCTGGTGGGCCACGGCACCGGGCGGCCCCCGCCACCGCGCCGCCACCCGCGAGGTCTCCGCGCTCATCGACACCCTCGGCTTCGTCCGGGCCGACGCCTTCGATCTCGCCCCGCCCGCGAGCCCCGCCCCCCTGGCGCTGGTGCTCCACACCGCCGCCGGCGACGAGACCCTCTCCTTCTGGCCCGGCGAGGGCGCCTGGCTCGCCCACAGCCCCCTCCAAGACGGCCACGTGCGCGTCTCGCCCGACGAGCTTCCCCGGCTGCTCGACCGCAGCCCGGCCGCCTGGCTCTCTGACGAGATCATGCCCGTCCACGGGATCACCCTCGAGTCGGTCCGCGCGGTTCTCGCAGGGACGGAGCTCGCCGCCACCCGCACGGACGGGGGCTGGTCCGATCCCCGCACCGAGGCCCTGCTCCAGGCGCTGGACGTGGCCCGGGCCGAGCGCAGCCCCACGGCCGCGCTGCCCGCCCCTGTCGGCGACCCCTGGGGCAGCAT
This sequence comes from Myxococcota bacterium, assembly GCA_964226865.1. Lineage (GTDB taxonomy): Bacteria > Myxococcota_A > UBA796 > UBA796 > UBA2385 > CAXQUZ01. The sequence goes on along the minus strand of CAXQUZ010000071.1, from coordinate 26 downwards.
CCGCCTCGACGAGGGCGGCCGCCGCG
>CAXQUZ010000070.1:0-12295 GCA_964226865.1 Myxococcota bacterium | reverse complement strand
GGCGCCCACCGAGATCTACACGTCTTAAGACACTCTTTCCCGACCCGCCGCTCTTCCGATCTGGACGGCCTCCACCAGGCCGTCGAGGCCAAGGAGAAGGTGAACGTCGAGCGCGAGAGCCAGATCTACGCCTCGATCACCTTCCAGAACTACTTCCGCATGTACCGGAAGCTGGCCGGCATGACCGGCACGGCCGAGACCGAGCGCGAAGAGTTCATGAACATCTACAACCTCGACGTGGTCGTGGTTCCGACGAACAAGCCGGTCATCCGCAAGGACCACGACGACGTGGTCTACAAGACCCAGGCCGAGAAGTTCCGGGCCATCCTCGACGAGATCGAGGAGGTCCACGCCAAGGGCCAGCCCATCCTGGTGGGCACGGTCAGCGTCGAGAAGTCCGAGATCGTCAGCCGGCTCCTGCGCCAGCGCGGCATCACCCACGAGGTGCTGAACGCCCGCAACCACGAGCGCGAGGCCACCATCGTCGCCGAGGCCGGGCACAAGGGCTCGGTCACCATCTCGACGAACATGGCGGGCCGCGGCACCGACATCAAGCTCGGCGGTGACCCCGAGTCGCTGGCCCGGGCCGAGGTGGGCGACGACGCCCCGCCCGAGGTCTTCGAGGAGGCCGTGAAGCGCCACAAGGTGGTGACCGACAAGGAGAAGGAGGAGGTGCTCGCCGCCGGCGGCCTCCACATCATCGGCACCGAGCGCCACGAGTCGCGCCGCATCGACAACCAGCTCCGGGGCCGCTCCGGCCGCCAGGGCGACCCGGGCTCGAGCCGCTTCTACATGGCCCTCGACGACGACCTGCTCCGCATCTTCCAGGGCGACAAGCTCGTGGGCTGGATGGAGAAGATGGGCCTCGAGGACGACGAGGCCATCGAGCACCGCTGGATCAACAAGTCGATCGAGGACGCCCAGAAGCGCGTCGAGGGCCACAACTTCCAGATCCGGAAGAACCTGCTCGAGTACGACGACGTGATGAACCTCCAGCGCAAGACCATCTACGAGATGCGGCGCCGGGCCCTCGAGGGCGAGAGCGTCCGCGAGATGATCATCGAGTGCATCGAGAGCCTCGTCGACGACCTCATGGGCATGCACATCCCCGAAGACAAGCACCCCGAGACCTGGGAGATCTCCGAGATCCGCGAGCAGCTCGAGACCGTCTTCGGCGTCACCTGGGAGGAGACCGACGACGAGGTGCGCGACATGGCCTGGGAGGAGGTCCGCCAGCGGGTGCTCGACGACGCCACGGCCGCCTTCGAGGCCAAGGAGGAGGAGCTGGGCGCCGACGAGATCGCCCAGGTCGAGCGCATGCTGCTGCTCCAGTTCACCGACCAGTACTGGAAGGACCACCTCCTCGCGATGCAGCGCCTGCGCCAGGGCGTCGGCCTGCGCGGCTACGGCCAGCGCAACCCGCTGCTCGAGTACAAGCGCGAGGGCACCGACATGTTCCGCATGATGTGCTCGATGCGCGACGAGTCGGTGGTCTCGCGGCTGCTCCGGGTCGAGATCCAGCCCCACGAGGTGCCCGCCGACATCAGCAAGGCCGCGGCCCAGCGCCTCGTCGCCGAGCCCGCCGCTGCCCCGGCCCCCCAGCCCGCCCCGGCGCCGGCGCCCCAGGCGATGCCCAGCATGGCCGAGGTCCAGGCCCGCCTCGCGGCGCTCCAGCAGGCCCAGGCGCCGGCCGCGCCCCCGGCCCCCCGGGTGCCGGCCAAGGGCCCCGAGACCCGCGCCTACGCCGAGCTCCACGGCATCCGCCGCAACGAGCCCTGCCCCTGTGGCTCGGGCAACAAGTTCAAGAAGTGCTGCTACAACGCCAAGAACGACCCGCCCGGCGCGGCCGAGGCCTTCGCCGAGAAGGTGGCCAAGGAAGAGGCCGAGCGGGCCGCGCGTGAGGCGGCGGAGGCGGCCGAGGCAGCGGCACAGGCCGAGGCAGCCGCCGCCCTCGCCGCGGCCCAGGGGCTCGACGCCGATGCGGACGCCGATGCCGATGCCGATGCCGATGCCGATGCCGATGCCGATGCCGATGCCGATGCCGAGGCGAGTGCCGATGCTGAGGTGGACGCCGACGCCGACGCCGACGCCGAGGTGAACGCGGGCCCCGGTCCGGAGGCTGCGGCCCCGGCCCCGCAGGAGCCCGGTCTCGACGACGCCCTGGGCTTCGACGATCCCGGCGCGGTCGGCGAGACGCTGGCCGACGCGGGCTTCGAGGGCCCCGAGCCCGCCACGGACGAAGAGGAGGCCACGGTGCTCATCGCCCCGGAGGCCGTGAGCAAGGCCCTGCTGGGCGCGGGCGAGTCCGCCGACGACAGCGACAGCCCCGAGGGCGCCGGCGTCTGAGCCGCGGGCGTCGAGGCTGCGGCGGGCGGGTCCGGAGACGGGGCCGCCCGTCGCCGTCTTGGCGGCGCCCACCGCTGGCCCTCCAACCGGGCCGGCGACCATCCGAAGACAAGGTCCGCGTGCGCGCGGCGGAGGGTGCATGGAAGACGAGGCGTCCCCACCGGCCCGGGCCCCCCGGGCGGTGCTGCCGGGCGACGAGAGCGAGCGGGCCTGGCTCACGGTCACCTCGCCGCTGCTGCCCGACTTCGACGAGCTGGCCCCCATGCTGCGGGACGTGCTCGACCGCCGCTGGGTGACCAACCAGGGGGTCTACCTGCGCCGGCTCGAGCAGGCGCTGCAGTCCCGGCTCGGGGTCGACGCGCTGGCGGTGGTCACCAACGGCACGGTCGCCCTCGAGCTTGCTTACGCCGAGGCCCTGCCGCCGGGCGAGGTCATCTGCACGGCCTTCAGCTTCCCGGCCACCTGGAACATGCTCTTCGAGGACGGCCGCTGGACTCCGGTGATGGTCGACATCGGCGACGACTACCGCATCGACCCCGACGCCGTCGCCGCCGCCATCACCCCCCGCACCACGGCCATCGTCGCCGTCCACCCCTACGGCTTCGTCTGCGACCACGCCCGCCTCTCGGCCCTCGCCGAGCGCCACGGCCTCGTGCTGCTCTACGACGCCGCGCACTGCTTCGGTGTTGCCCAGGATGGCGTGCCTGTGGGCATGCTGGGCGACGTCTCCACCTTCAGCTTCCACGCCACCAAGGTCTTCAACACCCTGGAGGGCGGGGCGGTGGTGGGCGACCCCGGGCTCATCGCGCGCATCGAGCGCCGGCGGAACTTCGGCCTCGAGGGGGGCGACCAGGCCGGCTTCGGCACCAACGGCAAGGTCGACGAGTTTCGGGCCGTGATGGGGCTGGCGAACCTGCCCCTGGTCGACGCGGCCATCGCGGCCCGGGGCCGGGTGGTCCACGCCTACCTCGACGCCCTCGGGGCCCTCGCCCTGCCGGGCCTGGGCCTGCCGGCCGCGGAGTACCGACGGCCCGGCTACACCCCCAACCACGGCTACTTCCCGGTGCGGGTGGGGGGCGGCGCCCGGGCCGACCGCGCGGCCGTGCTCGCCGCGCTGCGGGCGGCCGGGGTGCTGGCCCGGGCCTACTTCAACCCGACGGTGGCCACGGCCTCCCTCTTCCGCGACCGGATCGACCAGGCCGCTCTGCCCCAGACCCGGGCCGCCTCGGCCGAGGTGCTCTGCCTGCCGGTCCACCACCTGATGACCGACGCCGATGTGGGGCTGGTCGTCGATGTTCTTGCGCGTGTGCTGCGCTGAGGTGCTGACGTGACCCTGCTCGTGACCGGCGGTGCCGGCTTCATCGGCCGCAACTTCGTGGACCGGGTGCGCGCCCTCCACCCCGAGACCACCGTGGTGGTGCTCGATCTGCTCACCTACGCCGGCACCGGCGAGGCGGTGGCCCACTTCGCCGCCGATCCGGGGGTGGTCTTCGTCCGGGGCGACGTGGCCGACCCGGTGGCAGTCGAGGAGCTCTTTGCGGCCCACCGCCCCGCGCGGGTGGTCCACTTTGCTGCCGAGAGCCACGTCGACCGCTCGATCTCCGAGCCCTCGGTCTTCCTGCGCACCAACGTGCTGGGCACCCAGGTCCTGCTCGAGGCCGCCCGCCGCCACGGCACCCAGCGCGTCCTGATGGTCTCGACCGACGAGGTCTACGGCTCCCTGGCCGACGGCGCCCCGGCCTTCACCGAGGCCAGCCCCGTCCAGCCCCGCTCGCCCTACTCCGCGAGCAAGGCCGCCGCCGACCACCTCTGCCAGGCCTGGGTCCACACCCACGGCCTCGACGTGGTCACGACCCGCTGCAGCAACAACTACGGTCCCTGGCAGTTTCCCGAGAAGCTCATCCCCGTGATGATCCACAAGGCCCTCGATCGGGCGCCGCTGCCCGTCTACGGGACGGGCCGCAACGTGCGGGACTGGATCCACGTGATCGACCACTGCGACGGCATCCTCGCGGCCCTCGAGCACGGGCGCAGCGGCGCCGTCTACAACCTCGGTGCCGACTGTGAGCGCACCAACCTCGACATCGTGCGCCTCATCCTCGACATCCTCGGGCGCCCCCACGAGCTCATCCACTTCGTCGCGGACCGCCCGGGCCACGACTGGCGCTACGCCATCGACGCCACGCGGGCCCGCACCGAGCTGGGCTGGTCCCCCCGGCGGGTCTTGGACGACGCCCTCGCCGAGACGGTCGAGTGGTACGTCGAGCACCAGGACTGGTGGCGGCCGCTGGTCGGCTGAGCAGCGGGAGCCGGCGGGGCTCAGGCGCCGCGGGCCAGGGCGCCCTGGAGCTGGGCGGCCCAGCGGGCGGCCTCGGCGGGGTGGTGCCGGGCGAGGGGACCGAGGGTCGCGAGGGCGGCCTGGGCCAGGGCAGCCTCGGTGGCCGGCGGCAGGGGCGGCGGCGGGCGCAGGGTGCGGATGACCGGAGCGGGGCGGGGCAGGGGACGGCCGAGCAGGGCGGCGACCCGGGCCAGGGCCTGCTGGGGCTGGCGCTGGAGCGCGTGGTGGAAGAGCACGGCGACCCGGCCGGGGAAGGCGGCCTCCCACCGTGCGAGGAGGGCACCCGGGGCCTCGGGCAGGGGGGCGCCCGCGGCGGCGAGGGCCCGGGCATGTTCGAGGGGGGCCCGGAGCAGCAGCAGCACCCGCGCCCGCGGCAGGGCGGCGCCGAGGGGGGCGAGCGCGGCGGCCGGTGCTGTGGCGAGGCCCGGGCAGGGGTCGACCACGGTGCGGGCGCCCGCGGGGGCGCAGAGCGACGTGAGCCAGCGGTCGTCCCGGGGGCGATCGAGGGCCCGGCGGGCCAGCCAGCGGTGGTGGCCGAGCCGCGCGCTGCCCGCCCGGAGCATGGCCGCCGAGTCCCGCTGCCAGTCCTGGACGGCGGCCCGGACGGCAGGGTGGTCGTCGGGCACGCCGAGCAAGGGCACGAGTGGGTGCGGCGGCAGCCAGACTGCGGGCTGGGGGGCCAGGGCCGCGCGCAGCCAGCCGAGGCCGGCGAGGGGCGGGCCCGTGGCAATCCACAGGGCCGGAGCGGCGGTCACGGGGCCCCCTGGGCGGTGCGAGCCAGGTCGGCGGCCCAGCCGGCGACGGGGTCGGAGAAGCGCGCCGGCAGATCGCCGAGAAGGTCGAGGTAGCGGGCCGCGAGGGTCTGCAGCGCCGCGGGGGGCAAGGGCGGCAGCGAGAGCCGGGTGGCGTTGACCGGGGCCGGCCGGGGCGCCGTGGGGCGGGCCAGGGGACGGCCGAGGAAGGCGGCGATGCGGCCGAGCTGGGCCTCTGGATCGGCGGCCAGGTGGTCATGGAAGAAGATCCCGACCCGACCGGGAAAGTGGCGCTCGTAGCGGTCGACCACCTCGGCGTAGCGCGCGCGCTGGCTGGCGGTGCCCGCGCACAGCCGGTGGAGCTGCACCTCGACCGACACCGTGGGCTCCCAGAGGCCCCGCTCGATCATGAAGCGGCGCTGGGAGAGGGCCCGGGCGAGGGGGGCGCGCAGCAGGATGAGCACCCGGGCCCGGGGCAGGGCGGCGGCCATGCGCGCCACCGCGGCCTCGTCGAGCACGAAGTAGTTGGGGCTGATGTCGCCCGTGCAGCGGTCGCCGGCGGGCGCGAAGAGGCTGCGGTACCAGGCCAGATCCTGGCGGGGCGCGAGGGCGAAGCGCCGCAGCCAGCGCAGCAGGGCCAGGTCGGGCGCGGGGGCGGCGGCCTCGCGGGTGAGCACGGCGTGGAGAAAGACGAGGCGCTGCTCGGGGCCGTGGAGCATCTCGGGGGGGCCGAAGTGGCCCAGCTCCTTGAAGGGCGGCATCCAGTAGCCGGGGTCGGCGTCGAGGGCGGCGTGGAGCCAGGTGGTGCCGGCCCGCTGGGTGCCCACACAGACGAAGTCGGGGTCGCGGCCGGCGGGGCCCGCCACGATCGCGCGGCCGGGGGCGCCAGGGGCGGGGGCTGGTGCGGGCATGGGCCTCTTGCTCGACCGGTGCCGGGGGGAGGGCGGGGCCCGTCGCGGGCTCCAGCCGTTGCCGTCCGGGGACCCCCGTGCTAACGGCCGGCAGCCTCGCGTGAGCGAGGACTCTCACGTCGGATGTGTATCGCATCTCCCCGGTGGTGCCTGGCTTGGTCCGGGTGGGGGAGACGCCCCGACGGTCGCTCAACCCGAAACAGCCGCGCACAATGGCAGCGGCTCGGAGCTTTCCCATGCCCAACGTGTCGCTTCGCGACCTGCTCGAGGCTGGTGTCCACTTCGGCCACCAGACCCGTCTCTGGAACCCGCGCATGAAGCCGTACATCTACGGCGACCGCAACGGCATCCACATCATCGACCTCCAGAAGACCGCCCGCGGCCTCCTGGACGCCTGCGCCTACGTGCAGTCCACCGTCGCCCGCGGCGGCACCGTGCTCTTCGTCGGCACCAAGCGCTCCGCCCGCGAGATCATCGGCGAGCAGGCCAACCGCGCCGACATGTTCTACGTGAACAACCGCTGGCTCGGCGGCACCCTCACCAACTTCCAGACGGTGAAGAAGTCCATCGACCGGCTCATCGCCCTCGAGCGCGCCCGCGACGACGGCCGCTTCGAGCTCCTCACCAAGAAGGAGGCCCTCGAGCTCACCCGCAAGATCGAGAAGATGGACCGCTCGCTCGGCGGCATCAAGAACATGAAGTCGACCCCCGACCTCATGTTCGTTGTCGACCCCAAGCGGGAGCACATCGCCATCCGCGAGGCCCGCAAGCTCGGCATCCCGGTCGTCGGTCTCTGCGACACCAACTGCGATCCCGACGGCATCAAGCACGTCATCCCCGGCAACGACGACGCCATCAAGAGCATCCGTCTCTTCACGGGCGCCATCGCCGACTCCATCCTCGAGGGCCGCAACGCGGGCCGCGAGGCCCTCGGTGCCGGCGTCGTCGCCGCCTCCGAGAGCGACGTGGGCGACGTCGAGGTCTTCCGCAAGCGCGCGGTCGAGTACGTCGAGGAAGAGGTCGAGGCCGCCCCCGAGGCGTGAGTCTCGCGAGGGGCTGCCTGCGGGTGGCCCCTCCCCGAGGTCCCTGGGCGCCGCCCTGGGGCCTCCCCCCCGGTGCCCGCCTGGTCGCTCCCCGCCTCGTCGCGCGGGAGCCCGGGCCGGGCCCACCCCCAGCTCTCGCAGCGGGCCGCTGGCCGCCCACGGGCGCCGCGCCGCCGGCCGCGCTGCATCCCTCACCCGGCCCCGGCACTGCCGGTGGCACGACTCCATCCCCACCCGCACCGGGCCCAGACCGCCCCGCGGGACACCCTCCTGGGAGAGACTCAAATGGCCGTGAGCATGAAGGACATCAAGGCCCTTCGCGAGCGCACCGGCGCTGGCATCCTCGACTGCAAGAAGGCCCTGACCGAGGCCGACGGCGACGTCGAGGGCGCCATCGACTGGCTGCGCGCCAAGGGCATCGCCAAGGCCGCGAAGAAGTCCGGCCGCAGCGCGACCGAGGGCGTCGTCGCCTCGTACATCCACGGCAACGGCCGCATCGGCGTCCTTGTCGAGGTCAACTGCGAGACCGACTTCGTCGCCATGAACGAGAACTTCAAGGCCTTCGTCGACGACATCGCGATGCAGATCGCCGCCTCCGCGCCCTCCTACGTGCGCCGCGAGGACGTGCCCCAGGAGGCCATCGACAAGGAGATGGCCGTCCAGCTCTCGAAGCTGGAGGAAGAGGGCGGCAAGCCGGCCAAGATGCCGGAGGACCGCTGGGCCATGATCCGTGAGAAGAAGCTCACGGGCCGCATGGACAACTTCTACAAGGACGAGTGCCTCCTCGAGCAGCCCTTCATCAAGGAGGACAAGAAGACCGTCGCCGAGGTTCTCGCCGACAAGGTCGCCACGATCGGGGAGAACATCCAGATCCGCCGCTTCACCCGCTTCGTGCTGGGTGAGGGCCTGGAGAAGAAGGTCGACAACCTCGCCGAGGAAGTCGCCAAGCTCACCGGCCAGGCCTGAGCCTGCGCACCACGCCCCGGGCCCTCCTGCGGTAGGGTCCGGGGCACGCACACCACCGCAACCAGGCCCTGCGCCGCCGCGCAGGGCCTCCCCTTCAGGCTCGGCCCCCGCCGTGCCGCGACCTGGGAGTGCCCCGATGTCCGCCACCACCGAGGGGAGCGCCGCGCAGTCCCCGGTCTACAAGCGTGTCCTGCTCAAGATGTCTGGCGAGATGCTCGGCGGTGGCGCCGGGTCCGGCATCGAGGCCGAGTCCATCGGGTCCTTTGCCCGCGAGATCCGGGCGGTCCACGAGCTGGGTGTCGAGGTGGCCGTGGTCATCGGCGGCGGGAACATCTTCCGCGGCCTCGCCGGTGCCTCGCGCGGCATGGACCGCGCCCACGCCGACTACATGGGCATGCTCGCCACGGTCATCAACGCCCTCGCCCTCCAGGACGCCTGCGAGCGGGTGGGCCTGAAGACCCGGGTGATGAGCGCCATCGACATGGAGAAGGTCGCCGAGCCCTACATCCGGCGCCGGGCCGTGCGCCACCTCGAGAAGGGCCGCGTGGTCATCTTCGCGGCGGGCACGGGCAACCCCTACTTCTCCACCGACACGGCGGCGGCCCTCCGGGCGGCCGAGATCCACGCGGACGTCATCCTCAAGGCCACCAAGGTGGACGGGATCTACGACTGCGACCCGGCGACCAACCCGGACGCCAAGCGCTTCGAGAAGCTGTCCTACCTCGAGGTGCTGAACCGTGGCCTGCGCGTCATGGACGCCACCGCGGTCAGCCTCTGCATGGACAATGCCCTGCCCATCATTGTCTTCGACCTGAACAGCCCCGGCAATGTCGCGAAGGTGATCTGTGGCGCCCCCATCGGCACCCACCTTCGCAACGACGGCTAGCCCGCGCCCCGAGCGCACAACGGAGAGACCATGAGCGACGAGTACCTCGACTCCATGAAGGACGACTTTGCCTCCACCGTGGAGCGCTTCGAGAAGGACCTCAGCACCGTGCGCACGGGGCGGGCCTCGCCGACCATGCTGAACTCCGTCCAGGTCCTCGTGGCCACCTACGGTGCCTCGATGCCCCTCAACCAGCTCGCCACGGTGACGGCCCCCGACGCGCGGCTGCTCGTGGTGAACCCCTGGGACAAGGGCACCATCGCCGACATCGAGAAGGGCATCGTGATGGCCAACCTCGGCCTGAACCCCGCCAACGACGGCCAGATCATCCGCGTGCCCATCCCGGCCCTCACCCAGGAGCGCCGCAAGGAGATGGTCCGCCAGGTCCGCAAGATGGTCGAGGACGCCCGCATCCGCGCCCGCAAGGTCCGCCGCGAGTACATGGACATGTACAAGGAGCTCGAGACCGAGAAGGAGATCTCCGAGGACGATCTCAAGCGCTACGAGGGCGTCATCCAGAAGGCCACCGACGACTGTGTGGCCAAGCTGGACGAGCTGGCGAAAGCCAAGGAAGCCGAGGTTCTCGAGGGCTGATGGCGTCGTCTGCTGCCAGCGTGCCCGCCCACGTCGCCATCATCATGGACGGCAACGGGCGGTGGGCCGAGTCCCGGGGGCTGCCCCGGGTCAAGGGCCACGAGGAGGGGGCCGAGAGCGTGCGCGAGATCGTGCGCGAGTGTCGCCGCAAGGGCGTCAAGGCCCTGACCCTCTACAGCTTCTCGACCGAGAACTGGAAGCGGCCGCCCAACGAGGTCGGCGCGCTGATGACCCTGCTCCACCGCTACGTGCTCCAGGAGCGCAGCGAGATCCTCGAGCAGGGCATCCAGCTCCGGGCCATCGGTCACGTCGACCGCCTGCCGCTCTTCGTGCGCACGCCCCTCTGGGCGCTGAGCCGTGAGAGCCGCGGCAACTCCGACATGGTGCTCAACCTCGCCCTGTCCTACGGCGGCCGGGCCGAGATCGTCGACGCCGTGCGCGCCATCGCCCGCGACGTCAAGGCGGGCCGCACCCGCCCCGACGACATCGACGAGGACCTGATCGCCAGCCGGCTCTACACCGCCGGTCTGCCCGACCCCGACCTGCTCATCCGCACCAGCGGCGAGCTCCGGGTGAGCAACTTCCTGCTCTGGCAGATCGCCTATGCCGAGCTCTACGTCACCGACGTGGCCTGGCCCGACTTCCGCAAGCCCCAGCTCGAAGCCGCCTTTGCGGCCTTCGGCGCCCGTGAGCGGCGCTTCGGCAAGACCGGCTCCCAGCTCCGGGTGGCCAAAGACGAGAGCGCGCGATGAAGACTCGCCTCATGGCCGGGCTGATCGGCCTCGCTGTCATCCTCCCGCTGCTCTTCCTCGGGCCGCCCCTCGCGGTCGAGCTGCTCGTGCTGGTCGCCACGGCCATCGCCCTGTGGGAGTTCGCGGGCATCGCCCTGCCCGGCCAGCAGCGCCTCGCGTTCGCGGCCATGGGCCCGGCAGGCCTCCTGACCCACATGGCCATCGTCTGGGGTGCCGACGCCTCGGTGCTGCCGACCATGGCCGTGTCGACCCTCGGCTGCCTGCTCTTCGGCCTCTTCGCCGTGCCCGACACCGACAAGGGGGCCACTGCGGCCACCCGCATGGTGATGGGCATCCTCTACATCGGCGTGCTGTTCAGCTACCTCAGCGCCGTGCGCCACCTCGACCATGGGGTGACCTGGGTCTTCGTGTCGCTGCTGCTCGCGTGGCTGGGCGACACGGGCGCCTACTTTGCGGGCCGGGCCTTCGGCAACACGCGGCTGTTCCCGCGGGTGAGCCCCAAGAAGACCTGGGAGGGGGCCATCGGCGGCGCCGTGGCGGTCGTCGCAGGCATGGCGGTGGTCAAGCTCGTGGCCGTGCCCCACATGGGCTGGGGCCACGTCATCGTCCTCGGCATCCTCGGGGATGTCGCGGGCGTGGTCGGCGACCTGGTCGAGTCGATGATCAAGCGCTGGGCCGGGGTGAAGGACGCGGGCAGCTTCCTGCCCGGCCACGGCGGCATCCTCGATCGCATCGACTCCCTGCTCTTCGCGGCCCCGCTGACGTGGCTCTACGTCACGGTCACCGGGCTGGGGTGAGGCCGCTCCCGCGGGGGCTGTGGGCTGCGCTCCTCGCCCTCGCTGCCCTGCGGCTGTGGCTCTCGGCCCGGACGGGGCTGGGGGACGACGAGGCCTACTACTGGCACTGGGCCACCCGGCTCGACTGGTCCTACCGCGAGCACCCGCCGCTCGTGGCCTGGCTCATCGCGGCGGCCCGGCTGCCCGCGGGACCGTCCCTGGCCGACAGCCCCGGCGTCGTGCGGCTGCCCTTCGTGCTCAGCGGCCTCTGGGCGGCGGTGCTGGCCTTTCGCGCCACCGAGCACGACCACCCGGGCGCGGGCACGACCGCCGCCCTGCTGGTGTCGGTGCTGCCGATGTTCGGCATCATGGCGGTCTTTGCGGCGCCAGACATGCCCATGCTCTGCGGCTGGCTGCTGGCCCTGCGCGGCCTCCAGCGCGACCGCTGGAGCTGGGTCGGCCTCGGCCTGGGCATCTCGCTGCTGGGCAAGCTGACGGGGGTGCTGCTGGGGGCGGGGCTGGTGCTGTGGCTGCTGCGGCGCGGCCCGGGCGCCCTGCGTGCGTGGGGCCCGTGGGGGGCGCTGGGCCTCGCCCTGGCGATGAACCTGCCGGCCCTCGGGTGGGCCGCCGAGCACGGGGGCGGCACCTTCGCCTACCAGCTCGTCGAGCGCCACCGGCACCGCATCTCGGCCCTGGTGGGCGCCGGCCAGCTCGTCGGCAGCCAGCTCGGCCTCGTCGGGCCCGCCCTCGTGCCGCTGCTGGCGGGCCTGGGCGCCCGGGGGCCGGCCCGCTGGCTCGCGCTCCCGACGCTGGTCGTCTTTGGTCTGGCGGCCCTCGTGACCGACAGCAAGATCCACTGGCTGGCGCCGGCCTGGGTGCTGCTGGTGCCGGCCGCGTCTGCCTGGCTCCAGCACCGGCCGCGGTGGCGGGC